>NZ_CP041036.1:309902-619804 GCF_006385555.1 Shewanella polaris | reverse complement strand
CTTCTAATAAGTCATCGTCTTGCTCAAGAGCAGTTTCGATTAACATTTCACGGTATTCTTCAACTAAGTCAACCATGTCAGCAGGTACAGGTTGAATTGTGAAGTTTTCAGGTAAACCAGTATCGTCCCAAACGTGAGCTTCGCGAGTTAATAGGTCAACAACACCAATGAATTCGTCTTCAATACCTATTGGTAAAACCATAACTAAAGGATTAGCCGCTAATACGTCTTTAGTTTGCTTAACAACACGTAAAAAATCAGCACCCATACGGTCTAATTTGTTTACGAAGATGATACGCGAAACTTCAGAATCGTTAGCATAACGCCAGTTAGTTTCTGACTGAGGCTCTACACCGCCTGAACCACAGAATACACCGATACCGCCATCAAGCACTTTTAGCGAACGATAAACTTCAACTGTAAAGTCAACGTGGCCTGGAGTGTCAATAACGTTAAAACGGTAGCCTTTCCAGAAACAGCTTACTGCTGCTGACTGAATGGTAATACCGCGCTCAGCTTCCTGTTCCATGAAGTCTGTGGTTGATTCACCATCATGTACTTCACCGATCTTATGGATCTTACCGGTTAGCTTAAGGATACGCTCGGTGGTCGTGGTTTTACCCGCGTCAACGTGAGCGAAGATACCAATGTTTCTGTATTTGGATAATTCGGTCATGATTCAACTTTAATGATTAGTTTAAGAAGTAGACGGAGCATGCGAAAAAGAACCGACACACCGCACATCAGGTTATTAAGGCGCATATTGTAAATTGGAACCTTGCTGGGCGCAAATAGCTGGTGCAATATTTATTTATTTTTAGCTCAAAAAATCGATATTAATGACTAGAATCACATATAAAACAAACGACTAAAAATAATAGATTATTTTTTAGCCGTCACGTTATTTTACCCTAAAAATGTTAAATTCGAGGTTAAATACCTAAAATAGCATTTTTAGGTGCATTTTATGATGAATATGAGTTTGCCGCGATGCCCACTATGTTCTTATTATCGAATAAGACCAGTGACGAAAAAGAGTATACACATTAATCAAAATAATTTTATCAGGCGCTACAATATTGATTACGCCCAGACTGCTTGGCTTTAAACAAAGCCCCATCGGCACGTTCAAAACAAGCTTGAATCGGTTCATTGTCCTTCAATAGGGCAATACCATAACTACAGGTCACTTTGATATTATTGTAAAAATGGAAGTGGGTAAGTTCATCAGTAATTCGTTGGCAAAGTTCGGTAGCATCGTGCAATGCTACATGCTGACACACCACCACAAATTCTTCACCGCCCCACCTTGCAACAACATCCAGATCTCTCACCGATGCTTGTAACACTTGTGCGACTTGAACTAATATTTTGTCACCAACAGTATGTCCATGCTTGTCATTTATTGCTTTAAAAAAATCGATATCAATAACAACCAAACTAATATTATTGTTTGCTTGTTTGTTCTGTTGAGGCTGCCTAGGATCATCTAAAAAGGTTTGATTAAAATATTGACGATTAAATAGTTTTGTCAATGGGTCGTGTTGAGCTAAAAAATCCAAATCGCTATTTTTTTGTTCCAATTCTAAATGCAATTGTTGTAACTGCTTATTGTTTTTTTCTAAGTGGACATTGTACTTACTCACACAAATCGTTCGATAAAGTAAGAATAGAATAAGCATCCCAAGTACAGTACCAACTTGGATAACAACACTATAATCAATGTCTTCAATGACGGTAATATTATGCCATTTTTTATAAATAGCATTATGATCAGCTTGAGTGATTTTTGCTAGACCAGCATTAATCTGCGGTAACAAAGTTTTTTTTGCCTTGATAACGCCTATGCGTAACTCATCTTCAGGACCACCCCAACCTGCAATTTTAAGTGATGTTAATCCCTGTTGCTGAATATACGCATTAACCGAAAACATCGATCCGACAAATACGTCTACCTCACCATTAGCGACTTTTTCTAATCCCTGCCGTTCATTACTGGTTAATATGGTGTTAAGGCTGGGGTAATACCGTTGTACATACTCGACTAAGCGATAATCTTTGGGGATGGCCAATAAGCGGTTGCCGATATTTTCAAACCCTTGTAAAAATGGTTGAGATTTTAGTGACACCAATACATTTGGTGATTTAAAAAAGACCTGACTAAAGGATAGATATTGGTCACGTTTAGGCGTTTGATTTAAAATGGGCGTTAGTTCGCATTCACCCTGTTTGAGTAATTCCAGGCTCTGTCGCCAAGACGAAGTGGGGACTAACACAAAAGTCAGATTGGTATAATGTGCTAATAAAGCTAAATAATCAGATGAAATTCCAGTATGACGACCATCAACAATGGCTTCATAAGGTAACCAATCAGGATCAACACAATATCGTACGACATTACTATTTTTTAAATTAACGATGGATTGACTATCCACCACCGAAGCATGAGCATGCTTAGTGTCGATTCCATTAATCAATATCCAAAGCGTAATCAATAATACTTTAGAAGATCCAAGCCAACTCAATTCTCTCAATAGTGTGATCCAACAATTCTAATAAAATAGTTGAACGAAAAAGTGTATACAATGTTGAGTGTATTACAACATACGAAAGTATGACAAAAAAATACCCACCAAAAGGTGGGTATTTTATTCAACAATCAATCTAACGTATTATGCTTCGACTGGTGAGATAACAAACAGTAAGTCACCTTGTGACACTTGCTGACCATTACTATTGAGAATACGTTCTATGCGATACTTTTGATCTTCAGGATATAACACACCCGTTTGACGATTAAAGCCCGCTAACGTAAGTTGAGAGAACATCTTCATTGCTTCCATCAATGCTAATGTTTGTTCAACCGTGACAATGTCACCTTCTTTAACAAAGTCTGCTTCACCCGGTGCTGGAGAGGTATAGAAAATACCTGCGCCTTGGGCCAATACTTTCAGTTCATTACTTTCACCAACACGTAATGATTCAGTATCAACGCCAATGGTTTCAGCAGCCGCTTCCATTTCAGCAATCAGTGCTGGAATATCTAACTCAGCCATTAAACGTGGTAAGTAGTTAGTGTCATACACACCTTCATTGAACGTTGGATCTTTAAGGATAAGCTTCAATAATGGAATGTTAGTCGCAATACCTTTAATCACAACGCTATCAAGGTACTCATACATTTTAGCTACTACGTCAGCACGATCAGTACCGCGTATGATGATCTGTGCGATCAAGCTATCATAGTATGGCGACACTTCTTTGCCTGTTGCTGCAATCGAAATAATTTCAACATCATCACGCTGAGGCAAAATACATTCAGTAATGTTACCTGGATTAGGTATAAGCTGAAGAATACCTTGACTATCTAGTGCCGCTTTCTCTGCTGTCACACGCACTTCCATGGCGTAACCTTGGTCAACTGGCTCCAATTTTTCAATTGAACGACCTGCAGCAATATCAAACTGCGCACTAACAATATCAATACCAGATGTTGCTTCAGTGACGGGATGTTCTACTTGAAGACGCGTATTCATCTCCATGAAGTACACTTCGTTTGCATCCAAGTTATAGATAAACTCAACAGTGCCTGCGCCCATATAATCGGTCGCCTCACCTAACGCACGAGTGTATTCCATCACACGTTGTTTAAGCTCTTCAGGCAACATAGTTGAACCTGATTCTTCAATCACTTTCTGGTTATTACGTTGAACTGAACAGTCGCGAATACCCAATACTTTGGTATTACCAAACTTATCACGCAGTAACTGCACTTCAATATGGCGTAATGATGTAACGTATTTCTCTAAATACAAATCACCATTACCAAATGCAGCGGCGGCTTCTGTTGCGGTTCTCTGGAAGAAGCTAATCATGTCCTCAGGGCGTTTAACAACCTGAATACCTTTACCACCACCACCTTGTACCGCTTTTAATAGTACTGGATAACCAATTTCTGACGCTACGTTCACCGCCTGCTCGGCATTACTCAAAATACCGTGGCTACCTGGCACAACGGGTACGTTTTGCGCTTGAGAGGTGTGAATGGCATTAGATTTGTTACCCATTGTGGTCATTGAATACACACTAGGGCCAACAAAGTTAACTCCGTTGTTAACACATAACGCTGCAAACTGCGGGCTTTCAGATAAGAAACCGATACCAGGATGTAATGCATCAACATCTTCATATTCAGCTACTTTTAATACTGAGTAAGCATTAAGGTAACTTTCATCTGAAGTATTACCGCCAATACACACAAGCTTATCGCTATCTTTAAGCATGTCTGCAGGAACAGATGTCATGTCAGGATCTGAGGCAACCAATACAACATTAATATTGTTGTCATGTGCTTTACGGATTAATTTAACCGCCGTACAACCACGAGCATGTATTAACACTTTATGAATTGGCTTCATCAACGCACGAGGATCATCTTGTACAATGACTTTTTCTAACTCAACGACTTCAGGTACAAGAGTAGACAAGGCTTTACCGATCACGTCTTCAATCTTCATTGTCGGTAATGGCATAAGTGGGTCAATACCAGACAACTGAGTATCTAAGGTCTCGCAAAACGGGTTATGAACTAACCCTGTCATCGCACCAGGTACTTTAGATAAGTAGTTCGATAAAGTTGCTGTTGACGGTAAGTACGCAGGTACTACCATTTGTCCAGCAAATGGCATATTGGTGCCTGACAAATAGTAAGTCTGCACTAAAGGGTGCGTCACGAAGCTAGCTTGAGCACCACCAGTACAATCACCAAAACCAAACATCAACACAGGTAATTCATTATCACGTATAAAGCGGGTAATACGGTCGTTTACAACAGCCATAGAGAATAGTGCTGCTGCACCTTCTTTAGTCTGCATACCACCAGAACTGATAAAGCAAATAACCGGTAATTTACGTTTAGCACATTCAATCAGTAACGAACTGAATTTTTCAGCACTGGCCATATCAAATGCGCCGGCTTGGAAGGCCGTATTTGAAACCGCAACACCTACGCGTAACTTGCTACCATTATTATTAAAATCAGCTAGACCAGTAATTAAACCACAAGGACGGATCTTTTTATCGATAGCATCTTCAATTGATAAACGGAAACCAGGGAAGTTAAGCATGTTAGCTGACATTTTGTCGGCATCAATTTCATCAAACTTAGTAAAGAACTGTTTGACAACACTTTCCCAGCCCATCTTGCCTTTCTTTTTCTCTTCACGAAGTACTTTTTGGATCAGTAAATCCTGGTAACCCATCGTTAAACGGTTCCAGAAATCTTTACGACGGCCAATACGTACAGGGTTAATTGTCCCAGTGTACTTATCATGATCGTCTTCGCTATCAAAGTACTCAGGTAACAAGCGTTCAAAGAAGTAAGTTAGGATAACAAAAAGCGAATCGTTTAATTGTGGGAAACCCACACTCTTCCATTGCTCTACACGTGTTAACAGTTCGGCACGATTCGATTGATCCATAAAGTATTTAAGCCACTTATAGAACTTGTTCTTATCGTTAGCGTTATCACTGTTCGATATTGCGTTATCAATCGCTTTATGAAGTAACTTATCCACTGACTCGCGAGACAAACTTTTAGACATCATGGCTTCTTTGGAAATTGACGCCAAACTGCCCACTACATTGTCATATAACGCATTGAAGATAAGCACGTTGTGACACTGCCAAATAAAGTCTTCACGTAATTCATCATTAACAACAATGTCCAGCACAGTAAGCTGACTAAGTTCTGGCCATGGAGCTTGGGTCGCAGACTTAGGCAGCGACTCTAAATACTTAATTAAGCCATTGAAGTTGTTAGCCGCATTACTTTTCCAACGATGATATAACGACCAACCGATGTTAAATAACAATGCTTTACGTGCTTTTTTGTAGTTCTCTTTAGGTTCACCCAAAATAAAACGCGTAATCACGTTACGTTCGGTAGAAATCTCTTTACGTTTAGCGCTAAACGTACCCCATAATTTATTTAACTCTTCATCGTAAACTAACTTATCAGGGTTAGTTAACCACGCTTGGAATACACGCTCTTGCTCTTGTTTAATACGCGCTAACAAATCACCTTCAGGCACGCTCACTTTTGACAAGCGACCATATTGGTCTTGTGTAATTGAATGAATACGACTGCGCAAGGTCAAGTAACGCAAATAACGATAGGCACTACCAAAAATATTGTGGTACATCGTTGGGTTATTGGCGACAGATAAACGAGTATTGTTTTCGAGCGTAAGTAAGTTAGCCGAAGGCGATAAGAAACGCTGTAAACTTCTATCGTAGTGCTCTTTTAAATCTGTAGAATCACGTACAAAATTCATCGCAGCGCGTTCAACAGCTTCAATAGAGCTAATAATCGCACGACGTAAATTATGCTGGCGTTCATCTTTATCTGACGGCGTAAAATCGATAATGCCGTCAATACAACCGGCGGTATACAACTCTTCTGGTGATACGCCAACAGACTTAGCACATTCTTGCCATGACAAGTTGTACTTACGCGCAATGCTTTGTAAGCCTTGTGGCTGGATAGTATTGAAAATACCGTCTCGTACAGATAGTAAAATGTTGGCGGCTGCTAATGGAATAGCGCCACCTGAATAGCCTGCACCAATCACAATACCGACAGTAGGCACATCAACGTTAGCACTTTCAGCAATGGCTTTAGAAATGGTATGCGCTTGGTTTTGACTATTGGCAACTTCACCAGCATCAGCACCTGGAGTATCAATTAAATATACAATTGGCATACACAATTCAGCGAAGTGACGAATTGCTTTACATGCTGCAAGATGATGCTCTGGCATCCAAGCACCGTTTGCGGTCGTACGCTCTTGCGCAATAAAACCGATACGGCGTGTACGAGTGCCAAAATTAAGTTCCACTTCAGCACGATAAAACGGTCCGATATGACTTTCGGCAATAATTTTGCCTTTTAAGTCAGCGATCATACGCTTCGCCCCTGGGCGGTTTTTATCCAACGTTGGTTGAATAACTTTATTGACATAACCATCAACGTCTAAAGATGCCAAACTTTTCAAGTTAGCTTGAATGGTATCTTCTGTTAATAGTCCTTTCACTTCTTCAGATAAACTCTGCTTGTTATGAGCAGGAAATAATGAAAAATCTTTAGCCAAGTGTTCAGCTTGTAAGAAAAGTGGGTCAGCCGATAGTACTTGGGTCTTGTTAGCGGGCTGCTTTTTGCTGGTCATCCTTAGATCCTCTGCTTATATAGCCTCTGAAAAATTTTATTAGCCCGTAAATATAACTTTGTTAATGGGTAAATTACCATATAAACTACACTGGACGCTTTGTTCCATATTTGAGACAGTGAGGTTTGAATGCCCGATTTGAACGGTATGATGCTGTTTGCAGCCGTTGTTAGAGCCAGAGGATTCTCTCAAGCAGCACGAGAGATCGGACAACCTAAATCAACAATTAGCCGTAAAGTTGCCCAATTAGAAGAACAACTCGGGGTGCGATTACTCCAACGAGATACCCGAAATTTAAGTCTTACTCAAGTGGGCGCATTATTTTTTCAGCACTGTGATTCAATTAGTCATGAAATTGAGGCAGCCAAAGCCACGATAGAAAATACCCATAATGATATTTCAGGCTCATTACGCATTGCTATTCCAGTGTCATTTTCGCAAGATGTTATTGGCCATCTATGCTCTAGTTTTATGCGACTTTATCCCAACATAGAACTGGATATTCAATTTACAGACAGTGATGTAGGTCTTGTTGGTGAAGGTTACGATATTGCCATTAAGTATGGTCCGCTGCAGTCTTCCGATCTTGTGGCTCGATTATTATTTGAACGCCAACCTATTTTGGTTGCCAGCCCAGGTTATATTAAAAAATTCAGTAGTCCTGCAACACCACAAGAATTAACCCAGCACAAAGGTATTTTACTCGGTACGACTTTATCGGCCCCTATTTGGCCATTAGGGAAAGGCAACCGTAGAATCATGGCAACCTTTAAACGAAAAGTGCGTGTCAATAGCGCCAGTATGGTGAAGCGCTTAGCATTGGATGATTATGGTATTGCCATGCTGTCTAACACAAGTTGCAAACAAGAACTTGCAACCGGAAGCTTAGTACCCATTTTACAAGAATGGCCAATGGAACCCTTTAAAGTGTATGGGGTTTATTCAAGCCGCCGTCAGCTAGCCAGTAATATTAGTGCTTTTTTAGACTTCTTTACCAAGCGATATACCAGCCAAGAATCACTACATTCGATGATGAGTTAAGGCTAAACGACTTGTAAAAATATCGCCACCGCCCCTTTGTTATTGTGAATATTATTTAGTATTTAATACCAGAGCGATTAACGCGATAAATAACCTCAAATGGCCATATAATAAGCCTTTTGAGGTTATCTCGATTTAGAAACTTATAACGCTAAACTATCTGATCCGCACTAAAATCGATAAGGAAACCGCAAACTGATTTGGTAGTCAGGGGAGTCTTCTGTTAGTCCAGCACCCATTGATGTCACCATAGACAGATTAGGCGATAAAGCTAACGTAGCTCCAATACCTAAACTTGCGGTATTAGTGTCTGTACGAGGGATTTTCTCCCACTCCCCACCTTCTGGCCTTTGTTTGGTTTTACTGTAAAATCGCTGATTAAAGCTCATACTCAAACTCATTCGCTCAGACACCGCGAAAGCCAATCCCACGCTGTAATCCAGATAATCACCTAAATCAATTTCACCAGGGCTTAACCCTGTTGCACCAGATAAATCATCAAATGACTCTTTGAAGCTAACGCCATAATTCAGATTGAAAAATACAATTGCGGGATCAAACGTTTTTGCTAAGCTAAACCCTGTCGATACCCCCCAAACACCTGACCCTGTTGCCATTTCGGTCGGATAGGTCAAATTACCGGTTTCAGATGTTTCGAGCGGGATCCCAAACGGATCCTTTCCAGTTGGGGCACGAACTCTGACATTCCATACCCAATCGGGCCAATCTACTGATTCCGCATTAATTCGATAATAAACAGCACCACTGACATCGCCAATTTGACCACCACTAATTTTGGCGGTTTCATATCGTTGGCTAGAATTCCCTTCACCCACCGAGTCATATTGAGTCCATCGATACAGATACGGTAACCCGAGCTCGAACTGCCAGTTATCATTTAACGTATAACGGGTGGTGAGATCCAATTGTGTAGTATTCGTGCGAATACGATCTAAGTTTAAGTTACCCAAAAAAATGGCATCAAGCGCTAAAAAACCTCTCAGTATGAGATCTTTACGGCTGTAGTAACTATAGGTAAATGAAGGTTCTACAGTAAATTTTCGAGAAAAAACATTATGTGATTCTTGTAATACATCATCAGTACTTCTTGCTCTGTCTGGCGCTTTTTTTCGCTTTGTAGTCTGGCTGGCAATTACTGATTGCTGGCTTGATTGAGCACTTGGTCGCTCTGTTGGTAGTGCGGGTGCAGATGAGGGGGTTGATGCTGGCTGTTGGGTTGTTAAGGCGACATCTTTGTTGCTGGCTTGTCTGTTTAATGCCTCTTGCTTAAGCACCTGTTGAGCCATCTGATTAATCGTTTGTTGCTGCAATTTAATTTGTTGATTCAACTGAATCAGTTTTTGTTTAAGTGCTGCAATATCTTGTTCCGATAAGGTTGATTGTAAGGCTGGTTGAGGATCAATATCTGCAGCATATACAGGTACTGCCAATATTCCAGGCAGTATCACTGCAACTGCAGAGGTCCATTTCTTATTCATATATACATCCTTGCCTTGTACAGAATGAATTAAAATCCGAGTGCGGTTAAATCACTGATTTGCCTACCAAGTATATTTGACTCAATTGGTCCAACAGGCATACCGTCATACCTTAATGTTGACTGGTTTATCACGCCATGACTGAGTCCATCAATAAAAATGCTTTGAACTAACTGTCCATTACCATTTTGATAGCTAATACCTTGATTTGCCCTGCCTGAAGCCAGTTCGACCTGATAGCCAACGGTGTTACTGTTAGCCGAAAAAATAGTATTGCCATTATTGCTCACAAGCGTTGTCCCGACGGCAACATTGATTCCATTCAATAATGGTGCTAATCGACCTTGGGCCATGTCTAATTCATTTATGGCTAAGTTTTCATTGCCAGCAATTTGAATTCGTTGTTGTAACCCAGCAGTTTGTCCCAAGGTATCTAACTGAAAACTATTTTGACTAGCAACAACATTTGGATCGCTAATAGTAATATTTACCGAGGGTTGATTATCGACTTGAGCAAATTCGATTTGCATGCCAACCTGTTGCTGGACGCCATTATCTTGAATAAACTGCGTTTGCATTTGTAATCCAAAATAATAATCTTGACCATTATTGATGTATTTACCTTTCATTGAATCAAGTTCAAAATCAGTCAATACTTGACTGTGTTGAAATATCGTCAATGAAGGAGAACTCGCCATCACTGGAGCTGATATAGCCATTAATAGCATCATGCTTGGTTTCATACCTTCCTCCTTAAAGCATATCTGAATAAGAAAAACCAAATTCGAGTAACTCAGCATCTGTCATCGGTGAGAGTGGGTCGAGTGCTTGAAACGTTAATTTTGCTCTTGGGTGCAATAAAGGATTATCGCGTTGATATTCTTGCCCAATAACCACAAATACCACCCCATTCCACTTTTCTGTAAACTCATCCACTGTCATAATCCGATTTCCTAACGCAGGGTCACCTAAATAGACGTCTCCACCATTCTGGCGACGAAAAACAACAAAATGGCTATAACCACCATCATTGAGTAATACAATTGCAGGGATTTTGAGCAATGACATTTCAGCTTCACCGACTTTATATCCCCGTCCCCTTAATCCTTGAGATTGCAGATACCGTTTCATATTAAGCAATGAAAAACCTTGTTCCTTAACCATAGTCAAATCAGCATGCTCTAACATACCAATTAGCACTTTCTGCTCATCAATATCTTGACGGTCATAGGCATATTTCAACAAACTAGCCAAACTGGCGGCACCACATGAAAAATCTGTTTTTTGCTCTATAACATGTTCAAATTTTCTTTCACGTATACTCTGAATAGATTTAGAATAGGTTCCCATACCAGGCACAACCCCCGTTAACGGGATCTCGGCAGCATAATTGTAGTGAATTAAACTGAAAATGATCAATACACAGATAATCAATTGAGTAATGTTGCGCATAAGATGAATCAGGGGGCTAGCCCCCTGCCTTATTCATAAAAAGCTGAATAACACTATTCAGCACTTACAAGTGTCGAAGCAGCGGTAATGCTAGTTAACGCTAAATTATTTGACTGTAAGTTACCGGTACCACTTGCCAAGTTAACACCAATGTTACCCGATGCATTTTGGAAAGCTGTTCCTGCTAACAATGAGGAATTGTTGGTTTTTTGCACTTCAAGGATAACGTATGGCAATACACCGCTCACAGTTCCGCTCAACTCAACAGTACCAATCTCTTCAAAAGTCATCATACCGGGGCTACTTGGATTCTCAGCATCAAAATCAATATGACCAATTACTTGGCCATTACCATGAGTTCCATTACCGGAGATTACTTCTGGATAATAATTCTCAGCTAGAGTTGACGTTCCGCTCGAGGTTCCATCAGCAGTGAAAGAAAGTTCTATATTAGCTTCTCCCATTGTTTCATGCATGGCAGCCATATTCATCGTGCCGTTATAAGCAGTTTTTTGAACATTTGATACACTGGCTTCACCTAAACGTCCATTATAAGTGGATGCAGCCATATTATTGGCTTGAATATTATTGTTACCTGCAGCTACGTTGACGCCAATATTACCTGTGGCATTCATGAATGAAGCACCATTAATAGTAGACGTATTGGTTGAGGCATCATTCCACACTTCATTGCCTCCGCCCATTTGAGTACTGAAAATTTCAGCATCACCAGAACCAAAAGCAAAATCGGCATCAATAGAGGCTAACGCAGCTGAGTTACTTTGAGCATTGAAATCACCAGCGGCCTGGTTTACACCAATATTACCGCTTGAGTTTCTAAATGCATCGCCAGTGATTTTGGCGTCATTATCATGATAAAAATTCTCACCATAGTTACTGCTTGATTCTTGTAAATTTTCTATAACAGCCATGCCTAAGCCATTTGCTGTAATAGTACCTTCAATGGTGACCTTTCCTTTGTATTGAAGCTCTTTAGACACATCTACTTTTTTATCTAGCTCAACACTGCTGTCAGAATCGTTCATTCCATTGCCATGTCCATTTCCTGGTCCATTTGCATATGCAGAACCACTCATTATTGCTGCAATACTTAGCACTAGAGTTAGTTTTTTCATCTTCCATTCCTCCGATCGATGATTATTAATTCCCGCTTGGTAACTGCAACGAGAACTGGTTAATGGCAACATTATTGTCACCAGAAATTTGATTAACTTGCATCACGCCCTGCGCATCCAAAAAACTGTCTGGAGCGATATCGGCCTGATAGTATGATGATTGATAGGATGCCGGTGTCATTTGGCCTGACACTTGAGTTAGTGCTTCATCATTTAACCCCTGCCCCATAATGGTTTCTAGGGTCGAGTCCATGGCAATACTGCCTATGTTAGCTTGTATGTTTTGCTCACCGCTGACTTGATTAATACTTGCTAAGCCTTGAAACTGAGCAAATGCTTGACTGTCTATTACTGCAGTAAGTTGCTTAGTGGATTCTGGTAATAATCTTGGTTGAGTTAATTGACTATAATCAATCGTTTTGATCGATGTGCGTTGGCCTAATGCATGACTGTTAGACTGAATATTAAAATCGCCAGCAGCTTGGTTGATACTTGCTCGACCTGCTCCTTGCATCACATGTGAACCAATGACAGTAGAATCATCAGCGTAAGAATGAGCAACCAGTACTAACACACTAAGTTGTATTCCTCGTTTCAATGACAATTGCAATAGGCTGCAATATGATCTGCTAATGATATCCATAAGATGTTCCTTCCATACTCGATATAAGGATACAGCAACACTTATGCCAACATATAAAAGTTATTATTTTCAATTAGATAGATATTTTTTAGTGGAAAGGTATTCTCAAAATTAAGAATAAAAATTGCTAGGTTGTTGAAATAGCGTTTAATTTAAAATAAAAGCTAAATCTTAATAATGAGACTGAATGTGCCAGCAATATATTTTTTGAAGCTTTTCAACTCAGATCAAGAGATAAAATGGATAGAATAGATAAATAAAAGTGGGAATAACTAATTTTAATATCAATATTGCGGTTTTACATCTCAAGCACATTTATCTACAATCGTTACGCATTGTAGATAAAAGAATAAACTTGCATTGGATTACCTATTAGCAAGATTAAATTAGCTGTATGTGATGCTTATCCATGAGTCTATAAAAGGTTGCTCGAGAAATATCTAAATAACTTGCTGCCAATTCAACTTGCCCGTCGGCAATAAGAATAGCCTGTTGCAATGCTTGTTTCTCAGCATTGTCCTTTAAGGTTTTAAGTGATAATGCAATGTGACGTTTCTTTTCGATATTAGCTAACTCTAGATTTTGTGCTGTGATCTGTTGCGTGTCGCACAATACCACCGCTCGGCGAACCCGATTAATTAACTCGCGGACATTACCTGGCCATGGATAATTTAATAATGCATGGCATGCAGATTGCGATAATGGTTTAGCCACTAGCCCATATTCATTCGAATACACCCGAATAAATTGATTTGCTAAACCGATTATATCATCACGCCTTTCTTTTAACCTTGGGGTATTAATGGTTATGCCATTTAAACGATAATAGAGATCTAACCTAAAACGGCCCTGATCAATAGCATTTTCTAAATCAACATGAGTAGCCGATAAAATTCGCACGTTAGCCGATTGCGTTATGCAGCCGCCCACTGAATCGAACAAACCTTCCTGTAAAAAACGCAATAAATTGACTTGTAACTCGGCGGGTAAATCGCCAATTTCATCTAAAAAGAGTGTTCCACCATCAGCCAATGCAATTTTGCCTTTTCTGTTACTTGTTGCGCCTGTAAAAGCACCTTTCTCATGACCAAACAAGTCCGAGTGAATTAAGCCCGCCGCCATGGCACCACAGTTAACGGTGATAAAAGGTCCATCTTTTCTGGAAGATGATTGGTGTAATTGGGTCGCCACTAATTCTTTTCCAGTGCCAGATTCACCTCGAATAAGCACAGGAATATCTGTCGGTGCCACGCGCTCAATTTGCCTATATAGTTGCTGCATCGTTTCTGATTGAGTTATTGGATGTTCCGGGTCATTACAAGGTAGTTCAGGTTGCGGAGTTTGATATTGTTGCTTTAATTTAGACAAACCAAGCCCATGGCCCAAACACTTCTCTAATCTTTCGGGATCTATTGGGCTTGTACAAAAATCCCAAGCAAATTGAGCAATAAATGTTGTAATTTCAGAGTTATCAAGCTGAGCTTTGTTAATCAGTACAATAATATGTATCCTCGGATCCAACTCTTTAACCAGGTAGTTGATTTCATTTATAATATTGTCTGTACGAAGGTCGATTAGACATAAAGCACAATTGGAAGGGATTTTATTTTTATCATATTTATCAATGTAATGAAGTTGAAAATGTAATCGAGCAAGCACTTCATTCAGCTCATTACACTGAAAACCTGCCATTAATAATGGTTCCATGTTGATATCCTTTCAATACTGTACACACAAAAGTGCTAATACAAGATTAGCCTGTGCATCATATCTATAGATATAACCGGATAATGTTACTTAAATACAAACTGGGTTTAGTTCATTTACTTGCCTATATCATCGGTAACCCATTACATAACGTTTGTAATTACTTATCAAAGGTATTTCATTTAAAAAGTATGAGCATACCTTGCTTTTTTATCATCTTAATATCAGTTTCTCACCCCAGATTAACCATATCGATGACTAATTTCAGTGCATTTTATCTCAGCTACATCTTATTATATGAACTTATTATGGTCTAAAATTGATAATAGTATACAAAAAAAAGCAATTAAATTGACATATCTGCAACATTTAACAATTCGCCAAATATCGGCTTAAATTGACGCTCAAAAAAGCTTACTGATGTGCAAGAATTAAAAGCACTCTTAAACCACCTAAACAACTGTGTTATAAATATAACTGAGATTAAACGTTAGTCCGCCTTATGGGCAATAAAGTCGTTAAACGCACCCCAAAAATAGACATCGAGGATCCTTAAGGAATCGTCATGAAAAAAAATCGTTCTGTTCTAGCCTTAAGTTCACTGGCATTATTCACCTTATCAGGTGCAGTTAATGCCAGCCTACTCCAAAAGAATATTGAAGAAATGCGGGTCTCTAAGGCTGAGCAAACCTTGCCTGATGTGGTTAATCGTTATCAAGCTATCAGCGATACTGTAGAGGTCAAGTTGGCACAAGCCACTGATGAATTGACCGTTACTGAAATGGCAGCGCATCAAGGACACAGATTATGGCAGCAAGCGGTGCGCGATATCCAATCGGGACACAGTGACGATCGCTCCTTGTACTGGAGTCGTTTAAGCATGCGTAACGTCTTAAAACAAGATAAAGCTGGATTTAATCTTGCTAAATGGCAACGCGATATTTTGGTCAAAGCAGTTGAGAAGTCCTCTCGCGGTTTTAGTGATATTGAGTTTTCCCCCGACAGCCAAATTAACATTATAGTGACTGGCTTTGATCCCTTTTTTCTTGATAGAAATATTGGCCAAAGTAATCCATCTGGTTTGGCGGCCTTAGCACTTGATGGTTATCAATTTGAGGTTAACGGCAAAAAAGCACAGATTGAAACGGTAATGATACCGGTTCGATTCAGCGATTTCGATAATGGTATTATTGAATCATTACTCACGCCTTTTTATCGTGACAACACTGTTGACATGGTGTTTACCATTAGTATGGGGCGTGAAAATTTCGATATTGAACGTTTTCCGGGACGTAACCGTAGTGCAGAAGCCCCTGACAATTTAAATATATTAACAGGAGCCAGTCACACAAATCCTAAAGCACCATTATTTAATAATAGTGTCTCTGCTGATGGTAAATTAAATGGCCCTGAATTTGTGCAGTTTTCACTACCCGTAGAGGCTATGAAAGCAGTAAAAGGTCATTGGAGTGTTAATGACAACAATCAAATTAGCACCTTATCTCGGGGGCAGTTTAAGGCATCCTCACTGGCTGAATTGCAAAATGAAATTTCTGTAGAAGGCTCTGGTGGCGGCTATTTATCCAATGAAATTTCATATCGCAGTATTTTACTTCGAGATCAATTTAACTTGAAATTACCGGTAGGACACATTCATACTCCACGAATTAAAGGTTACGACTCACAAGTAGAGTCAGACATTGTTGAACAAATTCGTGCCATGATAGCTGCAGCTGCTAGCACACTGTAATGTCTGCAAACTTAAATTAAGAGGCCGATACTTTACTTGTCTGAATATTTCATTAGTCATTCAAGCAAGTGAAGCAATCCAACATGTTTAAAAGTATTTTCAATCTCACTCAACGCGCACACCAAGTGCTAACGCCAGATATCCACACAAAGGTGTCTTCGTTATCAGCGCGCCCCCACCAACAGCTGAGCACAACCGTTAGCGATCCGCTACAACAGCAGATCTTGGCCAAAGTCGAAGCGGACTACCAATTAGCCGAACAACATTTCAAGCGTCAGTTTCCTCGTCCTAGTGTGCATTTCAGCTTACGTGGAAAAAGCGCAGGCACAGCGCATTTACAAACCAATAAATTACGTTTTAATCCGGTGTTACTGGCTGAAAATCCAGATATTTTCATTACTGAAGTAGTGCCACATGAAATTAGCCATTTAGTGTGTTTTCATCTATTTGGTAAAGTAAGACCTCATGGTAAAGAATGGCAAAGCGTTATGCTGACGACATTTAATATTTCCCCCAAGACCACTCACCAACTCAATACTCAGTCTGTCAGTGGCCAACAATTCGAATATTTTTGCGGCTGTGGCAGCGTGCCGCTAAGCATAAGACGTCACAACAGAATTGTCCGAGGCCAAACTAAGTATCGCTGTCGCCGTTGTAAACAGACATTAACCCCTTTAAACCCTAAATAACCCTTGCTCGGAATAATAAACGGTATCAATTGCGTCATCGCATCTGATGGCTTAACATCAGCCAAAATGACAGGCTAAGCCTGCGCTGTAATGATGTTTTTGTTAATTTTAGGGTTTATTTTGCGCTTATCATCCACACACTCTTGGTTATTTGGGGTGTCGCTTTTGTGCGGCATTTTTTCATCGACACTTTTCGCCGCAGAACATCCAAGTAGTTTTGGTAAAGCGAAAAAAGTGGCCAAAAAGATTTATCAACAACACTTGCCCCTTCGTACCTTTTATTGTGGCTGCAACATCGCCATAGCAGGAAAATTATGGCAAGCAGACCATGCTAGTTGTGGTTATAAAGTGAGAAAGCAAATCATTAGAGCTAACCGGATCGAATGGGAACATGTTGTCCCAGCTTGGGAATTAGGTCATCAACTACAATGTTGGCAAGACGGCGGCAGGAAAAATTGCAATAAAAACAACAAGAAGTTTAAGACAATGACGTCGGATTTACATAACCTTGTCCCTGCTGTTGGTGAAGTGAATGGAGATCGCAGCAACTATCGTTTTAGTGATTGGGGCGGACAAGCGGATCAATACGGGCAATGTGAAATGATTGTCGACTTTAAGGGCCGCAAAGTTCAGCCACCCGAACGAGCAAGGGGGCCTATTGCGCGGACTTACCTTTATATGCAACAAACCTATGGTTTGAAAATAAGTAATAGCCAACAAAAATTATTTAATGCATGGAACAAAATGCAGCCTGTTACCACCATAGAATGTCAACGTGATACCTTAATCGCCGCTAACCAAGGTAATCATAATGATTTTGTATTCAAACAATGCCAAAATAACGGCTTAGTTCGTTAATTGGCAATCAAGCTCCCCCTTGAACAATGGGTTAAATAAGGTCAACACTGATGAGAGTCCCACGTATTTTTCAGCCCCTAGACAATTTACAACAAGGGCAAACTCTTCAATTAGATGAGGATGGTGTCGCCCACATTGGCCGAGTGTTGCGAATGGGGATGGGTGACCAAATCAGCTTGTTTAACGGTGACGGCAACGATTACTTAGCTGAAATTATTGAAACCAGTAAGAAATCGATCGCTGTCACGGTCTTAAGTTGTGAAGCGAACAATAGCGAATCACCATTAGACCTGCATTTAGGTCAGGTGATTTCACGTGGTGACCGAATGGAGTTTACGGTTCAAAAGTCCGTAGAGCTTGGCGTAACCACTATTACACCGTTATTTTCTGATCGTTGTGGTGTAAAACTGAGTGGTGAGCGCTTAGACAAAAAGCTGCAACAATGGCAAAAAATTGTTATCAGTGCCTGTGAACAATCTGGCCGCAGTATTGTTCCGGTTGTTCGTCAGGCAATGACATTGGCACAATGGTGTGAAGAATCCACCGAAGCCCTAAAACTGAATTTGCACCCGAGAGCCTCACACGGTATTAATGGCTTGCAGTTATCCGGTCAATACCACAAAGTAAGATTATTAATTGGCCCAGAAGGCGGTTTGTCTGACGAAGAAATTACCATGACAGAAACCCAGCATTTTACCGATATTTTATTGGGACCAAGGGTACTACGAACAGAAACAGCGTCATTGACTGCCATTACCGCATTACAAGTTAAATTTGGTGATATTGGTTAAGCCGATATCTTCCCTGCACATTATTAAAGGATACACACATGATTAAGCTCGGTATTGTTATGGACCCGATTCGCGACATTAATATCAAAAAAGACTCGAGCTTTGCGATGTTATTGGACGCACAAGCTCGTGGCTACCAATTGTTTTATATGGAAATGCATGACCTTGCGATGGTCAACGGCAAAGCCATGGCCACTATGCGTGAACTAACGGTTAAACAAGACGCTAGCCAATGGTTTACCTTAGGCGAGTCCGTTGATACCCCTTTGGCCGAACTTGATGTGATTTTAATGCGTAAAGATCCGCCATTTGATACTGAATTTATCTACGCGACTTATATGCTTGAACGTGCGGAAGAAGAAGGTGTTTTGATTGTTAACAAGCCGCAAAGCTTACGTGATGCCAATGAAAAACTGTTTACGGCATGGTTTTCTGAATTTACGCCTGAAACCATTGTGACCCGTGATGCTAAGCGTATCAGAGCATTCCACCAGCTCAAGCAAGACATTATTTTAAAACCATTAGATGGCATGGGTGGCACGTCTATTTTTAGAGTAAAAAAAGATGATCCTAACCTTGGCGTGATTATTGAGACATTAACCAGTTATGGTCAACAATACGCAATGGCACAAGCTTTTATTCCTGAAATCACTCAAGGTGATAAGCGTATTTTAGTGATTGACGGTGAGCCAGTACCTTATGCATTAGCGCGCATCCCGATGAAAGGTGAAACCCGTGGTAATTTAGCGGCTGGCGGAAGTGGTGTTGCCCAACCATTATCGGAAAGTGATTGGAAAATTGCTCGTGCTATTGGTCCAGAATTGAAAAAACGTGGCCTTATTTTTGTCGGTTTAGACGTCATTGGCGATAAGTTAACTGAAATCAATGTGACTAGCCCAACCTGCATTAAAGAAATTGAAGCTGCGTTCGACGTTAGTATTACCGGCATGCTTATGGATGCCATAGAAGCTCGTATTAGTCAGCAAAAATAGGATTAATCATGCATTTTTTATCTACCTACCAACGCCTAATCAGTAGGCTATTGTTGGTATCTAGCTTGATCGTAACGGGTGTAATGGCTGATGAAGTGGTTATGTCTCCTGTTGTGGCTGACACAACAAGTAATAATGTGCCAACAACCGGCCCGTCTAGACCAACAAATATTATCATCATGATTGGTGATGGTATGGGACCGGCGTATACCACTGCTTATCGTTACTATAAAGATAATCCTGAAACAGAAGAGATTGAACAAACGGTATTTGATCGCTTACTCGTGGGTATGGCAAGTACTTACCCTGCGCCAGTCAGTGGTTATGTAACGGACTCAGCCGCATCTGCAACAGCATTGTCTACTGGGGTTAAAAGTTATAACGGTGCCATTGCCGTTGATACCGAAAAACGTCCATTAACCACCTTAATGGAAAAAGCCAAATCATTAGGTTTATCTACTGGCGTCGCGGTTACCTCACAAGTTAACCATGCTACACCTGCTGCATTTTTGGCTCATAATGAAAGCCGTCGTAATTATATTGATATTGCCGAGGCTTATTTAACAACCGATGCCGATGTAATTCTTGGTGGTGGTCAGCAATATTTCACTCCCACATTGCTTGAACAGTTCAGTACTAAAGGCTACCAAAACATCAGCGAATTCTCTGAGCTAGAATCAGTTACTACGCCAAAAGTATTGGGGCTTTTTGCTGATGTACAGCTACCTTGGGTCATTAACGACCAAGAAGCACATAAACTTAGTCATATGACCCAAAAGGCATTGGATTTACTGTCACAAAATAAACAAGGTTTTGTGTTATTGGTAGAAGGCAGCTTAATTGATTGGGCTGGCCACAGTAACGACATTGCGACCGCGATGGGTGAAATGGATGAGTTTGCATCCGCTATTGAAGTCGTTGAGCAATTTGTTCGCCAACGTAAAGATACTTTAATGGTTGTGACAGCAGATCATAATACCGGTGGCTTATCTGTTGGTGCACATGGGAAGTATGAATGGCATCCAGAAGTTTTGCATAAGGTCAAAGCGAGTCCAGATGTGATTGCTTCACAGGCGATTGCTGAAGACAATTGGCAGCCTTTAACTGCTTCACTCTTGGGTTTTACACCAAGCGAAACACAATACAGTCAATTGCAAACGGCACGCATGCAGGGAAACGAGCCATTGACTGTCGCATTGCGTAAATTAATTGATATAGAATCTAATACTGGTTGGACAAGTGGCGGCCATACCGCTATGGATGTGCAGGTATTTGCTGCGGGCCCTGGAGCAAGATTGTTTAGCGGCCATCAGGACAATATCGATATCGCAATTAAAATGTTTAGCCTATTACCGCAATCGGTACAAACACCTTAATGGCTGGCTAACTTAATCCCCCACCAGCTAATAAAGTGGGGATTAAGTTTGTATTGCCGAGTTTATCTTATCACTAGCATTATGAGCAACTTACGTGTTAACAAATCCTTCTCAAGCCTTAATAAGAAACAGCAATTACTTTGCTCAACATAATGTATTAGTGCTCAATTATGAAGCTGATACTTTTGCACATCAATGTCTTGAGTTTGCAGATAATGTCACTGCACTTGCGTTAGATTTTAATCACCACCTCACATTGTCACCCAATGCCAATGACAAATTACAATGCTATTTTGGTCATCAGCTGCCAGAGTCATTAGCAGAGACAAAATTTGATAGTGTCATTATTTACTTTCCGAAAGCTAAACCGTTAATGGGTTATTTGCTGCAACTTGCCGCGCAACATTTACGTATCGACGGTCAATTGATTATTGTTGGTGAAAATAAAGGTGGAGTTAAATCAATTGATAAACTCACACCTAATTATTATTCACCACCGATCAAGCAAGATAATGCCCGCCACTGCCTAGTTTATGTCTGTTATTTAACCCAAGCAGCACCTTCGCTATTAATCAGTGATTGGATAAGCCAATATGCACTCGATACCCCACAGGGAACACTGCAAATTTGTAATATGGTCGGTGTTTTTAGCGAGAAATGCCTTGATCATGGTACCGAATTATTGCTGTCACATTTGCCAGATAACTTACATGGTAGAGTACTCGACTTTGGCTGTGGTGCGGGGGTCATTACGGCCGCATTGCTAAAAGTAAATCCTACCTTAAACATGGAATGTATTGATATTAATGCAATGGCATTAATATCTTGCGAATTAACCCTTGCAGCCAACAATATGCACGCAAAAGTCTATCCATCAGATGGATTTAATCAAATTAGCGGTAAATTTGATGGCATTATTTCCAACCCACCATTTCATGATGGCTTAATAAGTACCACAGATATTGCGACACAATTTGTCCAACAAAGTGCGACTCATCTAACATCAAAAGGATTATGGCTAATTGTAGCCAATCGTCACCTCCCATATTCCGATACCATTGCCACTCATTTTGGCAAAGTGAATACACTAGCAGAAAACAACAAGTACAAATTGTATCAACATCAATGCTAATGGCTTACTTTTCGGTTCGAATAATCTAGTGAGACTTATCGCTCATAAAGCTAGGCTACAACTGGAAATACAGAGCGATATCAGTTAAATTGACTAAAGGCAAAATAACGCACATTTATGAGTTTATTTCATTGTTATTCTACTTGCTGGCCATAATCTAAAATAAAAATAAAAAAGAAACAAAGGATGTCATGTTAGAAGCCTCAGTCGCCACATTAAGTGCAGATAAGACAAAAGTGGAATTACGCATAATTCCCAATACACATGGTCCAGTGTCAGAAGACGATATTAACGCCTTACTCACACAACCTGCTTTTGCAACGCTATTTCCTATTGTTCCCGCTATTCATAAAGCCGTAGCAGAAATAAATGCTATTTGTGGGCAGAACCCTGGAGATCATGAACTGTTTTTTGCTATTGCTGAGCGTAAAGATGGCGTCGTAAGTATTAGTGTTAGTGACAATAAAATGCAAGCCAGCATGAAAATAACCTCAGCATGGGGCGGTAAAGAAATAACCCTCCCAGATGTACTAAATGCTCTAAAAAATCAAAAAATTAAAATGGGGTTAAGCAAACCCAAGATCATGGCATTAATGCAGCGCTTGTCGATATTACCACCTGGTGAAGTCTGTGAAGGTATTATCGCCTGCGGTAAAGTTGCGGTTAACGGTGAAAATGCCATCTTAGAGCGTAAAGTCGGTTTAGCTCGCGAACGCTTATTACAACCCCAAGAACGTGAAGATGGCTCAGTTGATATGCGTAATTTAGGCGCATTAATTACAGTTAAGCCTAATGATATATTAATGATTAAAATCCCAGCCACTATAGGCACTCCTGGTTTTAATGTTCATGGAGATGTACAGCAACAAACGCCAGGTAAAGATAAACCGATGGAACCAGGAACTGGCACCAGTTTTCATCCAAAAGATCCAAATAAACTTATTGCCACAGTATCTGGTCAGCCTGTTGAAAATAAGAAAGGTATGCAAGTTGACGATATGCTGCAAATAAAAGATGTTGACGTCCGTTTTGGCCACGTTAACTTTAAAGGCAGTATATTGATCACTGGTGATGTACATGAAGGCATGGAAGTTAAAGCCACTGGTGACGTAACCGTTATGGGCTTTGTTGAGTCAGCCACCATTGAAGCCCAAGGCGATGTCATTATTAGTAAAGGGGTAATTGGACGCTTAATTAAAGAACAAGAACTGAGCACCCACATAAAAGCAGATGGTCAGATTTGTGCTCAATTCGTACAGTATTCTAACTTAGACGCCCAAGGTAATATTTTGGTGACTAAGCAGTTATTACACAGTCATTCTACCGCTGGAGACAGCATTACCGTGAGTGACGAGCAAGGACGTCGTGGAGATTTAGTGGGCGGGATAGCCACGGCATCAAAAGGAATTAGAGCCATTACATTTGGCGCTACAGCTGGCACCAAAACAGAATTATTTTGCGCTATGCACCGGGGTGAATTAAAACAGCAACTAAAAGCCCTAGATGACAGCATCAAAGAAATAGTTGTCGCTGGCTTAGAGTTAGAAGCAAGGCTGCGAAAACTACCTCCCAAGACAGAGTGGCAAAATGATGCAGGAATGATAGAGCAAGTTAAAATGATGCTCGAGCAGAAAAAACAAATGGCCGAAGAACGCATTAAAGAAGAGCAAGAATACGCATTATTATTTAATGAATCTG
This sequence comes from Shewanella polaris, assembly GCF_006385555.1. Classification (NCBI taxonomy): domain Bacteria; kingdom Pseudomonadati; phylum Pseudomonadota; class Gammaproteobacteria; order Alteromonadales; family Shewanellaceae; genus Shewanella; species Shewanella polaris. The sequence continues at coordinate 595,814 of NZ_CP041036.1, read as the reverse complement.
AAGGTTACTTTGATAACTATTATATCAAAGCAGAGAAACACATTTTCATTAACGTAGAGTTACATGTTGGTAATGCATTTTATCGCGCTCAGCGTGAGCACAGCACATGTGTGGTTAAAAATGTTAATCAAGAAATTTCGTTTGATTACAGTAATCGCTAGCTGGTTTTGCACAAAATACATTGAGATACAGGTAAACTATGAAACACATTCATTGGCCGGCCATATTGCAGTTTGATCAAGATGATGAGCTAATGTATTTACCCAACTATCAAGACTGGTTAAGCTTTATTTGCGCTAATCAATACACGGTTTGCACACAAGATAAACTTATCGATAGTACTGGTCACGTTTATCACATCCAAAAGCATCCGCCATTAGATCCATCAATTGATGCCAATGTGACAGAATTACCTCAGTTAATAAAACTTGATCAAAATATGAATGTATTACAAATGTTGCCGATTGTACGTCAATTCGGTCAATTTCAAGGGCATTGTTGTAGTGCAAAAATTATCTTTACTACCATAGAGCAAGGTATCGCAACCGTTGCAGAGCTAGAACAACTGTATTAAAAAATGATTTTAAAATATTAAAATGTAGATAACAAACATATACCCAGCGTGTTAACCATTACCAACCTCAATTAAGCAACTCATTATTCATTTATAATGATTTAATTCATGTTAATGCCACAGATTAACGTCAAAATTTATGAATATAATTGTTGAACCCATTGAGCAACATACGTTGCTCTGGCAAAATGCCCCAAGCTCACCGTCCATAAATCCTGAGAATCCTTAATGGAACTACTAAATATTGAATGTCTTGGTAAACGATTACGCCTAGAAGGCTCTATTGCCGGTTGGCAACAACTTTATTGGGACAATCAACTTGTATCGCAAAAATCTGCTAATGCCAGTGCTCAAGCGTTTTACATTCACTCGTTTGAACTCGCTCTACAATCAACGGCACCACTGAGTGAAACCAATAGCGATGGTGGATCGACTATTGTTGATTCATCCAGTAAAGCAATTCCGATCCGCTTAGAAGTTGATGTTAATTGGCAACCGTTTCAACTCGATTATTGTTTGTTGGTAGAAGATGAACAAGTCGCCCAAGGTCAGCGAACCGTCAGCGACATAGAAAAGCAAACACCGGAAGTGCCAATAGTAAAAAACCAAAAGATAAGTGTTATTGGTCTAGCATCGCTAGGATTTAAACTCCTTAAAAGCGCGAAAGTGGTAAAAGTACTATTTGCTGCTGCGAGCGTTGCTGCCTATTCGTGGTTATTTTCATTCCAGTTTGCTATGGCGTTAATTGGTTGCTTAGTATTTCATGAATATGGTCATATTAGAGCAATGAAACATTTTGGCATGAAAACCAAAGGGATTTATTTGATCCCATTTGTTGGCGGCTTAGCCTTAAGCGATGAACGCATCAATACCCGCTGGCAAGATGTGTATATATCCATTATGGGACCCACATTCGGCCTGATTTTATCGGTCATCTTTTTAGGACTTTATTGGATAACAGGAAATATATTTTTTGCTGGTTTGGCCAGCTTTAATGCACTGCTAAATCTATTTAATTTATTGCCTATCTTACCTCTTGATGGTGGTCATATTTTAAAAAGTATTAGTTTTTCAATGAACAGCCTTATTGGTCTTATTGCTTGCATAGCAGGTGCGGCTATCGGTGTGTTGATAAGCTATAGCTTAGGTCTTGCTCTACTTGGCTTTTTATTGCTTATTGGCAGTCTTGAGATTGTATTTGAGTGGCGTGGGCGGCATCAAAGTAATTTGCTACCACTGGATCGATACGGCCAAATATTTTCAACCGTGTGGTATCTGCTAACAGTAGCAAGCTTAGTCGGTATTATTTGGTACTTTGCCGGATCCGGTGATGAGATGTTAACCATTCCATTGCAAATTTTAGGCAGTTAATTGCAATTTACGCATCTACAAAAACGCCTGCAATTGCAGGCGTTTTTGTTTTTACTTATCTAAAGCGGTTAATCAACTAGACTGTAAAGAAAACACATTAGTCATCACCTTATACAACTCTGTACCTTGATGCACCGATGCAGAAGCAAAGTGTAAAATAGGCAAACAATCCATAGGTAAACTAATGGCTTGGTATGCCTGTTCAGTACCATACAAATCAATACGCAAAATGTTCACTAAAGGTTTGCCAGCTTTTAATGGTTCTCCAACACTCGCACAATATTCAATTAAGCCAGCTTTAGGTGCATGAAACTTCTTATAATCCTTCAAGTAACAGCCAAACCTTTCCATACTGGCTGGATTCACTTTTTCAGCAATAACACCACGATGGCTTAAATAAGCCAATATGCCTTTGGCATCCTCTAACGCGTCAGCCAAATCAATTCGTTCTTGGCTGGCAAGTTCTAAGGTAAACGCTGATACAGGTACCAAAAACTCACGGCCCTGGCCCGTTGCATATTCAGTTAACTGCCACCAAGGGCAAAATATCGCTTCGTCCATAGCACCGCCAAAACTATTGGGGATAACCAAGGTATACGGAATTGAGAAAAGCCTAGCAGCATCAATATCATATTCAGGGCAGTATAAATGTTTGCAAGATTTAGGACCGGTATGGAGGTCAAGTACGATATCAGCTTGGTGCGCCATACTCTGTAAATTCACCGCTAATCGATGACCGGTTGTTATTCCAAAAGGATTAGTCAACCGCGCCTGACAAGCCTCAATCAACATCAAACGATATGCCTGAAACAACTCATCATTGGTTAAATGTTGGTGCTCTGTATACCAAGCTTTAACATCAACTTGGTGATCAAAATACTCTCGGTTCCAATTCACACCTGTAATAGGATCAAATCGTCCTAAGGTAAACTCACCACTCTTTTGATTAATCCCCAACGGATTGGCCAACGGTGCAAGAACAATGTCACCTAATACTTGATAACTTTCTAACAAAGTCATCAGTTGATAAATCACTGCATTTCCTTGCACTTCAGCACCATGGACATTGGCCTGAATATAAACACTTGGGGCTGAAGACTCGCTTCCAGAGAATGTATATAACGGAACCGTCAACGCTTGCCCTGTTGCCAGCTCTCCAACCCGTAGTGACGATTGTGTTACTTTAATCATATGATTACTCAAACAAGTTTTGGTGCAAGGCATTAACCACTTGCGCAGCTTCGGACTCAGCCACCAATACACATAAATTATGTGGGCTGGCGCCTTGGCAAATCATCCGCACATTATGGTTTTCAAGTACGTTAAACACCCTGCTACAAATGCCAGCCGTGGATGCGATACGATTACCAATAATAGCAATTAGGGCTAAATTCTCTTCGACTCTGACCCGACAATGCTGCGATAATTCTTGTAACAAGGACTCACTCAATAAACCCTGACCACTTGAATCAGAGCCAGTTTTATCTAAGGTAAGTGATACGTTAACTTCCGAGGTAGTGATTAAATCGACTGATATTTTGTGTCGCGCTAAGGTCGCGAATGTTTCAGCCAAAAAGCCCTGAGCATGTAGCATTTGCAAACTATGTAAATTAAGTAAAGTTTGATCACGGCGCAATGCCACCGCTCTAAATACTGGGGTATCTTCAACTTGATGACGGATCCAAGTACCGCCCATTTCAGGTGCTTTACTTGAACCTACAAACACCTGAATTTTTTGTCTTACTGCCGGTAAAATGGTCGCGGGATGCAATACTTTAGCGCCAAAGGTAGCCATCTCAGCAGCTTCATTAAAGCTGATTTCAGCAATCGGGCGGGCATTAGGGGCAAGTCGTGGATCCGTGGTATAAATACCTGCAACATCGGTCCAAATTTCAACTGCAGTAGCCCGAAGAGCTTCAGCAAGTAAAGCAGCTGAATAATCACTACCACCACGGCCTAATGTCGTCGTCAATCCCTCTTCATCGGCACCAACAAAACCCTGAGTGACGATGACATAATGCGAAAGTAATGGCTGTAAAAATTCGTGAGTAAGTGTGGCTATCACTTCAATCTGTGGTTCAGCACGACCAAAGTGGCTATCGGTACGCAATACTTGGCGAACATCAAAATGATCTGACGCAGTACCTTTTTCGCGAATAACAGCAGAAAATAAAATCGATGAACATTGCTCCCCGGTAGACAACAATTCGTCCATAACCGCTTTACTGCGATTCAGTTCTAACGATTCACTGAGTACCGACATCTGGCTCAGTATGTTATCAATAATGGCAGCCACATCCTGTGGACGACCTAGTTCATCTAATATTGCATATTGAATTTGTGCGATTTGCTTAAGTAGAACTAAGCGGCGCTCGTCATTAACGTTAGCTTGGGTCAATTCAACCAATAAATTGGTGACACCACTAGAAGCGCTAACTACCACAAGACGGGTGGCTTGATTAGACAACACAATATCTGCACAACGGCTCATAGAGGCATAATCAGCAACTGACGTGCCGCCAAATTTAGCAACGACTAATTCAGGAGTGTCAATTTCAGATTGAAGAAGGCTCATACTGATACCTCCGCAGTGTGCGAAAGGCTAAAAAATAAGATGTGATTTACTAACATGATATACGCTCCGAACATACTACGTTCGAAGAGCCTGGTGCTAAGATAACGCACCCTTATAGAAGGGAAACAGCAATCATCACCAGAAGCTCTCCACCAAAAAAATAGGTGACAATCGTTAGGATTCAGCCTATACGACCGATATCAGTGTTTACCAAACAAACCGATACCTCGGCGTTAATCTCCATCATAAGTTGTCATCGGACTGGCATCCTCTCACTTACTACCTAGCTAACGCTCCTCTTCTGTTCCTCCCGAAGGAGGGAGTTGAAAATAGCAACAAATGCACTAACAAGTCAATCAACAAACGCAGTAAAAGAATACTAGTTTACTTTTATTCACCTTCTAATACGGCATTCATACCTACAATGTTTAACCCTTTATTGAGGATGTAGCATTGTTCGTAATAAAGAAAAAACCACCTAATCAATCGTAAAAAACTTAAAAACAACAAAATACCAATACAATATTACGTGTAACCAACCAAATAATGAGACAATAAGGGTAATTGAACAAATCATCCCTTAAACTAACCCTATAACGGTATTATGAACACTAAGTATCTGGGAATTCACTGACTAAACGTAAGCGATGGTTAAATGCCCCCATATCCACTTCCTCTTTAATCGAATCAACACAAGCAACTAAAGACAGCAAGCCTTTGTTGACATAATAAATAGCATGTTGATTAAACTCACGGCCCAGCTCAAGCGCTTGTTCTTTATCAATAAAAATCGCCCAGCTCTTTTCCATATGCGACAAGTCTGGAGCTGCTCCAATTAGGGATCGGTAAAGGCATTTATATTGTTGGATTTTAGATTGAAGCTGACGATCGAGTAAACGATTCTGACTGGGAGAAAGTAATAAACCGTGAGGATTATGGGCGGTAACAATAGCAAACGGGAGATCATGAGAAAGGCGTTGAGTAAGTAAAAAATGACTACTTTGGTACTCATTCCACAATGCATCGATAACATTTTTCATAATAAAATTTCGTCAATTAGGCCGAAAACAGTTTAACAGAAGGTAATAAAATCTCAAAGGCTTGTGATATCAGTCACAAGTATTGAACTTAAAATAGTATGATTATTAGCTACTTAACTGTATTAATCTTTCATATACTCGACAATTATATTAATTATTTAACATTTAATTTGTTAACAAATGCCTAAAACGAGTACAATAAACATCACTTACTATTAAATCACTATGACTAAGTCAATAACATTGATAGTAAAAAGGCAGCAGACAGCGTTTTATGGAGACTGTAGTAAAGTTTCATAGAAGTGTAGTATTTCACATTTGTATACGCTTAATTTACACCTGAACGATTTATGTTCTACATTTGATAAACATGAATAAGGTTAAATAAGTTTGTAACAAATGGAACTATCTTCTTAAATCGTATTCATAGTAGTTAGCCTGGTGGCAAAAAATTTAACTCATTAGGCATTAACGCGCATATTGCATTGGCGTAATGAGACTTAATCGACGCGAGACAACTCAGTAACCCACATTTTGCGTTACAGCATACGAGTTTATAAGAGTGTTTAATTCAGGGCAGACATAGATAAACACCAAAAAATACTGGAATATTCGCGTAAAAATAATGCGCTATTACAACTTACTAGCAACGAATCGCTAGAATCAAATTTTATAAAATTAGGTATATATCATGCAAAATCCGCATATTTTAATTGTTGAAGATGAAGCAGTAACTCGTAATACATTACGCAGTATTTTTGAAGCTGAAGGCTATGTTGTCACCGAAGCTAACGACGGTGCAGAAATGCATAAAGCCATGCAAGACAATAAGATTAACCTTGTTGTAATGGATATTAACTTGCCAGGTAAAAACGGTTTATTATTAGCACGTGAACTTCGTGAAATTAATAACATCGGACTTATTTTCTTAACGGGTCGTGACAACGAAGTTGATAAAATCCTAGGCCTTGAAATTGGTGCTGATGACTACATCACTAAGCCATTCAACCCTCGTGAATTAACCATCCGAGCTCGTAACTTATTAACTCGCGTGAATAATGCTGCTGCAGAAACTGAAGAAAAAGGTTCTGTTGAGTTTTATCGTTTTAACGGCTGGAGCTTAGAAATCAACAGTCGTTCTTTGGTTAACCCACTAGGTGAGTCTTATAAGCTACCACGCAGTGAATTCCGTGCGATGCTTCACTTTGTAGAAAACCCAGGCAAGATTTTAACTCGTGCTGATTTATTATTAAAAATGACTGGCCGTGAATTAAAGCCTCATGACCGTACTGTTGACGTAACTATCCGTCGTATCCGTAAGCATTTTGAAAGCTTGCCAGATACGCCAGAAATCATCGCGACTATCCACGGCGAAGGCTATCGTTTTTGTGGTGACTTAGAAGCGTAATCTTCTAACGTTAATCGCAATAAAAAAACCAGGTTAATCACCTGGTTTTTTATTGTCTTTTTCTTTAACGAAGAAATCTAACTAAGATATCTAATTCTGAAATCTTACTAAGCGATTATTTTAGCTGTTGGTCTAAAAATGCTGCCAATGTTTTATATAAATGATTGCGCACTTTCTCGCCACGCATTGAATGCTTAGATCCTGGATAATCCATCATTTGAAATAATTTCCCCTCATCTTGAAGTGCTTTATATACACGAGTGCTATTTTCAAACAATACGTTATCATCCGCCATACCGTGATACATCAATAAGCCTGACTGATAATTTTTCACATAAGGTAGAATGCTGCTGGCATCATAACCTTTTTTATTGGTTTCAGGGTTGCCCATATAACGTTCAGTATAATGAGTATCATATAAACGCCAATCAGTAACTGGTGCACCTGATATTGCCGCTTTAAAATAATCAGGAGCTTTAAACTGGCTCATCAACGCCATGTAACCGCCATAACTGTGGCCATAAATAGCGATGTTGTCACCATCAATAAATGGCAAACTACGCAAGTAATCAACACCTACTTTTTGATCGTTGACCTCAGCATCACCCATGTTCTGATAAATCACATGTTCAAATTGAGTACCACGATGGGCCGAACCACGGTTGTCTAACTGGAATACAGCATAGCCTTGCTGCAATAAATACTGAGTAAAATAATCTGACTCGCTCCAACTATTGACCACTAATTGTGCATGAGGCCCGCCGTATACACGCACCACTACCGGATATTGTTTAGCTGCATCAAAAGGAATCGGTTTAAACAAACGATACATTAAAGGCTGGCCATCTTCAGCGCTTAATTGACCAAACTCTGGCATCTGCCATAAACCAGCAAGGTCATATAACGGATGTTCCGCATTAATTTCATTCTGCTCAACCCACGCCAATAATTGACCACTTTCATTGTGTAAACTGATTTGTGGTGGCTGTTGTAAACTACTAAAGTAGTCCAAATAAACTGGCTTTTTATCAGCAAAAACAGCTTCATGCATACCTGATTCTTGACTAATTCGCTCAATGGAGTCCTTGCCTTTATTAAGATTGACTCGATACAAATGACGCTCAACCACACTGTCTTTACGACCACTAAAGTACACCCAGCCTGTCGCTTCATCGACAAATTCAAGCGCGTCAACCGCCCAATCACCTTGGGTTAATTGTTTAAGCTGCTTTCCTTGTAAATCAAATAAATATAAATGATTAAAGCCGTCACGTTCAGAGCCCCAAATAAAGGCCGCTTGTTGCTTTAGGAAGTGCAAATCTTTGTTTAAGTTAACCCAAGCGTTACTGCGTTCTTCAATCACGGTTTCTGCTTGCTTCGGGTTGGCTATAGAAGCGATGCGTAAATCCAGTGTTTGCTGATCGCGGCTTTGCCATTGAAATGACACATGTTGGCTGTCTGGTAACCAATCAACACGTGGTAAATACATATCTTTTTGTTTGCCTAAATCAATCCAGTTTATATCGCGACTTTTTAAGCTCACCACTCCTAACGCTATCTCAACATTGGCCTTACCTGCATAAGGATAACGCTGCTCGGTTAATTTAATGCCTTCGGCATAAATTTCATTGCGTGTCACTAACTCAACACCCGTTTCATCAATACGCGTAAAAGCAATGACCGACTCATCTGGCGCCCACCAATAACCAGTCATACGATCCATTTCTTCTTGGGCGACAAACTCAGCCATGGCATTTTTAATTGGCCCTTTACCGTCAGTAGTTAGGGCGGTAACGAGTTTAGTTTCAAGCGACAATACATATAAATTTTGATCGCGCACAAATGATACAAAGTGACCTTTTGGAGACAAACGCGCATCGGTGGCAAAACCGTCTCCTGTTGCTAGCTCTGCGACCTCATTATTAGTAACATCATATAAATACAGTTTACCCGCAGCAGGAATTAAAATACTGGCGCTGTCTTCAGACCAAAAATATTCCATGATCCCTTGACCGTAAATACGTTGGCGTTCGCGGCGGGCTTTCTCTTCATCAGACAGCTCCCCACCTTCTAATTGATCTGCATTAATCAACATGCTGCGCTTGCCTGTGGCGATATCCATTTGCCATAAATCATAAAAATGTTGGTTATCTGATCGGCTCGATAAATAGGTCACCCTCTTTCCGTCTGGTGACAATGCCAACCCACGAGGACTTGAACCCGCTAATGCTGGCGATGCGTGAATGCGCTCAATACTCAAAGGCATAGTATTACCTTTGATCGCGGTCAGTGTTGCGGTGGTCGAAGAGTTCATGATGCTGCCTGTATGGGTTGTTGCTGTTGCCGAAAAAGTCGAGCTGGTAAAAAGAAGTGGAACGGCAGACAATGCCGCCAAAGCATGATGCTTCCATGTTGTTGTCATTATTATTAATCCTTGGGCAATTCAATCCGCCCACATTTTGCCTTAATTTGTAGCAAAACCAAAACCCAAGATAACAATCGCTGAAATTAGCTTCATTGTGGGGTATGATTTATACATAAGAATTAATGACATCGACCTTAACCTCAACCTCGCAAAATCTCATAGGAAAAATCATGCAGACTTTGGCACAAACCCTTAGCGCACAAGCCGTAAATGCGTCTTTAACAACATTACTGTTAACCTTAGCTGACACATCAAAAGCCATTAGCGGCGCCGTTCGTCACGGTGCATTAGCAGGTGTTTTAGGTGCGACTGAACATGAAAATGTGCAAGGCGAAACCCAGAAAAAACTGGATGTGATCACCAATGACATGCTTAAAGATGCGCTTAAAGCCGACGGCCATGTCCGAGGTTTAGCATCAGAAGAAGAAGATTACGTGGTTGAAGTGAATGCCCAAGGTGAGTACCTAGTGTGCTTTGATCCTTTAGATGGTTCTTCAAACATTGATATTAACTCTTTAGTTGGCACTATTTTTTCTGTGTTACCAGCTCCTGCAGGTGAGTTAAACGAGCAAAGCTTTTTACAAGCAGGCCGCAAACAAGTCGCGGCCGGTTATGTACTGTATGGCCCATCAACCATGATGGCGTTAACCACAGGCAAAGGCACTCAGTTTTATACCCTGGATCCAGACAGCCAAGAGTTTTTACTGACCGACGATAACGTTCAGATCACTCCAGACACAGCAGAATTTGCTATCAACATGTCAAACCAGCGCTTTTGGGAAGCACCAATGCAAACTTACATTGGTGATTTGCTACTCGGTGACATCGGTCCACGCGAGCAATCATTTAATATGCGCTGGATTGCTGCAATGGTGGGCGATGTGCATCGTGTATTATGTCGCGGTGGTATTTTTACTTATCCAACAGATAATAAAAATCCAAACAAACCATTCAAATTGCGCCTGATGTACGAAGCAAACCCAATGGCATTACTCGTTGAGCAAGCGGGCGGTAAAGCCTCTACAGGTTATGAAACAATATTAGATATTCAGCCAACAGCAATCCACCAGCGTGTGGCAGTGATTTTAGGCAGTACTAATGAAGTTGACACCTGCTTGAGCTATCACGGTATTGATTACAGCGAAGAGCCATCAATTGACTAACAGGCCTCTGTTAAGGGTAACAACGCTTGTCAAACAATCTACATATACACTTTAGCCCTTAACGTAAAAAGCAGTTCAATGGCCATCATTGAACTGCTTTTCATCACCATAGATTACATCATCATACTATTCATTATCAGTAACAGATTTTTTATTGTTTAATTGATGTGCTTGTTCCGTTTGATCGACAATGGTTAATACCGCGGTGTCACCCACTACGTTACATGACGTTAATACCATATCGATAATACGGTCTAATGCAGCAACAATAACAAACGCCTCGACAGGTAATCCTAATTGATAAATCAATACGCCAATCATCACCATTCCACCGCCAGGTACACCACCTGCGCCCACTGACAGTAAAAACACACTGAATAATAACGATGGGATTTGATCATTGCTGATTGGCATACCAAAGGCGTTGGCAACAAAGAAAATAGCGATAGTAATATAAATCGATACTCCGCCCATATTCATGGTCGCGCCTAGTGGCACACCAAAACCGGCAACCGCTTTACTCACACCAAGCTTGTCGGTTAATGTGCGCATTGTGACTGGGATGGTGGCATTAGAACTGGCTGTTGATAGCGAGAATAAAATTTGCTCTTGGGTTTTGTCGCGAAAGGTTTTCGCTGAAATGGGGGTAAATAAGCTGACAGAATATGGGTATACGATAAAAATCCAAATTAACAATAATGCCAAAATAAGCACTAAATATTCAACCACACTAACAAAAATCTCAGGCTCTAAGGTTGCACCTAGTTTAAACATTAATGCAAACACACCGTAAGGCGCTAGGCTCATAACCACTGAAATTAAACGCATCATGATTTTATTGGCTGTTTGAAAACCTTTAACTGCACCTTCAACCGAGGCACCCATTGATTTCATTACCCCGCCCATTAGCAGCGCCATAAAAATCACTTGTAACATATTGCCAGAGGTAAAAGCGGAAAATGGATTATTGGGCACAATGCTAACAATTAACGACATTAAGTCGGGTAATTCTGTGGCGGTAATATCCAGTGAACCACTGCTCGACATATCCACGCCTTTACCAGGCTCAAACACCATTGCAACAGCAAAGGCTGCTGTGATCGCCACCATGGTATTAATAATATAAAAGCCAAAAGTTTTACCGCCTAAACGACCAAAGCTTTTTAAATCTTGTAACTCACACACACCACAAACAATGCTGACGAACACCAAAGGTACTACAAGCATCATGATCATATTAACAAACATGGTGCCAATGCCACTTGCAAAGGTCACTAATGTTCCGCCAAAAAAGGCATTGTCGGCGAGTGCAAACTGGACAAGACTGCCCAGTAGAACGCCCAAAAATAGACCGATAAAGATCCGTGCTGAAAGTGATTTTGTCATGTACTAATTTCCCATTCGAAATGGCAACTTCTGTTGCTGATTATTGTTATACCAATCCTGGTGTTTATACTTTTCGATCGTTGAAATACTGAGACATAGCGCAACATATTTCAATCATCTTATTAACAAAAATGGTTACTAAATAATCGCTTAGTTTTTAGTGAATATAAAAACAATATATAACAAAAGGTTAAACCGTTTTTTAATTCTTAAGATTGGAATTGTTTGGTCAATAGAGTGACTCAAAATGCATGCAACGGAATTAGGTGGCGAGTAAAGAACTACTGGCGAATATTTAACAAACTGAGTGGTAAAGAGTTAGCCAACATATGCTGCTGCTTAATACTGACATTATTACGCCCAAGCCAGTGAACTAACGTTAACCATTGCGGACAATATATTGTAGATGACGAGCTCGATTGCTGACTCGCAGACAATGTCGATGCAGACTGAAACAATAATCGATTAAGATAAGCCCATTGCTTGTGTTGTTTATGAAAGTCAGCCGTTGAATTTATTTGCGTTATCGCTAATAACTTTTCAGGCGATTCCAGTGCCAACGTCGGCACAAGCATGCTGTGGCAAGACTCAAGCGTATTGGCAATCATCAGCCCAGCGGGATCAAGGTCAGTAAAACCAATGATATTTATCGCAGATGAGCTAAGTTGGTGTAGAAAACGCTTTCGACCTGCGGGTGAATGATCATGACTACCGCGGTACAACACCACACAATTATTGATAATGGCCTGCAAATCGGTTGCAAATACATAATCAAAAAAGTTATCAAAACTGTCGAGGTTTTCGACCACGACGAGATTAGCGACATTGAGTTGCTGACAAAGCGCAAGCGCATTGTCGACCTTTAACCGTAATGAACAGTGATGCACCGAGACTAAATCGGCCACTAAGCCAGTCACTAGGCTTTGAGATACGCTAGGCACCAATTTAATTAATACATAATCAGCTTCTGGGCTGATATTCGCATATTTCTCATTGGCGCTGAGCTGCGACATTTGTTGGCGAGACACATCAAAGTCGAGTGCCAGAATATCCAAGCCCGAATCAACTTGAGCCATATTACGCAGTAAAACATAATCGTTACTGGTTAAATAAAGGTATTTCTCCGCGCCATCCGGCTCACCGATATCCCATAAACGATACAATTTTTTCCAACTGGCATTAAAAGATACTCGCGGCAAACGTTGTTCTGCCGCACGAGCGATAACCTGTAACTGGCTTTTGGTTAAGCTAGCCATAACTCAACATCATGAATAATAAAGTTACCGTTATAGACAGGATCAGGTTTACCAATCGGTTCTAGCTCAAAGTAATTTTTATGCTCATCAGCTAACCCTTCATAGCCACCAATCACCTGATAAAGCCAACTTTCAGCATCCCACTGCAGTTGTTTCTCAGTTAAATAACTCAGTGCCGATTGGCGTAAACCAGAATCAATCACTTCGCAGAAATATTCATCAACTGCTATTTTGAGTGGGTTTTCTGGGATATCAAAATCTTCAGTATCGCCCATTTCAAAGGTGACATTTTGATCACGAGTTACCACCGGTGTAGCATCACGACTAATAGCTTTCACCTGCGCGACTATGCTCATTAACGCTAACTCATGATGAGGATTACTCACATCAACATTTGCGGGTGCTAATAAGGCCTCTGCAGAGTTAAATAAACTCGGTACCACTTTATGACCAACATGATTTTCGGGTTGGTAATCAGGATGCATGTCAGTGTGTAATAACCAGCCTTTCAGTAATCGTGTGCGTCCTTGTATTTGTCTAAATCGGCCCAGTAATTCATATAACCGGCCCTGAACAATACTTAACTCTTGGGTGCACTGACTTAAGGTTTCTTGCAGACTGGTCATTAACAGTCGGCGCAATTCACGAATGTCTCCCGCAATTTCACCAAGCTCACTAAATTGGAACATCTCTAAACCGTTGAGTAGATCCGATACTTGGCTTTGGGCTAATTCATTCTCGCGAATTTTGGCACTAATGGTTCCCACATAACCAAACTCGTTATTAATCCGGCTCCACAATACCCTAATCGAATAACGCAAACTGTCAGTAAAACTGTAGACATGCTCATTCAAGTCGGCCAAATAGGCTTCAGCGGCGCTGTAATCAACATTATGACGCGCTTCTTTGTAATGATCAGCAAGGGTTTTAATGGTGGCAAGGGATGAGCCTACATTCGAGTCGATTTGACGATTACGCTCATCACTTAACGCCTCTTCAAGTAACGCCCTTACTGAACGCTTTAAGCGCAATTCTTGATCAGGTTCTGGACGCCATAAAATGCCACTTTTTTTCAGTTTTTCGATTACGCCAGCATCATGGGTTGAGTCACTAATCGATCCAGCCAAATACGCATCCATGATGACATCAGCATGCCGCCCGAGTTGTTTGAGCAGTTTTACCCCAGCTTGGTGTAAGTTGCTGCTCATATCAGATCCCTTTGAGTCGCCGTTTCTGCCTGTGCCTCAAGGCTTAAGCCTTCAGTTTCATCAATAAAACGGATCACTTCATATAAATAATCAAGCTTACCGGTAGCAATATAAATCTGTTTTTCACTGTTAGGTTTGCTTAGGTAGCCCAGTTCAACCAAACGTTTAAAGACTAATTTAATTTGGCCGTCGACATTACTACTTGTTGAGCCAAATAAACGATATTGGCTCAACTTAGCCAATTGCTCTCTAAACGCTGGAGTGTCTTCAATACGCGCTTGTAAATCGGTTAAACGAATGGGTGCGCCTTCGCTTAATGGTGCATCTTGGCCGCTAGCTTCTTGTACCAGTACCAACCATTCCACCAGCGGAATAAGCGCCGAACAAATGTCTTTAAACTGCGATGAAATCACTTTGCGCTCTGCATCACCCAATTGTAAGTAACCACAAAAAAACACTTCACCTTCACCGGCGCTGGCCAATGTGCGGTTAATTTGATTTAAGTAGCTTTCTACTCGGTCACGAGTGCTGTTATTTTTCAGCGCGCGCCAGCCATCTTCATTGGTGACTCGGCAAATAAACTCACCGCGAAGCAATTGCTCTATTAACGCACTGGTACCCACTAAGGTTGTTTCATTTTCGCCTGACATTAGATGTGCTCCTTAGTCGTCTCTGCATTCGCTATTTTTGCGTTACGTTGCGATAAACGTGCCGCTAATGGATTGGCTTGGGGCTTCACAACTTGCAGCTTTTTAGTTTGTTTATTAATAATGTAACGGTTAGCAAACAGGTTGAGCACTTCTGATTCAGGGTTAGGGAAAGCACCTAATACGCTAATGTTATTATTTTCACAGGCGTCAAAAATCTTCTTCACATTGGTGTGATGCAATGTTCCCAACTCATCGATTGGCCAATGAATAGTCACGTCTGCCTTACCGCGTAATAAGCGAGTAAATGCTAATAAGAATTTACATAAAATCAAATACGCCATTCCGTGACTAGATGACTCGTTTAGCTGACGGTCAGTACGAATAATTAAGTCACTATTACCTTCTTTTAGCCGTAGCTCAATTTCGAGCAATTTAGCAATGCCACCGGTTAACGCTGCACGACCAATAATGTCTAAGGCGCGGCGCATTGAATTGGTGTAATGCTCGTCAGGGAGTTGACTAAAGCCGTCGGCTTTCCAAGCTTTAAAGGCTTTTACAAATACTTCCAGCTCAGGCCAAAACTCAAGTTCACTAATGCGTGACCGAATACGTACTGCTGATTCAGACACGCCATCGAGGAATAACTCCTCACCTACTTCGCGAGTAATACGAGCACTTTGGCTGGCAATTCGGCGATCGATATCGGTTAACACGTCATAAAACGCGGTTAAATCAATACCAAAAATACGCCCTTGTTCGCGAATAGCCATTAACGATTGCGGCACCATGACATTCAGTAGTTGTTCAAGTTGTGGCACTAATTTGCGATAGTCGAGTAAGCGAATACCTTTGTCACTAACAAAGCTTGATTCATCACGGGCGCGCTCCCAAAACTCAGCTAAACTCGAGCCTGATTTACTGGCAATGACCGAATCAAAGTGCTCTACATATTGCTTAACGGAACCCATTAAATAGTCGCGTTTTAGCAATAGGTCTTCGCCTTGGCGCAGGCGCTCGCCTATACCACCAATGGCTTCGTCGTTATTAGGTGGTAATTTAAGCTCAGCGAGTTTGCGCATTACCGCGCGCAGTTTAGTGAGGTTTTCTGACGCCTCAACTTGAGCGGCATCACAGGCTTTACGATCGGTTTCTAACGTGGTGCGGCGCTGTTTAATGTCAGCTGTTTTGGCTTTTAATTGTTGCTCAAATTCTAATGCGGCACGCTTGACTTCAGCAAGTTGAGTTTGCAGTTTTGGCTTACGGGTTAACCAAGTATGTTGATACCAATCATCAAAACGTAATACATCACTACGACGTTGTTCTGCTTGGCTAATTTTGGCTTCAAGATCGCGTATTTGCTTTTTAAGTGCCAAAATAGTGCCTTCATCGACACCGCGAGATTTAAGTTCGTTTTTATACCAAGTTTCACAGGCTTTTTGTTCGGTTTTAGCCGTCAATCGGCGCTGCTCTATATTGGCTTTAATTTGGCCTAATTGGTTATCAATGGCGCCAACCACTTCTTGCCAGTAAGCGTTTTTGTCCATGCGTGCTTCAAGTGCTTGCTCTTTTTGTTCTACAAGCCATTCAAGATGCTGGTTATGAAGCTGTTTTAGTTCGTTATCGAGCTGTACTAATCGTTTGCCTGATTCGGTTTTGCGATCGGCTACGGCTTGGTTGATCTTTTGTTGTTCGCTGCGTTTTTCATCAAACAGGCGACGTAAATCTTCACGGCTGTTTTTATAGGCTGTGCGCGCAAATGTCAGCTCACGGGTAATCACATCAAGGGCGTTATTCATTGCCACCAGTTGATCTTCGGCTTCAGCATGCATTTCTTGGGCGCTTTTCAATGCCTCTTCCGCTTTAGCAAAACGAATACGCAAGTCTTGCTCTGTTGCAGCATATTCCGGCACATCAATGGCATTTAAATCTAGATTCACCCCAAACAAAGCTTCGCTACTGTCTTTAGCCAAACTTGGGTGTAAATCACTGCGGTGTAATAGCTCAGGAGCGATGACCTTACCAAATGACTGTTCCCAGCCTTGTGCTTCTTTACGTAAAAACTCCAACAGTGTATGCGACTGCGGAAACAGCATATGATGCAGTTCTTCTTTGGTGTTTTCACGCTCGTTAATACGAATACTGGCAATGCGCAGTGCTTCATTAGCTTGGTCGCGTTTGGCTCGTTGTTTACGCTCTTCTGTGGTTAAGCGTTCCACTTTTTGGTTGCAGGTTTCTTGCTCTTCGTCGGCTAAGCTGATGCGCTCATCGAAAATGGCCAAACGCATTTTTTCATCTTCGGTGTAAGTCACACCGTCAACTTGATGCTTAAGCTCGGCAGCCGTTAACTTAAGTTGATATTCTTGCTCGCTGAACTTGGCTTTACCTGCGTCGGTTTGATCGCGCCATTGTTGCTCAAGTTTAGCCAGATCGTCGTTAGCTAACTCGCGCTGCTTGTCACGGGCTTCTCGTTGAGTGTCCTGTTCAGCATGTAATGTTTCGAGTTCGCGATGTAACTGTTCGGCAATTTTATTACGTCGGGCATTAAAAGCAGACTCAATATCTTGATGCTTTTCGGTTTGTAGCTTGTGACGCTCGTTAAGGTTTTCAACGTCGCTACGCCAATTGGGTAAATTGTCTAAATCCGCTTTAGCTTGTTCAATATCGGCATCTAAAAAAGCCGCATGTTGGTCTTCAATCGCATCAAGTTCATACTCAAACTTGCCTACATCACCTTTGGCGGCAGATAACTCTTGGTTTAATTCATCACGAATGTCTTTCCATTCATCATCAAGCAAGCGCAATTTAAGATTGAGCTCTTTGCCTAGCGTTTGATTGCGATCTTGACGTTCGGCTTCGAGGGTTTCATCGTCTCGGTAGCCACGGGACAAACTGGCTAAACGTAATTCTGCACTTAATAATTGATTAAACTCTTGTTCAAGCTTGTCATACTCGGGGCGTATTTGCTCAAAGCCTTGTACTAATTGGCTCTCACGTATCCAAGTTTCAACCCGCTGTGGGTTCAGTCTAGACGTTGGCGGGTTAACCCCATCCTCTTCTAAAATGGCCGCGATCATTGATTTGATCGTTTCCATTTTGCCTTCTTTAGAATGTACCGCTTTTGCCAACTTTTCAATATGACGCAGGGAGTGTTCACCGTCGCATAATGAGAATTGTCGTGCGTATGTCCGTAGCTCATTACGATTGCTACCTGTGTTTAATAAGCTGCGATCGTTTTGAATGATCGCACGAAATTCACGGGTATTAATTAAATTGGTATGAGCAATACCATCACGTTTTACTTCGCGGCCTAATTCGGCCATCGAATGGCAAATAATCGTGTCGCCATTACGCGATTTAATATAATGCTCTAGTTCAAAACCTCGGGCGATAAAACGGTAATTAACCCCTTTACCGTCACCTGCTGACGCTAGCACTGCTTGATAAAGCAAACCATCGTCTTTTTGATACTCATAAATAATGTAGCTGGAGTCATGGGGTAAATACCAACGTTCGAAACTGTCACGTGTTGACGGCACTACGCGGCTAGGATACTCGCCATAAAAAACGGGCACCAATCGTTGTAACGTTGTTTTACCAGACGCATTGGTACCACAAATATTGGTGTGACCCTTTAATAACAGTTCGACCACACCCGGTAGGTGGGTATTAATTAACACGATTCTAATCAAGCTTGGCATGATAATCCTTTTCCAAACAGCTCACATAACAGTGACAAAGAAGCAAAATACAGATGAAAAAATAACATTTATTTATTCAATTTAAATAAAGTAAAACAAACACAGCTTAGAGGCAATTTTCACCCACAAAAATTGGCTTTATAATACGCTAAATAATTCAAAAATGGCGTCTAACAATGCAGCCAATATCTCTAAACTGTTTAAATGCAATAAATATAACCAAGTGACACAACTAAATAGAAGATTTTAGACTAGAACATAAACAAAAAAGCAGAGATTTCTCTCTGCTTTTAATTATCGTGCGGAATTAGGGACAATATTATAATTTAAATTGTGAAGTAGCATGGCTAAGCTCATTAGCAAAACCATCTAGTCCTTCTGATATATCCTGTACTTCTGCAAGAATACTGAGCGTTTGCTCGAATGAAGCATTCATTTCGGCCACATTATTAGCAACACTAGCAGCAACCATAGATTGCTGCTCAGTAGCAGAAGCTATATGAGTATTCATGCTATTAATACTGACAATTTTTGACTGAATTGAACTTAATACCTCTCCGGTATCTTTTGCATAACGCTCATTTTCAGATGATTTAGTGATAGCAACATCCATGGTGCTGACTGATGATTCTGCCGCAACTTTCAGTTTGTCGAGTACACCACGAATTTCACTTGTGGCATCCGCTGTTTTAGACGCCAAAGCACGTACTTCATCAGCAACAACGGCGAATCCTCGCCCATGCTCACCCGCTCTAGCTGCTTCAATGGCGGCATTTAACGCCAATAAATTTGTTTGATCTGCAATAGAGGTAATCACATTCAAAATGGAGCCAACACTTTCGGTGTCTTTGGCTAACTCATGAATTGAGTTCGATGCCAGCTCAATACCTGAGTTAAGTTCTTGTGAAATTCTCACTGTACGTTGTACTACAGCCAAACCCTCAGTAGCTTCTCGCTCAGCAACTTGTGCAGCCTCTGCAGCTTGCTGAGCACTATGTGAAATATCATTTACCGAGTGGCGCATTTCTTCCATCGACATATGCACGGCTTTAGCATCGTGGCTTTGTTGCTTAGTGGCCTTCGTCGCTAACGTCATTCGTTCTTTTAACGATGATGCACTGTCTAATAGCGGACTGGTTACACTCACCACACGCTCAATCGAATCTGCAAGTAAACGTAAAAAACGGTTAAAATTACTCGAAACTTGTCCGAGTTCATCAGTACCAGCGACAGTAAGTTGGTGACGTAAGTTACCTTTACCGTCAGCTAATTCACCAAGCGAACTGGCTACATCACCAGCAGAACCACTAATGGCTTTGGCAATTGAAATGGTGACAATAGCCATTAATACAAGCAATGAAAGCCCAATGCTTAATGTCAGATATAAACTTTGTTCAGAGCGATCGCTAGCTTCTTTAATTGTCGAACTAAATTCATTTACTTTATCTGCTTTATAAGCCGTGATCCCTTTCGTTAATTGATCAAAAACTTTGGCTTTCTTCTGACTAATTTTCCCTACATCAGCCATATCAATAGTGCCATCTAACATCCCTTTAGCGAGCGATGCTGTCATGGTATTGTATTCATGGAGGCTCTTAGATAATAGCGATAAAGCTGAAGTTTCTAACTGATCGATAGCGAGTAAGTTGGTTAAATTATTATTCAGTGAAGAGAAAGTTTTATGAGCATTCTCGAGCAAATCTTCATCAGCAAAGGATACTGACTGAGTATATAGTTCATCTAAACGCTGCACATAAATAACGTTTTGATTTGCAAGTTCAACTCGTTGCGCCACTTGAGTTTCCATAAAAGACAAAGTGTTGCGGTTTTTGTTAATTGCAACTGTGCTGATTGCAAGATTCACCGCAAAAATAATGACTGACAAAACAAAAATCAATCCTACTTTTTTAAAGATTGACATGTTACTAAACCAATTCATAGTGCGCTCCCAAGCGGTAATTCAATGAAAATAAAACAAATATAGAGCTTTTCAACCAGCTACTTAGATATTGCTATGGAGAACCCTGATGTCTAATCTCAATCCTTGAGGTTGTTATTGTGTTGCAACGGATACCGTTTAACATCAATCTTTAGCCAATTCACCATATTAAGTGTTATCAAAATACTATCTAACGAGACAAAGCTTATACATAAATGACTATCCATCATTTATGTATATAAAGGCTATCGACCTAAGTTGAATATACTTGAAATTTTTCTAATGTATTAGTTTCTTTATCAGTTATTGATAAACTGCTAATCCATGCGGTGAAAAGTTACTAGGGCTCGCTTATCTTTCAAGATGATTTTTGAGGTGCAGAGTGTGGGATTTCATGCAAGACAGAGCTTATGACATGCAGCGCGATCCTACATAAGATATTTATAACGAAATATAAATACGTCACAAGCGCTACCCAAAGAGTTCTGTTAAACGGTCTTTAATTTATTTTGTTGAATCGCTTTGTTGCAAATTAATAGCGTATTTAGAGGCTTCTTCTATAACGCTTTAGTCCATTTTATTATATAAAAAACCAAACTATTTATATCGAACGGATTTTAACCACGAAACAAAAGCTGGCCCTGATAAATATACAAAAAATAGCCGGCAAAATGCAGACTATTTTTATTCGGTGAGTTTACAAAAACTCTAATATAACGAGTCTTACAATTCTTACGCAGCTTTTACATCAGTCTCTTCTGAGTGTCTGATTAAGTAATCAAACGCCCCCAATGATGCCGTTGCACCGCTCCCCATAGCAATAATAATTTGCTTAAACGGAGTATTTGTTACATCACCAGCTGCAAATACGCCAGGGATAGAAGTTTGGCCTCGTTCATCGACAATGATTTCGCCGCGAGGAGTCATATCAACAACCCCTTTTAACCACTCGGTATTTGGTACTAAACCAATTTGCACAAAGATACCTGCTAACTCAACTTTATGATTGTCGCCTGTTGCACGATCGGTGTAAGTTAAGCTAGTAACACGTGTACCGTCACCTTGAACTTCTGTGGTCATAGCTTGAGTAATAATAGTGATATTACCCATTGATTTAGCTTTTCGCTGTAATACTTCGTCAGCACGTAACTTACTATCAAACTCAAGTACAGTAACGTGTTCAACAATGTTTGCAAGATCGATAGCGGCTTCAATACCTGAATTACCGCCGCCAATTACCGCTACGCGTTTGCCTTTAAATAGTGGCCCATCACAGTGCGGGCAATATGCTACGCCTTTACCGCGATACTCTTGCTCACCAGGGACGTTCATTTCTCTCCAACGTGCACCTGTGGCTAATACTATCGTTTTACTGCTTAATGTGGCTCCACTTTCCAAGGTCACATCAAACAGACCATTTTTAGCGAGACTCAGAGCGCGCTGGTTTTGCATAATGTCGACGTCATAATCGTTAACGTGGGCTTCTAAATTGGCCACCAATTTAGGGCCTTCGGTTTTAGACACTGAGATAAAGTTTTCAATACCGACAGTTTCAGCAACTTGACCGCCAAACTTATCGGCCACAATACCGGTATTTAAGCCCTTACGGGCAGAGTAAATTGCCGCTGCAGCGCCTGCTGGGCCACCACCAACCACTAACATATCAAAAACTGACTTTTGGTTTAATTGCTCGGCTTGTCTGCCCGCGGCATTTTTATCTAATTTATTCAGTACTTCAACAACGCTAATAGCACCTACAGAGAAGGCTTCGCCATTTAAAAATACTGATGGAACTGACATGATGTTGCGATCGCTCACTTCCTGTTGGAAAAGCGCACCGTCTATCATCACGTTAGTAATATTGGGGTTAATAGCTGCCATCATATTCAGTGCTTGGATAACTTCAGGACAGGTTTGGCAACTTAACGAAATATAAGTTTCAAAATGGAATTCACCAGGCAATTGACGGATTTGTTCAATGATATCCGCATCCAACTTAATCGGATGTCCGCCGCTGTGTAATAGCGCAAGCACTAGTGAGGTAAATTCATGGCCCATTGGCAATCCAGCAAAGGTAATGTTGGTTGCAGCTTGAGGGTTAATCACACTCATGCTTGGTGTACGCTGGTCTTGTTGATACGTAACTGACACTAAGTCTGATGAGTCAACAATGTCTTGGGCTAGGCTGGTTAGTTCTTTGCCTTTGTTTGAGTCATCTGCAGATACGACAAGTTCAACTGGGCGCTTGAGGTTTTGCAGATAGGTTTTCAGTTGATTTTTTACATTCGCATCTAACATAACAACTCCTAATAGGGAAAATGGTGAATAAGTGTGGGAAGTGTTAGTCGGTGCAGGGGGAGCACCGACCAACTGGAGATGATATTACTAACCTAAGGGTGAGCTTAGTGGTTAGATTTTACCGACTAGGTCAATTGAAGGAGCGAGAGTTTCTTCACCTGGTTGCCATTTAGCTGGACATACTTCACCATCGTGTGTGGCAACATATTGTGCAGCTTGAATTTTACGAACAAGTTCTGAAGCGCTACGGCCAATACCTAAGTCATGGATTTCAGCAACTTTAACTTCGCCTTCAGGGTTCATCACGAAAGTTCCACGAAGTGCTAAACCGTCTTCTTCAATCATCACACCGAAGTTACGAGTGATTGCGCCAGTTGGGTCACCAATCATTGGATAAGTGATTTTGCTGATAGTGTCTGAACTTGAATGCCAAGCTTTGTGTGTAAAATGCGTGTCAGTTGATACTGAGTACACTTCAACACCCATTGCTTGTAACTTTTCG
This sequence comes from Shewanella polaris, assembly GCF_006385555.1. NCBI lineage: Bacteria > Pseudomonadati > Pseudomonadota > Gammaproteobacteria > Alteromonadales > Shewanellaceae > Shewanella > Shewanella polaris. The sequence continues at coordinate 572,321 of NZ_CP041036.1, read as the reverse complement.
TAATGATCAGCCATGTCGCCTAATTCAGTAGGACAAACAAAAGTGAAGTCTGCTGGGTAGAAAAAGACTACTGACCACTTACCTAATAAGTCTTGCTCGGTAACTTCAACGAATGCACCGTTGTGAAATGCAGTTGCTTTGAATGGCTTGATAGTGCTGTTGATGATAGATTGTGTCATGTCATGCTCCATTGAGATTAAGATTAACGTTTAACCCGAAACCAATATGGTGTCGGTGATGTTGAACAATGTGTTCGTCATCTGATGTGAATCATAATAGCGATGGAGTGACATTAAGTATAACGGATAAAAACTATCATCCTAATCGTTTTTTTATATTAACCTAATTGTTAATCGATTTAACCGAACGCCGGCCTTAAGCCTGCCTCATACATCGAGTAATCGGATTAACTCATTAAGGCTATTCCCAAGCACCAAACCGCGTTAATACACGGCTAATATTGGTATCTAGCTTTTGCGATAACGCTTGTAATGCTTGTTTATTGTTAGCCGCGCCAAAGCTATTAATGCCATTGGTGGCATAAACAACCCAGTTACCGCCTCCGGTTAAACAAGCATAAACATGAGTAAAGTGGCTATAAAGTGTGTCTCGAAGTTGTATATCGCGACTGTGTTCTTTCCAACAATTAAGCACTAAAAAACCATCAGCTTTAAGCAGTTGCTTTGCTTGACCAATAAATAATGTCGATAACTGCTGCTTGTCTACACCTTTGTTGCTGTATATATCGGCAAAAATCACATCGACTTTTTTGTGCTCTGCACGTTGTAAAAATTCATTGGCATCTTGATGAACTATGTTCAGCTTTTTACTCAAGGGTAATTGAAAGAACCGTTTGGCAACTTCTATTACGCGTTCACGTAATTCAACTGCGGTAATTTTAATCGCAGCATCAACATGCCGAAGTGAATGTACTAATGCTCCGCCACCTAAACCTAAAATAATCACACTTTTGGGTTGAGTAAATAACAATACCGCAAGCATGGCTTGAACATAAGTATGTTGTGGCACGTGCGGTTGTGCTTTATACATTTTGCTTTGCTCGTCGTTATCACCAAAGGACAATAGTCTAAAATCACCATCGTCGAGCACACAAAAATCACCAACACTATCACTGTCGACATGCAATACTTTATAATCGGACATACTTTACTCTACGGGGAGGCTTGGCTAATTAAGTTAACCAACAACAAAACCGTATTGTACCCCAAATGAAAGTATCAAGTCTGGGCGTAATTACACCAATTAGCGCTATCGACTCGATTATTTCTATTCATTATCTGGCAGGGAATTAACATGTTTTATCAGTTGCTGATGTGTGTTTTATATTTAGCGGTATTCTTATTTGCACAGCGCCAAGTCAAAAATTGGATAAAACTGCATGCGCAAAAAAAGCAAGTTAACGAGGTACGCAGTCGTTTAGTCACTCGGCTTATTTCTTACTTTATGTTTTTTGTTACGCTGTCGCTTATGGCTGTATCACTGGGGTTAGGTTACCAAGACGTCTCACTATTTGTATCATCTGCTTTTGCCGTATTAGGTGTGGCCTTGTTCGCCCAATGGTCAATTCTCAGTAATATTACTGCTGGAGTGTTGATCTTTTTTGTCTTCCCGTATCGCATTGGTGACCGAATTAGAATTGTCGAAAAAGACGAGGATATGTCTGGAGTGATTGTTGAAATCGCATTATTTCACATTTTAATTAAACGCGAGTCTGGTGACGTGATGACATACCCAAACAGCCTTTTATTACAAAAAGGCGTGGTCAAACTATCTAATGACCAACCGTTAAAGAAAAAGCCACTTGTAAGACGTGTAATACCTAAACGTAATAGCTAATGTAAAATAGCTAATATAAATAGCAAGCATAAGCCATTAAGTTAACGGGTTTTAGGCATAAAAAAGGCGCAACATGCGCCTTTGGAGATCCATCTTGGTTGTAAGAATCAATTAAGTACCCGATGAAAAAATGCCACCGCCTGTAAATACATTTGCAAGGCTAAAGCGGCATCGTAACGTTCACCTTCATCTCGCATAAACGCATGCTGAGCATTCACCTCAAGCCAAGTAAAGTTTGCATTGGCCTGTTCAAGCTTTTGGTAAATAAGTTGACGTCCTTCTTTGCTGACATGTGGGTCTTGTTTGCCAAATACCATCACTAATTCACTTTTCATATCATTAGTACAAGTAAGAGAGTCATTACCTACATCACAAGGTAAAGTATTTGAATGAATATCTGTGGGATATAAACAAAAAGCGCCACTAATGTCTGGATTAAGTGCCGCTCGATAAGCTAAATGCCCACCAATACATACACCCATTGCACCTAATTTATCACTGCAAAATGGCTGTGCACGAGCAAAATCAACTAACGCGCAAGTATCACTGTCATGATGCTCTAAAGGCTTAGCCCACTTGTCGGCATTTCCTTTATCTTTACCTGCATCATCATACGCCAACACGGTGCCGATAGGATTGAGTTCATGAAACACTTCTGGCACTAATACTACAAAGCCATGGCTTGCTAAAATAGCAGCTGAACGAGCTATTGGTGCGGTTTGCTGGAATATTTCTGAGTAAAAAATGATTGTTGCAAATTGACCTCTAATATCCGGACGATAAAGCGTGGTTCGCATTAAGCCTGTGGCCGTTTTAACATCGTGGATCTCAGTTGTTGTAATCATAATATTCCATTTATGTTTCACTAAATCTCAAACTTTTTAAGTTAGACCATAGTGTAGCGATTGTTTGTGCATAAGCACCCGTCTCAATATATATGATTTAAATTAGTTCATTTTTACAAGCTTGCCCAGTAGTCAATTGAGTTACATTAGTTAATGTGGTCAAGGCAATTGCGTTTAACGCTTCTTCCGTTAAAAAGGCTTGGTGACCAGTAAAAATTACATTGTGACAAGCTGACAAGCGACGGAAAACATCATCTTGAATAATTTCATTTGATTTATCTTCGAAAAATAACCCTTTTTCATTTTCATACACGTCTAAACCTAATGAACCAATTTGGCCGTCTTTCAACGCTTCCATGGCATCAAATGCATTTAATAATCCACCTCGACTGGTATTAATTACCATCACGCCAGGCTTCATTTTATGAAAGCTGATTTGATTGAGTAAATGTTGGTTATCTTTGGTTTGCGGGCAATGTAAGCTAATGATGTCGCATTGAGGATACATAGTCTCCAATGAAACATATTCAATGCCAAGATCAATAACCGCTTTGTTTGGATAAGGATCATACGCGAGCACTTTACAGCCAAAACCTAATAGAATTTTAATGGTTGCCAAGCCAATTTTACCTGTACCTATCACCCCCACTGTTTTACCAAACATGTTAAAGCCAACTAACCCTGTTAATGAAAAATTGGCGTCACGAGTACGTTGATACGCTTTATGAATTTTACGATTAAGCGTTAACATTAAAGCCACGGTATGTTCAGCAACTGATTCTGGCGAGTAAGCGGGCACATTCACCACTTTTAACCCTAACCGTTTTGCGGCAACTAAGTCGACATTATTAAAACCAGCACAACGCATGGCAATAATTTTTGTCCCGCCTTTTGCGAGCTCGACTAACACCTCTTCACATAAGGAGTCATTTACGAATGCACAGACAATTTCATAACCTTCGGCTAGTTTTACGTTTTGCATGCAAAGGCGATAATCAAAGTATTCAATACCAGCATTAAAGCTTTCATTCATACGATTAAAGTGACGGATGTCATAAGGCTTTGCGCTAAAAAATCCAATTTTCATAAGTATCCAAATTTGTTAATAACGGATTGATGAGCAAATCATCATGATCAGCCCGTATATAGATTAATTGTATGTGAATTAACAGATATTGTCGCCAATATCACCTTGGATGAAGATGAAATTTCGATCTAATTTGATTCTGATCAATACCTATTTAGATAGATTACTTGGATGATAAAAAATAAGCCTTTTGACTAAAATACATCACTATAAAGAACTCAAATCATCTTAAATATTGAGCTTAAATGACATTTTTATAGTGACATGTACTATCTTTGTGATAAAACCCAATATTGCCAAAGCAAACACAAATTTGGCTGGTGTGTTGATTAGCAGATTATCACCTCTCGTGGCTAAAAAAATAAAGCAACCCTAAAGAATAAACGATAAGCAAAACTCTTCAATAAAGATCTTTGATATCATATAGCGTGAACATTACTCAATGCCTAATCAATATTGTCGAAGGTATAAATAAAGAAAAACTGTTGTACACATCACTGTTTGCACACACTAAAATTGTTAATTTAATGTAATTCCATCGACGAGTAAAAGTATGAATAATCAAAAGCAATCATCGGTATCAACCCGTCGATTTTGGATTGAACGACTAAGCAAAACCTCACTTAGAGCATTACATATTATCGGTGTTGTCGGCAGTGGTGGTGGTATTATCTTTAACCTAGACATGTCTATTTGGTTAAATTATTGGATTATAGCAATATGTTCAGGGGTGCTATTGATGAGTTGGGAGATAGTGCGAGACTGGCGCTGGCTTATCCAACTAAAGGGCGTACTCACTCTATTAAAAGTCATATTATTAGGTTCATTTATTCAAATAAGTGAATATAACTCTGAATTAGTCATCTTTATTATTTTATTATCTGTTATGGTGTCCCACGGACCGGCTGGATTACGCCATTACTCTGTAGTACATCGTAAAGTGATTCAAAGCCGAAAAGAAGTAAAAGGCTAACATGCCTTAGTAGATGATTTTAAGGATATTGGATGTTCCCTTACCCAGAACAATATCGCGTTGCATTACCCCCTATAACCACTGGATTTATGGTTATTTGGGCCATTCTAAGTCACGCTATATTTGTAGACGCAAGTCCTTTTGCTTTATACCCGTTACTTTGCTTATTCCCTGCCGCCATAGGGGTACATTTATATTTAATTTTAATCGCTAAAGGTATGAGTCGCCTTGACCAATGCTTTTATGCATTGGTCCATATTCCTCTCGCGTTTGTGGTGTGGACATTCACCATAATGCACGTCAACGGCCACGCTTTCTCTTAAGAGCATATACCAACACTTGCACATCGTTATCCCTAGCGGTATCGTTGCCGCAAATTGACACACGAAAGTAACCATGGCTGATTTTATTTACAACCCACCGACCACTCCTTGGCTTGATATTTTGTATCAAGACAAAGATATTATTGTACTCAATAAGCCATCAGGATTACTGTCGGTCCCTGGAAGGGAAGCCATTTACCATGACAGTATCTATTCTCGAGTATTAGCTCAGCACCCTAATGCACAAATAGTGCATCGTTTAGACATGGCGACATCAGGGGTTATTGTGGTCGCGTTAAGGCGCAATGCTGAGCGGGAATTAAAACGCCAATTTCGTGAGCGTGAAACCGCTAAAACCTATTTTGCTCGCGTAGCAGGTCATATGAAATCAACCGTATCAAAAGTCGATTTACCCCTGATTTGCGATTGGCCAAATAGACCTAAACAAAAAGTCGACCATACTGTAGGCAAACCTTCGGTGACATTAATTGAAGTGGTTAGTTATGGTTCTAAATCAACGCTAGTTAAACTCACTCCAATTACTGGACGTTCACATCAGCTCCGAGTCCACATGATGGCGTTAGGGCACCCTATCCTTGGTGATGGATTTTATGCTGACCCTTTAGCAAAAAGTTTATCACCGCGATTGTTATTACATGCAGCGGCATTATCGATAACGCACCCATACTCACAACAAGCAATGCACTTTGAATCTCCAGCCACATTTATGACCCCAATAATCGGACAGTAATGAAAAATTAAACATTGTTAATAGCCATGCTAATTTTAGTAGCTATTATGCAATGAAAGTCGTAGATTTATGGTCAATTACTGGTTTGGTAGGTTTAATATTGTGGATAGCTCATTTCAACGCGATGATTTAGATAATCAAATTCTTACTGCACTGATGCAAGACGCCAGAACACCTTTTGCCGAATTAGCTAAACGCTTTAGTGTGAGTGCTGGCACTATTCACGTTCGCGTTGAAAAAATGAAACAAGCCGGCATTATTACTGGCGCGCAGATCACTGTGAATCCAAAAGCACTCGGTTATGATGTTTGCTGTTTTATCGGCATTAATTTAAAAAGTGCAGGCGATTATCCAGCTGCTATTGCCAAGTTAAATGAATTAGAAGAAGTAGTGGAAGCGTATTACACCACTGGCAATTACTCAGTATTTGTAAAGGTAATGTGCCAATCTATCGATGGATTGCAGCATGTGTTGATTAACCGTATCCAATCTATTGATGAAATCCAGTCCACTGAAACACTTATTAGCCTACAAAATCCCATCGTAAGATCGGTAAAACCCTAAGCTATGGAGGGCTAAATAGCCCTCTAATTCAGTATCCGCTTAAGAATTATAAACGCCCACCACTATCTCTTACGACATAAGTCACAAACCCGCACATACTTATTAACAATTAATTGCAATTATTTTAAATTTTAGTGTTACTTTTGTTAACTACCTGTGCTAAAAATGTTTGTGACGCACCGTAGAGTGCAACATAAAAGCAAAAAACAATTCAAACACCATCACTCAACATTCATCGCATAAGCGATGCCCCTACATTATTGGGTGGTTTTTAAAAACAAGGAAGAAGTTGTGAAGACAAAAATAGCTCTAGCCATTTCGGCTGCATTACTAACTAGCAATGCATATGCCCAAAACAATAACACTATCAATCAGGTTTCTATTCAACCAACAAGTGCAAAAAACCAAGTTAATCAAATGAGCTCTATCAGCGGTCTACAAGACCAACAAGATAGCGTTACGGGTAAAACTACGTTTCAATGGGCTAAGCATGATCGAATTACACCAGATGTAGGACCTTTAGAAGCTAAATACAAACTCAGTTTTGCTGCTGACTTTTATTTAAATCAAGTTGCCGGCATTTCTACTAACAAAAATACTAATCTAAAGCCTGTACTCGCTAGCGTACACGAAAACCGCTCTGGTACATTCATTGCGAAATATCAACAAGAATATCAAGGTGTTGAAGTATTTAACCAATCCATGAATATTTTAATGGATAGAGATTACAATTTAGTAGCCTCTTCAGGTCGATTCGCTTCGGCCAATAGTAATCAACTTATCAGTGAAAATTTTGGATCTGCATCTAGTGCCGTAAAGTCGGCATTTTCTGCGATGGGTGGTAACGACCTTTCAGTATTAGAAAATGACACCAATTCTAAATACACCAACTTTACCGTTACAAATACTGATGACAAAAAATTCGTCAAAGGAACGCCGCGAACTAAAAAAGTCTTCTTTGAGCATAAAGGTAAATTAGTTCCATCATATTATGTTGAACTTGAAGTAGCTGATGCTGAAACGGTTGATTCTGAATATTACAGCTTCGTCATTAACAGCGAAACAAACGAAGTACTATTTAAAAACAATTTAACCGCGCAAGACTCTGCCTTTAATTATCGAGTTTATGCCGATGAGACTGGTGTCCCTTGGGATGGTCCTTTAGGTAATGTTGTTCCGGCAACAAGTAAAGATCAAGTTGATACAACTACTTATCTAGATGCACCAATGGTTACAATCAGCTCTGGTCCTATCAGTACAGAAGATCCATGGCTCGCTGAAGATGCGATGACAACATCGGGAAATAACGTCTTTGCTTATGTGGATGCTATCGCACCGGATGGATTTACGAATGGCGACTACACAGCTGAAACCACTGCCGCAATGACTTTTGATTACAAGTACAACACTAACGAACTTGAAAGCTCTGTCAATAATCGCAAAGCAGCAATTGTAAACTTGTTTTACATCAACAACTACTTACATGATGTATTTTACGATCACGGATTTGATGAAGCATCAGGTAATGCACAAGCGCTTAACTACGATCGCGGTGGGGAAGAAGGTGATGCAATAAAAGCAGAAGTTCAAGATAACTCAGGCTTTAACAATGCCAACATGAGCACTCCTGCAGATGGTAGTTCTCCTCGTATGCAAATGTATTTGTGGGATAGTAAAGATGCTGTCAACGGCGAAGACTATGGTGTAACTATTACATCTGATGCGAGTATCGGTTTATTAGACTCAACACAACGTGCAAGCTTTGGGCAAGGTCAGTTTGATGTTGCTGGTGATGTTGTTCGCTTAATAGATGATACAGCACCATTAAATGATGGTTGTACTGCTGCAACAAATCCTGCTGACTTAGCGGGCAAGATTGTTATTATTGACCGCGGAGTGTGTGCATTTACAGACAAAGCACTTGCAGCACAAGATGCGGGTGCAATTGCTGTACTGATAGCTAATAACTCAGGTACAACTGAGCCTGCTCCTATGGGGGGTACTGATGAGGATGTGAAAATCCCAAGTATGGGATTATCAAAAGATGACGGTGACAAGATTTATGCTCAATTAGACGCAGATGTAGCAGTATCTATCTCTATGTTTAACAACAAGCCATACAAAGCAAGCTCTTGGGATAACGCCATTGTTGCTCATGAATGGGGACATTATATTAGTAATCGTTTAATCGGCAATGGTTCAGGTCTTAGCAACCAACAAGGCCGATCAATGGGCGAAGGTTGGGGCGATTTCCACGCATTATTGTTAATATCTGAAGCAGATGACGCAATGATTGCTGGTAATGAGATGTTCCAAAAACCCTATGCAGCAATTACCTACGTAGCGTCATTCTATGAAGGCATTCGTAACTATCCATATAGTACTGATATGGAAATTAACCCTTTAACATTTGCCAATGTAGAGCTAGGTAATGGCACTAGTGAAGATCAATATGGTGCTGCAGAGGTGCATGATGCAGGTGAGCCTTGGGCCGCAATGCTTTGGGATAGCTATGTTGGCTTAATTAATGATGAGCGCCACACGTTTGAAGAAGCGCGTAGCCTAATGATGGATTATTTAGTTGCTGGCTATAAATTAACACCTAATGCACCAACTTATACAGAAGCTAGAGATGCACTTCTTGCGGCAGCATATGCTAATGATGTTGAAGATTATCAAATTATCTTAAACGCATTCGCTCGTCGAGGTATGGGACTTGGTGCAGTGTCACCAGAACGTTCTAGCACCAAACATGAAGGTGTTGTTGAATCATATGAAACTACACTGGCAACATTTGCTGTAACTAAGAGTGTACTTGATACTGATTACGAAGGTATGACCGTTGGGTATTGTTCTCGCGATGGTATCATCGATAAAGGTGAAACAGGTACTGTTAGTTTTACCGTGATGAACAAAGGCAGCGAAGCATTTGAATCAATTGAAGCTTTAGTCGAGGTCACCAGCGGACAAGATGTGACATTGGCAAATGACGGGAAGATTACATTTGAAGCTGTCAGCTTATATGCAGAAGCAACCAGCTCTCCTATTGAGTTCACACTAAATGAAGCTGCTATAGCAGATACTCTAGAATTTAAAATTTCATTCCCTGATTTAGCCGAAGACGTCCAAGCAAGTGAATATTCGTTCTCAACAGTTGTTAATATGGACTTTAATACCAAAGCCCCAGTCGGTAATAGTTCAACCAGCGATATGGAAGATCAGTCTGGTGCTAAAGACTTTGTGGAAACTATCTACTCAGGTGGTGATTTAGCTATAAACACAGGTAATTTAGAATCACAATATATCGATTATTTTGATGTAGGCAGTCAATATCTTCGTATTAACAACAATGGATTTGAATCTGATGTTGCTTACGAAACAAAAGCTGTCACTGTCGGTTATGCGGGTGATTTTGTCGTAAGCTGGTTCCAATATTTCGAAATCGAAGAAAATTGGGATGGTGGAGTTGTCGAAATCAGCGTTAACGGTGGCGATTGGGCCGATGTTACAGAGATGGGGGGAACCTTCGAAGGTGATGGTTACTCTGGCGAACTAGAAAATTTACTTCCTGGTCGTGAAGCATTTACAGGCTTTAGTCCATGGCCTGGTGGGATGGAAGCGGTAAACTTTGGCACTGCACTTAATGGTAATGAAGTACGCTTTAGATTCCGCATGGTAACTGATACTAATAGTAACGAGTTTGGGTGGATTGTAGATAATATTAAACTATCAAACATTGCTACTCCTGTATTTCACGAACAAGTCGCTGGTGATACTTTTGCATGTGACAACAGACTACCAAGCGTATCTATTGAAGCTAATGCAACCGAAGTTGAACAAGGTGACACGGTTAGTTTCTCTGCAACTGCCGTTGATGCAAATGCAACCGACACGCTAACCTATATGTGGTCTCAAACATCTGGAACAGCAGTAACGTTAGCAGGTGCAGAGAGTGCAACGGTAAGCTTCACAGCTCCAACCATTAGCACGTCTTCTGAAACATTAGAGTTCTCGTTAACAGTGAATGATGGTGTAGATGATGTGGTTACACCTATGTCAGTGCTAGTGAATGGCACACCAGCAGAAGTAGCACAACCAAAACCTGGTTCTGGTGGTTCAATGGGTTGGTTAGGATTACTATTATTACCAATAGCAGCGCTTCGTCGCCGTAAGTAATAATTAGTAAATTGAACATGAAAAAGCCACAGTAATCAATACTGTGGCTTTTTCTTTCTATACAGTTTCAAACGAAAAATTAATATGATTGAAGACTATTCTTAGGGCTGTAATCGAGCTCTAATTCAACGACACTATACTGAGAATCACCAGATAATTTTTTATACCAGTAATAAAGATCTTGGTCAGAAGATTTTATCGTTAATTTATAAGTGTCTTTAGCAATTTTATTAATATCAAAATCTTCCGCTAAGTTTTCGGGTTCTACAGATGAGATAACAACAATTGAACCTTTAACAATAGCAAAACTATTAATATTCATATCATAAACAGACTGATTCATTTTTAAGACTAAATCTTTCACTGTGAACTTATGATTATTTAATTGAATTGTATATTTAGATGAATTAATACCATTCATATTTTTTTCAGGTTTAGTTTTAATAAAATCATCACTATTATTAATCATATCATGAGATTTATTAGTATCATCAACAACTAAAGTTGCTAATACAGGTTTAGTTAATACTTTATCTGTATCAGCTGACTTTACAGTCTCATCTGCACTGCATCCGTTTAGTGTCATAAAAAAACTTAACATAATAATTTTTTTCATGTTACTCCTTTAAAAGTAAATAAATTAATTTCATATAAATCATAGTATTACACTACCAAATTTTCAACCAAACAAGGTTTGTTTACCAAGTGATAGTGGATTTAACAAAGACACAATTCCACCCTCCCCTAATTCAGTTCGAAAGTTGGACATTATAGGGCCTCATGTTATCCAGGACTCGATACCTGTTCTAGTCAGCGATATGTTCAACATTCACCAAATCACTCTATAATTAACTATGTGAATCGTTTTTATTATAACGAATAATGTTAAAAATATCCCCGTCAGCGTAATTATATTTTTAAAATATTCATGTTGATATGTAAAATATTAGTGAGGAATAAATACCTATTGAATTTAATAAAAGATTATTAATATGTAATTAAGGCTAAATTATAGCGTCAACACCAACGTGTTAACCAAACTTAGTTTCAATTAATTTATATACTACATAACATCATCAGAGCTAACTAAGTTCATTATTTATACCTATAAATTTGAAGTGCCAACTAATATGCAGGAACGACTCGAACTTTATCATTTTCCATACGTAACAGTTTAAACAACTACATATAAATAACTTAAATATTCGCCGAGTTACGATCAATAATAATTTTTTTGTGACCCCTAACGCTTCAACACTTCAACACTTCAACACTTCAACACTTCAGATAACATTATTGATTGTTATCCTAATATAAATCAATAACATAATGTCATTAACATTAGCTTTCTGGTATTTAGCTCTGGTCATTTCAAGGGCTAAAGCTGGCCAGAGAGTAATGAACTCGAAACATTTAACCTGAAGTGACCCTGCTAACATCGCCTTTTTAGCAATAATATTCAAAGTTAGCAGAGTTTTTAGGGGGTTTTCAAACTATGTCGACTTGATGCACTGGTGAATTAGGCTAATGAGCAACGAATTAGAATAGGGAAACCTTCCATAGTCATCGATGATATAAAGAATAAACCAAAACTCTTTCAAAAACGCGCCTCATCCTTAGATTTAAAATCGGAGTAACTGACATTTAACGCGCTTCGAAGTCAAACACAAACACTTGTTTATACAATAAAAGAAGGTGGTGATTGGATTTTACAAGTCATAAAAATCCTCCCAAACTCTACAAGACTTACAGGCATCATTTGCTCACAACAAAAATGCCATTCGCTTTAAGTGATTGCTACTAGTTATTATCAGCACTTTTTGGCTAAATAAATGAAACGTGATGAGCTTAGTTATTCATTTTCATCTGACTCATCAGCATGAGCAGAGGCTTCAAATTGCTCTACATCGGCTAACTTTCCGAACCAAAAATCTGAGCTGATCATCTTAAACTGACGAGATAAGCCTTCACTTGATACTGATTCTAATTGCCACAAAATCCCTGTGGCTTCAGGAAATTGGGTACCTGTAAGTTGATCTTCATACAATCGATGTAATAATGCATCTGGAGATAACCCTGAGGCCAAAAGACGCACCATCGATGCATGCAATGACTCGTCAAAAATAGTTAAATCATCTGCATCTGTTGCAGTTACATTAACCGTAAATTCAATCCCAGTAGGCTCGGCAAAAACACCATTAAATGCTTCTCTCAATAATGCATAAGCGCTAAAAAAACCTTCATGAAGTAGGCAATCAGAATATTCTTCCCATAACCTATCTCCAACCATATCGTTACTTACTTGATCAATTTTACCCTCTGTTAATTCAGTAAATAAATGAGTCAAAACGATTTTAGCAGCTTCATTTACCTCTAAATCATTAAGGGACATCATGCACATTTCTCTAAGCTCAGCAGCATCCATGCCTTCTAAACCATCATCTAAGCCCATAATTGCCATCAATTGAAGGTAATCTTCATTTGACCAAGCATTAGGGATTTTATTGATTTTACGAAAAGAACCAATTTGCACATTAAATTGCGTTTGCATGGAAACTCCTTCTTATAAGCGTCAAAACATGACTAATACAGATAAACGTAATTCCTCACTTATACAATCGCAATACTGTATAAGCGTGAAAACGGTATGTAATACATTACACCACCCCAAAATAATATTAATGGGTTGATAAATATAAATTTATTTAAAACATATAATATTAATAATTACATTAAACTTTGTTTACATAATATGAATCTAGTCTACACATCAAACAAATCATATTTTGAATGACAACCGCTGACAGAGTCGCCACTCTGCACATGCTGAAACTGCAATGATCCCCTAAGCAATTATTATGAACTTTTATTTTAAAGGTGTGTTTACCAATGTAGGTTTTATAAATTGTGTTGCCTAAAATCACTTCACACATAAATTGCCAATATAGTATGTGATACCAATGCCAATAATTAACTGGTCATTCAGCGGGAGTTCTGCGCCTTCTAGGCAAATATAAGATTGTAGGCATAGTTGTTCTCGACACAGCTCCTGCGTTGCTTTATCTCCTGCATCTGACTGCCATAGATGATGAGAATGTCTTACTTTTTATGGAAAAAATAGACCATGCAGTCGTACGTCAAAATAATATTAAGCATCCTAGAATACTGCAGAAACCCGCCCTTCGGGAGCGACTCAGGCTTACCATTTCGTTGTCGCATTGTTTTACAAGGGAACTACCATTCTTGCAACAATGTGCCGCAAACTGAAATACCTGAGTAACTCTGATTGAACACCTAATTAATGGAATTGATATAAGATCGGCTTACTTGAAACTATTACCCGTTTGCATCGTAGCTAGAACATAACGCGCAGTAGACAAAGATTTTAACTCGTTGTAGTTTGAGGTCAGCCATTTTCTGTTAATTGATTAATCTTATGGCGGCCTATAATGATAGGTTGAGATCGTATTGATAAAGCTAGTAGACACAGAATCAATAAATTAGAGACATAAAAAAACCCCGTTCAATTAAGAACAGGGCTTTCAAATAATGGTACCGGTGGTCGGACTTGAACCGACACGACTTTCGTCAACGGATTTTGAATCCGTCGTGTATACCAATTTCACCACACCGGCAAAGACTTATTAAGCTATATTTAACTTTGCAAAGTAATCTGATTTAGCCAAATATCTTTGCAAACGTATAGTACAATTACTTAATTTACGTTGTCACAATTAAGTGGTGGCGATTATACCTTTGCATGTAATAATCGCAAGCCCTTTACCTATTCTTTTCTTTAAAAAACACTCAATTGCTCAAAAGTTATTCATAGGAACGAATTAAAGTAGGGTAAAGACTTTTTGTGAGCTAATAGACAATTTTACAGAAAAATAACACTACCCAAGCTGAAAATTGATCAAGATCAGTATTACAACATAAATTCCCTTTTACTATGACCTTGATTTCACAATAACAGAGGATATGTAACATGGCATTTTGGTTAGATTTAATGTTTGGAAATCCAATCGGTTTACTGTCCATGATCGTTATTTTCAGCACGATAGGTATTATGTCTTACTTATCGTGGATGTTTATTGTTAAGTCTGCACCTACTAAGTGAGTCTCTTATTAGGCCAAGTTATTTTACTGCTTATTATTCATAGTTAATATGAAAACTTCCTTGCGAAATATACAAAGGCGACTAAACACTACGGTGTTTTTATAGCCGGATTTGGGGGGCTACTTTATTTGCCCCCAATTTTTTTATCCACATCAACCTAAATTCAAAATACAGCTAAAAATACTGCTAAGGTGGCTAATCGCACCTTATACACCGCTATACTGCATGCTTACGCGATTGAACCAATCCATTAATAAAATGTGGTCGCGTCTTTATCAGATAACTCATTTCTTCTGCACTCGGCTCACCTGCTGGTAAACGTAATACATCACGATTTAAATAATTACGTGCTTGCATGGAGATTTTGTATTCCGCTGTTGGTCCTTGTATAGCATAGTGACGCTCATTACCTAGCATTTCGAGGATGCTTGTCTGGACTAAATTCTTAACCGCTAATTCGTTTTGTGGCAGTGTTAGTATTGTTTGCCCTTGCAAAAAGAATTCTCGTAGCAAGGCTCTTTCAGCAGGATCAAGCAACTTCACTTTGGCTTCAATGGTTTCTACGGTACGTTTTTGACGTAAATAAATGATGGATTCATCGACAACAAAGGCGATAATTTGGCTTAAAAAATATGCCACACCAATAATTAACCCTAAGCCAATAAACTGACTGTATTGATTAACAAGTTGGTCTAACGATAAAACCGCCAATAAATGTTTGGGCACAAAGAGCAAACTTGTACATGTTACTACAATCCACGACATTGCACTTACAAACAAGTGTTTGCTATTCAATAACTTGATAGATCTAATTTTCATTTTCATTATAACTTACCCGCAGTGTCAGATTTTTGAACCTACTACGATAAAGCAATATATATGCCAGAAAAATAATAGATACATCCAACTTTATTGATGTTCATTCCTCTTTATCGGGTTTATCTGACTACGCCTGCACGTAAATGTATTCCGTTGGAAATAACGTCATATATTTAACATCTGTACTAAGGGTATTAAGCTTACTTAGCGGCTAATTTGGTTAGCACGCGACTGACCGCAACAAAAGCAAATGTGCCTGTAACCATTGTTATTGCGCCAAAACCAGAAGCACAGTCCATCCGCATGCTACCTTCTGCCGTCGCCTTGGTGTTGCATACACTGCCGTCTGCTTGTGGATATACTAGATGTTGACTCGAAAACACCGCATCTACAGCAAAGCGACGTTGGAGGTTTTTGGTAAAATGATAATCACGACGAAGTATATTGCGCACTTTAGCCAATAAAGGATCTTGGACCGTTTTCGCTAAGTCAGTAACTTGAATTAAGGTTGGATCAGTTTGCCCACCAGCACCACCAATTGTCACTAATGGGATTTTATTGCGTTTACACCAAGCGATTAATCCCGCTTTAGGCTTTACGGCATCAATACAGTCAATCACATAATCAATGTTGCCGTCTTGCGAGACTGGCTTAAAATACTCAGCAAGATTATCTAAGGTAATAAAGTCTTCAATTTCATTAACTATGCATTCTGGATTTATGTCACGAATACGATTTGCCATAACTTCAACTTTCGACTGACCAATGGTTGAGGTTAATGCATGGATTTGACGATTGGTATTAGTGACACAGATATCATCTAAATCAATGAGGGTGATTTGACCAATACCACTTCGCGCTAACGCTTCTGCAGCCCAAGTACCAACACCACCAATACCAACAACAACAACATGAGCTTTAGAAAATGTCGTCAATGCAGGTTGACCATATAAACGGCCGATACCTGCAAAACGATGAGTATAAGATTCTGACAACATTTGGTTACGCCCTAGATTAACAACTATTTTCGCGGCCAATTTTATACGATTTATCCCCAAAGCTAAATGCTTGTCACAACAGGTTTTATATGAATCTTGTTATTGTTAGTTTTAACTCAATGAGCTGCACCAAAACGTTACATTTTTGATTAAATTAATATTGATAATAAAACATTTATTGTCACAATAATCTCAAGCAAAATTCATTTATCAAAAAACGTTCCAAATATGTACAATTTACGACCTAATTAGACTAAAGATATAAAATTTATCATAAAAAATTCACAAAAGTTAAATTAACATGCGCTAAAATAGTGCGATATAACTCACTTAGAGATAGCTAGCTTATTTAAAGCAAAATAGGAACACCCCTAAAGAGGTATATGCAACCCACATTGTCTCTTAATTATACAAATGGTCGCTGTTATCACAGATTTAAATACAAATTTCTAAGTAGGGCCAATTTATTTGATCTAGGCCACACTTTGAAGGTGCCAAATCTGTGAAAATCTGCACCAGATTGTTGCAGAATTTAATCTGCAACCAACTTCACTAACTAAAACCATGAAAAATGGAATATAGAACATAACGTTCTAGGGAGCATGAAAGATGAAAAAGACATTAATCTCTGCATCGGTAGCATCTGTACTTACATTAGTTTCTTTCGCTACACTTGCTGAAGGCCCAAGTTTCTATGGTCGTTTAGATTTATCAGTATCTAACTCTGATGAAGGCGCTACGACTCAAAACGGTAAAGACGGTACTGTATTAGAAAGCAACTTTTCTAACTTAGGTGTGAAAGGTAGTGAAAAAATCAGCAACGGTATTGAGCTTTTATACCAAATGGAATTCCAAGTTGAAAACACTACTCAAACTAAAGATAAGAGTGGTGATGATGTGGTATTTAAAGCACGTAACACATTCTTAGGTTTGAAATCTGATGCAGGTACAGTATTAGTGGGTCGTAACGACACTGTATTTAAACAAACTGAAGGTGGTGTTGATTTATTCGGTAACACGAATGCCGATATGGACCGTTTAGTTGATGACCAAGATCGTGTAGCTGATGGCGTTTGGTACTACTCTCCAATGCTTGGTGGTTTAGTGACATTAAATGCAACGTATTTAATGGATGACAACTACGAAGGTTCAGACGAAGACCAATATGCATTAAGTGCTACAATTGGTGATAAAAAATTCAAAGCGCACAACTATTATTTAGCTGCTGGCTACAACACCATTAATGGAACAGATTCTTATCGTGGTGTTGCACAAGCTAAATTTGGTGACTTTAAAGTAGGCGGTTTATTCCAAAACACTGAAAGCCAAGTAAATGACGAAGATTATAGAGAAGGTAATTCTTTCTTCGTTAACGTAGCTTACGACCTTAACGGCGTAAACTTAAAAGCTGAATACGGTCAAGATGAAGCTGGATTTGGTAAGTACTTTACAAACAGCGTTGCCGAATATGGTACTGATATTAATGTTACCCAAATTACTGTAGGTGCTGATTACCGTGTATCTAAGTCAACATTAGTTTATGGCCACTATGCGATGTATGAAGGCGACCATAAAGTTGGATTAGCGAAAGTTGATTTAGAAGATGACAACATCTTCACTGTTGGCGCACGTTACGACTTCTAATCATTCTGGTATAAGCTTCGGCTAAACACCATAAATGAATAAAAAATGCCAGTCTATGTAGACTGGCATTTTTGTATTTATTATCTTATACCAATCCTATTAAATATGTGATCTTTCAGCGGGAGTTCAAAGTGCTGTAGACAAGGCAGATGATTGAAGCGAATAGTGATTCTATTTTGAAAGCATCTAACGAAGGATAAAGGACTTTGAAACCCGCCAGAATGGAGTCTCTCAGGTATTCCACTTCTGTGTTACATCGATTTAAAAGGGAACAACCATTTCTACATCAATGCGCCTTGAATTAAAAAACCTGAGTGACTCTGAACTGACCAGATATTTAATGAGATTGGTATTATTAACATCTGTGTATATTTGCTCAAAAATGCTTAAGCAATTACCTGGTTAAATACTTCAACATGGTGCGACTCAACCAGCTCAGGCATGACATTATGAAAATAATGTGCAATAGCATCTTTAGCACAATGTTGATCGAACGCCTCACGGCTAGCAAACTTTTCAACAAAGGCGACTTTATTATCGTCTTCAATACTGACATTCAATTCATAACGAATACAGCCTAGCTCACAACGGGTATCGGGCACTAAACTTGCCAACACCGCAATTAAGGCATCACGCTTGCCCGCTTTTGCCACAAATTGGGCCACGCAAACAATCTGTTGGGTGTTAATGGTATAATCTGGCATTATGTTTCCTTAGTTTTATACATTAGCAGCATATCAAGATGTTCAATTCCGTCTTCGAGATACACATCAGAATTAACCACAAATCCAAGCTGTTGATAAAAATGACGTAAATAATCTTGAGCACCAATTTGGATATGGTCTTCAGGCCAGCGATGTTTGGCAATTGCTATTGCTCGCTGCATTAATTGATTTGCAACACCCTGACCTCGCGCCGATTTAGTAACAGCGACACGGCCAATACTTGCTTGAGGGTAACTAATATCGGGCGCTAACACGCGGCTATAAGCCTCTATATCACCCTGTTCATTCACACCCAATAAGTGCCTGGTTTGCGGATGTTTATCTTTTCCATCTAATTCAGAATATGGACAATTTTGCTCCACAACAAAAACATCGACTCGCAATTGTAATAACCCGTAAAGCTGTTCAAGCGTCAATTCAGAAAAACCAACGTCTAACCATTGTACTGTCATCAAAAACCTTATTTATTTCTGCCAAACTCAAGCCATATTAACATGATTAATGTACTTCATTTGGTTCATCAGATGGGTTTTTTTCGGGTGGTTTTCGGATAAACAAAACCGCGATGACAGCAGTGAAAAGAAAACACGCCATGATAAAAAACACGTCATTGTAGGCTTGAATATACGCTTGTTGTGACATATTTTTAGCAAGCAAGGCATAAGCTTGAGCATTAGCACTCACCGCATCAGAACCCGCAATTTGCAATATAGAACTGGTATGTTCTATATAATTATACGCTTGTGAACTAACGGCCGGTAAAGTCTCTTTAATATGCGCCAGATGCCCTCTCGCAAGGTTATCAGTTAACGTCGCCACCATCGCGATACCAAACGCCCCACCTAAATTACGCATCACATTCAATACCGTCGAAGCAGAGGCATTTTCGTGCGGTTTAAGGTGCATTGTTGCTAAAATTCCAATAGGAACCAAAATAAACGGTTGCCCTAAAGCACGCACAATTTGCGAGGTAATCATTTGATCGCCAGCGTAATCAATAGTCATATGGCTATTCATATAATAGCTCGTCGCAAATAACGCAAAACCCAGCGCTGCCAAATAGCGCGGATCAAATTTTTGCATTAATTTTGGCACAAATGGCAGCACTAATAACTGCGGAAAGCCCATCCACATAATCACTTTGCCAATTTCTAACGGCGTATAATCATGAATTTGGGATAAGTACAGCGGGATCATGTAAATGGCACCAAATAGGGCCATACCCAATAAAAAGTAAGCCACTGTGGACAACGCAAAGTCGCGCTGAGCAAGCAAACGGATATTCACTAATGGCTGCGCTTTACGTAACTGGATCCAAATAAATAAACTGATATTAATCGCGGCAATTATGGCGAGATTGCGAATAAGATCAGAGCCAAACCAGTCTTTACGGTTGCCCTCTTCTAACACGACTTCTAAACAGCCCATGCCCAATGCCATGGTGACAATGCCAGAGTAATCGGCATCTCTTAACTTATCCCAAATAATCGATTGGCGCTCTAAACCATAAGCCAACATCGCCATCACTAATAAACCTGGCGGAACATTGATGTAGAATAAATAATGCCAGCTAAATTGTTCGGTAAGCCAGCCTCCTAATGTTGGGCCAATAGACGGTGCAAATGTGGCCGTCACCCCAAACAATGCCATCCCCATGGCGCGCTTATTGTCAGGTAAAAACTCAAGGATCAGTCTAAATGCCAATGGAATTAATGCCCCGCCAAAGAACCCTTGCAAAGCCCGAAAAGCGATCATCGATTCAAGGTTCCAGGACATTGAACATAATACCGACGCGACAATAAAAGCTGCTGTGGTCCACAGTAAATAACGACGAGTAGATAATCCTGTACTCAACCAACCTGAGAGCGGGATAGCGATCATTTCAGCCACTAAATAAGCCGTGGCAATCCAACTACTTTCTTCTAGCGTCGCCCCCAAGCTGCCCTGAATCTCTTTCATCGACGCGTTGGTGATTTGAATATCCAAAATCGCCATAAACGCACCAATTAATCCACCAATAACCGCTACCCAAGATCGAAAACTTCCCCGCTGATAACCTGTCGGTTTGTTATCTAAGGTATTATTAGGATGAACTTCAGAAGTATTTACCTCTGCAGCTGACTGGCTCATATTAGTGTCCTGCTGTCACAGGTGCTTGCTGGCCAACTGATGACTTAGCTAGTGCGTGTGATTGGGTCGCAGATTCAGTATCAACTTTAACCACGGCACTTAATCCAGGCAAAATACGCCCAACAGTTGATAATGGTTGATCGCGCTCAAGACGAATACGGACCGGAATACGCTGAACAATTTTAGTGAAATTACCGGTAGCATTCTCAGTGGGTAACAAACTAAATTTAGAACCTGACGCAGGTGCTAAACTGTCAATAAAACCATTAAAAATATCATCAGGATAAGCATCTAAACTAACTTTTACATGTTGACCAGGTTGCATATGCTCTATTTGAGTTTCTTTAAAGTTAGCCGTTATCCACACTTGTGAGTCTGGTACTAAACTGAACAGGGCTTGTCCTGGCTGTACATATTGGCCCACTAAGGCACCACGTTTACCAATAATGCCGGAAAATGGTGCCGTAATACGTGTATCAGCTAACTGAATATTAGCCAGCTCTACACTGGCTTTGGCTTGATCAACATCAGCATGAACTTCCAACAACTGTGCATTAAATACCGACAATTCACGCTGCTTCGCCACAAGTGCAGCTTGCGCTTCGTCTACATGAGCAGAAGCCGAGTCAAAGTTGGCTTGCAGTTGATCCACATCATTTTGCGAGCTGTAATTACTGGCTTTTAGCTTTTGTGAACGCGCAAGTTGCTGTTTGGCAATTAATTGTTCAGACTGAGATGCCACAACAGCTGCCTTAGCTTGGTTAATTAATGCTTGTTGCAAATCAACTTTAGCTGCCAGAGTTTGTAAGTTAGCTTTCGAGCTGGCTAGCACCGCTTGGCTTTGTGCTAGCTTGGCGACAAACTGGCTGTCTTCCAGCTGTGCTAATAATTCACCTGCATTGACATGCTGATTATCAACCACAGTAGACTGCACAATATAGCCTGGTACTTTGACACTAATGTTAGAAATGTCTGTCTCAACATAGGCGTTATCCGTTGACTCGATATAACGAACTTGTGACCACCAATAAACGCCTGCAACAACTAACGCTAAAATAATACTTGGTACTAACACTAACCGCTTATTGATAGACATGTTTGACTCCTAATTTATTCTGCTCTAGTTTACTACTGTTTCCTCTACTTTATTAGATAGTAAAAATTCAACCTACTGTTCCACAGGTGTAACAATATGGATCTCAATCGTGTTCAAATATTCTCGCAAGTTGTAGAGCAAGGCAGCTTTACTGGTGCAGCTAAAGCACTTGGGATAACCAAAGCGACGGTAAGCCGTAAGGTGGCAGACTTAGAAGCCGATGCTGGTGTACAGCTGTTGTTTCGAACGACAAGGGCGTTAAAGCTCACTGAAGCTGGGTCGAGTTATTACCATCGCATCAATAAAATTTTGCAAGATTTACAAAATGCTCAAGATCTTCTCAGCGCTAGCCAACAAGACATTAAAGGCAATTTAAAAGTGATTTGTCCTATCGAGTTAGGCCAATTATTTTTAGGTCGTATTTTTGCTCGGTTTCTGGCGGCTTACCCCAACATTACCATTGATGCTGAACTGACAAATCGAAAGGTAGATGTAATTGAAGAAGGGGTCGATTTTCTGTTTCAAATTACTGAGCAACAAGACTCAAGGTTGCAAAGTTATTCACTTGTTACGGCCAGTCGAGTATTGATGGCAAGCCCGAATTACCTACAGAAACATGGCACGCCATTGGTTCCACAAGATTTAATACACCACACAGCAATAAAATTACAATCCGCCCATATAGATGGCGGTTGGCGTATTTTTGATGGAACTCATTGGCTTGACCTTGATCCGCCCGCACAGCTTAAAGTCAATAATGTCACTTTTGCCAGAGAAGCCGCTATTGAAGGATTAGGCATTACGGCCGTACCAGTATTTATTGCACAAGAAGCCATAGCTAATCAACAACTAGTGCCAATTTTGGAAGACTTCCCAATGATGCAAACTAAAGTAACATTGAGTTTTCCTCAACGAGTATATTTACCTAGAAAATACCGCGTTTTTGTAGAGTTTTTATATACTGCATTGTTTGATCGTTGGAATGAAGGAGTGCTTGAGGTTCCAGATTTTGTGACTCGCAAATCTCATAATTAAAAAAACGTTTTTAAGCATAAAATAATCTATAGGATATATAGCTATTTTTAACTAACTAGGTGCTATTATCAAATGTGTCGGGTGATTAATGTTCATCTTCTGGATAGGTTATTTCACCCCAGTATTCGCAATATCAATGATAAGTTTGGTTCAATAAATTGTTCAAATTCTAAGTGAGTATCAGGTGACTGATTAATAAGCACATTTGGTACTGATAACAAGAATTTCATTAAGTTAGTTACGCATTATGCATACTAGGAGTAATACAAATGAGCAAAGAACGTAATAATTCAAAAGAAGCGAAGAAGAAACCGGCAATGTCTTTAAAAGAGAAACGTGCAGCCAAGCACGCTAAACATGTTCCTGAAAATATTGCTAGTAATATCAAGTAGTTCATAAATAGTTTTTATAAAGATATTTATTTATAAAAAGCTTCATTTACACATTATAGCAACATAAAAATACCGAGCATTTGCTCGGTATTTTTGTTCGTACACCATTCAACAGTGATTAATTAACCAATATTAAAACTTGTACTTCACACCTACTTTAAGTTGCCAAGCAGACTGATTGATATCATAAGTGTTGTGATTACTGGTTTCGATACCATCTTGACCATAGGGTACTGAATATGTATAAACACCAGTATCAGCATTATAGTCATGATCAACCAATTTAGCCGTATTGTAGCTTTGGTATTCAACCACGCCCCAATCATCATTCACTAGGTTAAGCACATTTTTGATATCAAAGTATAAAATACCTTTATGCTCATCAGTAAACCCTGGTAATTCTTGAGTAAAACGGAAGTCCAACTGGTGGATCCATGGTTGGTTGTCAGTACCTTTGGGAGCAATACTTCCTGCATATTCACTTAAACCAATTTCATCAATGGCCGCTTTAAATTCCTCATAAGTCAATCCACCAGCATACTCGACATTGGCATCATCAGCCCCTGTTGGAATATAAGGTAAGTAATATGATGAACTAGAAAAATAGCTTTGGTCACCTAAATTACCATCACGATATGAACCTAGTGCCCATGTTACTGGACTACCTTCTCTCGCCTCATAGAATAAATTAAAGCTTGAGTTGTAACCTGCTACAAATTCCACGTCATAACCTAAGCTGAACGTGAAACGATGTGGTGTTTCATAATACCCAGTTCCCATGGTTGTGCCATTACGATCGTATTGCACTGGAGTATATTGGTAGTTAGATGTTGCTGTAGAAGATGAACCTTGGTTGCCTTCTTTAACTGAGTTATAAGCATAACCAGCACGCATGCTAAGGCCCATATCCCACTCTTTAGCAATAGAGAAGCTCAATGTTTTACTTGAACCATCATCTTCAGCATTGGTTAACATTAGGTCATAACGTTCAGTATTACCGCCAGCACCATTATTAGCTAATGGGTCCCATGTTTCATACACAACACGCCCAGTACCATCAACATTGACTTCGCGACGGGCTAAGTCAACCCACGCTAAGTCATTTTCTTTTTGGATATATAAAAATTCACCGCCTACAAACCAATCATCACCTAAGGCACCTAAATCCCACGTACTGTCAAAACCAATACTTGCACGCCAGTCAGAAGGTAATTCAAAGTTAGGATCAATAGCATTGACGTTACCATCACCACCCACTAAACCCGTTTGAGCCTCAGTTGGAACATTAGCAAAATCAGGCGTTCCCCAAGTGTCATTCCAACCTTCGTTATAACTTAATAAGCTATTGCCATCATTTGAAAAACTATTTGAAATCCATACTGACGGAGAACCACCACTGTATCGACCCACACCACCGTATAAGGTCACATCATCGCTTAATAAATATTTAAGTCCCACACGCGGTAACCAAATATCTTGGCCATCTAAGGTTTCGTTGTTAGAAAATCCATATCGACTAACAAAATTATCATTTAACGTAGGTGCGTCAGACATACTAATTGTTTCATAACGCATGCCGAACGTAAGCTCTAAATCTTCAGTAATATCCCATGAATCTTCAACAAACAACGCTAAAGTGTCCATGTTATAACTAGCACTTAAATCATTCACATTAGCAGAAATGGCATTTTGATAATTAAAATCACCTACCGCGCCATTTTCAAAGTCGTCAATAGAATCAAACTCCCAAGTACCCAGTACATCTTGAGCAAACAAGTTAAATACTTCAACGCTATTATATTGCACACCAAAGCCAATATCATGGTCACCTAAATAGTAGTCACCTACAAAGCGTAGCTCAAGATTTTGATTATTTAATTCATTTGCTTGGCGAGATCTATCGGTGCCAAAAATTATGTTGTCACCTGAATCTTCGTAGGTTTGCACTGTCACCATACCAATGCCTAAATCATCAATTGTTTTCGATTTAGTGGTCGTATCTTTGTAAGCAATTTTGATTTCTGTACTAAAATCGTCAGTCCAATCGCTGTATAAATTTGCTGCGTAAGTCTCTAAGGTTTCTTCTTTGTCATACCAAGTACTTGATAATTTTAATGACGAATCACTCGATGACATGTTGTTAGTTAAATTACCTATGGTCGATTGGTAAGTAAAACTGGCACGATGTTGGTCATTAATGTTCCAATCTATTTTAGCTAAGATCTTTTCATCTTTTTCTTGTGGTGAGGTGGTATAACCGCCAATGCTTTCAAGACCATAAACAGACTGAGCGATTTGTTGAACCTGAGTAAGTTCTTCTGACGTTATATCTGACTCATTGGCAAAACCGCCGCCTTGTGGTCCCCATTCTGCCGACTTTGGCGCATCAAAATTCTCATATGAACCAAAGAAAAATAACGTATCTTTAATTAAAGGAAAGCCAACTGTTCCACCAAATGTGGTTTCTTCAAAATCTTGGGTTAATGATTCGCCAGTGTCTTGATCTTTACCATCACCCGCCATGCTGTCATTGGTAGTTTCCCAAAAAACGGTACCGGATAAATCATTGGTACCCGACTTAGTTACCGCATTAATTTGTGCACCGGTAAAACCACCACTGCGAGCAGAATAAGGTGATACATTAAGCGCAACACTCTCTACTGCATCAATAGAAATAGGTGAACGCTGAGTTGGATAGCCATTTGAATTAAGTCCAAAATCATCGTTTTGAGAAATACCATCTACAACAAAAGTGTTAAACCGTGGGTTCATGCCCGCCACGCTCATTGAAATACCATCTGTACCCACAACCGCCATTGGGTTTTGGCGCAACACATCTTTTAAATCACGGTTAATACCGGGCGCGTTAGCGATATCTTGCTCACCAAAATCACTGTTACCGCCAGCGCTGCGGTGAAAAATTGCACTGCCAACGACGCCAACACGTTCCATATTGGTCACATTTTCTAGCGTCCGGTTAAAACGGAATGTTTCGCCCAATCCAAGGTATACATTACCTTCCTCGGTATCTGCAAATGCATCAGAGTCGACTTTAATAATGTAAGGACCGCCAACACGTAATCCTCGAGCGGTAAATTGACCCGAAGCACTTACTGGCACTTCAGTAACTGTGCCTGTTGGTTGGTGGATAATAGTAATTTTTGCATCGGTAACGGCATTACCCGCAGGCCCAACAATATGACCTCGGATATCAGATGCGGTATCAGCCGCCATTGCTGGTAAAGCAATTCCCATAGCAAAACATGTCGCTAGCGCGAGACGACTCATCTTATGATTAAACAACATTTCAGACCCCTGAATATTTTAGTGTTTAGTTACCCTTTTATCGGGCTTAGTAAATCAATAGAGCAAAAACTTCAGGGCGAAGCTTAGAGAGAATATGTTGCATTTTAATGTCATTTTTAAACGAAGTAAGTAACAGTAAAACAACCTTGGAGTAACACATAAATGTCATATAGTTGCTATATAGTCGCGACTTAAGTCTGTGTCACGGAACAAAAATCATTTTGTAAGCGGGCACATTAAAGACGCCGCTCTTGCCTTAGAAACAACAATGAATTGGGAAGTTTTATGAAATCGTCTGTTTTACTGAATAACATGTTACTGCTTGCTGGCAGTGTATTTATCAGCCTAACACTCAGCACTCCAGCTGAAGCATTTGGTCAATTAGGCCATAGAATTGTGGGCCAAATCGCTCAAGACAATTTAATCCCAAAAGCCCAACAGAAAATAAACCAACTAACGGAT
This sequence comes from Shewanella polaris, assembly GCF_006385555.1. Lineage (NCBI taxonomy): Bacteria > Pseudomonadati > Pseudomonadota > Gammaproteobacteria > Alteromonadales > Shewanellaceae > Shewanella > Shewanella polaris. The sequence continues at coordinate 545,018 of NZ_CP041036.1, read as the reverse complement.
GGCGAAAGCTTAGCGCAGATATCGACTTGGGCAGATGAAATTCGCTCCGATAAAACTTGGGATCGTGCGGCGCCATGGCATTATATTTCAATTGAAGACGATGAGACTTGGCAAAGCGTCAAACGCAATCCTGATGGCGATATCATCGAAAGTTTGCAACGTTTTGAAAAAGTATTAAAAAATCCTAAAGCAAGTCAGCAAGATAAGTGGCAAGCATTAGCATTTTACGTACACTTTGTTGGTGATATTCACCAACCTCTTCATGTTGGCCACAGCCATGATAAAGGTGGAAATACAATAAAAATCAAATGGTTTGGTGATGACACTAATCTACATACTGTGTGGGACAGCAAACTAATTGAACAGCAACAATTAAGTTACACAGAATACAGCCATTTTTTAAACCGCATTACAGATAAACAACGCACTTTGTGGGTAGGGAAAAGCTATTTTCAATGGGCTGATGAGTCTAAACAACTAAGAGAAAATACCTACCAATTAGAAAAGAATTATCAAGGCGAAGATGACTTACGTTTTCACTATGTATTTATTAATACGCCGATTATCGAACAACGTTTACAGCAGGCAGGCATCAGATTAGCAGAAAAACTTAACGCGATTTTTGGCTAGACAAGGTTTGGTGAGCACATATTGGTTAATCTATTTTGACTCATTCATTATGAGCAACAACTTTTTTCTTTATTACCTTTTGGGATCATGTCCCACAAGACTTTGGCCATTAACACAGCAAGCACGATGCCAGAAACGGCCACTACACCAGCTGGCAATAAAGCATGTTCTTCACCTATTTGCGGCATGACTTCAAAACCAAACGTGTCGACTAAGTAATTGACCAACACACCAAACACCAGCGACACCCCAATCACGCCCCCTAAATAGCCATACAATGCGCGTTTACCTAATTCTTTAGTTACCACGCCTAAGGTGGCAATATTGGTCGCTGGCCCTGCCATCATAAAGACTAATACCGCACCAGGCGACACACCTGCTAATAGCAAACCAGCAGCAATAGGCGTTGAGGCAGTAGCGCAGATATACATAGGAATCGACACTAATACCATCACTAACATCGCCAAAATACCATCGCCCCATTTAACCAAAAAGTCAGTTGGTACATACGTTTGTACTAGTGCAGCAAAAAATAGTCCCACTAATAACCACAACGTTGTGTCTCTAACCAAATCGGTGGCTGCATAATGTAAGCCAGATAATACTCGACTAAACACGCTGTTGTGCTTCAGTTCTGTTGCCAAATCTTGAGTTGAAGCGCAGCAACTGGCTTCGTCATTACTTTCGCTCGGCGCATGGCTTACCACTTTAGCGGCACAACAGCTACTTGTGGGTGCCACTTCAGCTTGTGAGTCGGTTTTGCTACTGCAACAGCTTGATGCCGTTTCGACTTTTACTTTACTACTACAACACCCTGAAGGTGTAGATTCAATAGGTTTATCAGTTGCTTTGCTGCTACAACAGCTACTCTGTTTCGCTTCTAAAACATTGCCAGTTAGCGAACTCGCTGGCGCCATTGGGCTCAACACCGATTGATGCTTAACTGCTTCTGGTTTAATCGCAGTCATTTTTACGCTAGCATTTTGCATGTTGCTAGTGGCTGTTTTACATGTTGATTTTATTTCAGAGCCGCTATCAGAGCTAGTAGTTGATTTGGACCCACAGCATGATGAAACCGGTTTGGCACTCGTTGTTGAATCATTTGCCGTTTGTGCTTTAACAGATGTTGACGCAGGAATACCATCATCGTCATCACGCCCCACCAATAAACCCGCTACTATGGCACTGGTAATAGCTGCAATAGGTCGCACTATGGCCATAAAAGGTCCAAGTAATACATACGACACAGTAATTGAATCAACTCCCGTTTCTGGTGTCGACACTAAAAACGAAGTCGTTGCCGCTTTTGAAGCTCCAGCGCGACGCAAACCTACTGCGGCTGGAATAACGCCACACGAGCATAAAGGTAAAGGTGCGCCTAATAATGCAGCTTTCACTACGGTTTTCATTCCATGCCCACCAAGTTGCTTTTGCATCCATACCATAGGCACAAACACTTTAAGCAACCCAGCTAGCACCAAACCCAGTAATAACCATGGTGCGGATTCTAAAAATAAGTGCATAAAATTGGTCAATAACATAATTAGTCCTTATGACCTGATGAGGCAAAATGATGATGTTCTTTTTTGGCAATAATATGCTTATCTGACGACTCTAACGCTTCGAGTATTGAGCAATGCTCAGCACTATCAGGGCCGCCACAACAGGTATTCGATAAACTTTTCAGCGAAGTCGCAAAATGTTGCAACTCAGCTAATTTGGCTTCTACTTGCTCAAGCTTGGTATCGACTACACCTTTTACTTCAGCGCAGGCACGGTTAGACCTATCAACTTCAATAGACAATAACTCGGTAATATCGTTAAGTGAAAAACCGACAGCCTTGGCACGTAATATAAATTTAAGTCGTTCAGAATCGCTGTGGTTATACAATCGATATCCGGCATCAGATCGGCTTGATGGCGACAGCAAACCGTGCTTTTCGTAAAACCGTAATGTGTCAGCCTTAATGTCGTACAAGGCAGACAGTTCACCTATTCGGTACATATTTCAACCTCAGATAGAGATAAATTTTAGCATTAGGTACTCCAAATTATACATTAGTATAAACCTTAGAGTTACATCCAAGGTCAAGGGTTGTTCAACGATTATCTTTATGTATCTTTGTTCTTATTTCAATATTGTGAAATCACACAGAAAAAACACCCAATAGAAGCGGTTTACGATAAAATACGCCCGCCAGAATCACAATGCAATCAGTCTAGAAGGTGTTAAACAATCAAAACACACCATGAGGGACTTTGGTAAAGCGGATTTTTGATGACTCTGTTTTACGAAAGATCCTTAAAATCTAACTAGTGGACCCTGTACCTACATGAATAATGTCAGACCAATTCGTCGCGCGCTATTAAGCGTATCAGATAAAACTGGAATCCTTGAATTTGCACAAGCGCTGCATGCACAAGGTGTTGAACTCCTATCTACGGGCGGTACTGCAAAATTACTTGCAGACAATAACATCCCGGTAATTGAGGTTTCTGACTACACTGGTCATCCAGAAATTATGGATGGTCGTGTTAAAACCCTACATCCAAAAATCCACGGCGGCATTTTAGCCCGTCGCGGTATTGACGAAATCGTCATGGAACAAAATGCCATTAACCCAATCGATTTGGTTGCGGTTAACCTATACCCATTTGCTCAAACTGTAGCAAAACCAGGTTGCACTTTAGCGGATGCAGTCGAGAACATCGACATTGGCGGCCCTACCATGGTTCGTTCTACAGCTAAAAACCACAAAGACACCACAATTGTGGTTAATGCTAAAGACTACAGCCGCGTCATCACAGAGATGCAAGCCAACAACGGCAGCACTACACTCGCAACACGTTTTGACTTAGCCATTGCAGCCTTTGAACACACCGCTGCATATGACGGTATGATTGCTAATTATTTTGGCACCATGGTTCCTGCACACAGCACTGACGAATGTCATGATGATTCAACATTTCCACGTACTTTCAATAGTCAGTTTGTAAAAAAACAAGACTTACGTTACGGTGAAAACAGTCATCAAAAAGCGGCATTTTACGTCGACACGCAAATTGATGAAGCCTCTGTTGCCAGTGCTATTCAGCTACAAGGTAAGGCTTTGTCTTACAACAATATCGCCGATACCGATTCAGCTCTTGAATGTGTAAAAGAATTCGAAGGCCCAGCCTGCGTTATTGTTAAGCATGCCAACCCTTGTGGTGTGGCATTAGGCGCTAACTTGTTAGAAGCTTATGACCGCGCATTTAAAACTGACCCAACATCAGCATTTGGTGGCATCATCGCCTTTAACCAAGAGTTAGATGCTCAAACGGCACAAGCGATTGTTGACCGTCAGTTTGTTGAAGTCATCATTGCCCCTAAAGTCAGCCAAGCCGCACGCGATATCATTGCAGCAAAAGCTAACGTGCGTTTATTAGAATGTGGTGAATGGAACACTAAAACAACTTCACTTGACTACAAACGCGTTAACGGTGGTTTGTTAGTACAAGACCGCGATCAAGGTATGGTGAGTTTAACCGACGTTAAAGTGGTATCGAAGCGTCAACCAACCGCTGAACAATTAAAAGACTTAATGTTCTGCTGGAAAGTGGCTAAGTTTGTTAAATCTAACGCCATTGTTTACGCCAAAGATGGTATGACCATTGGTGTCGGCGCAGGCCAAATGAGCCGCGTTTATTCTGCTAAGATTGCGGGCATTAAAGCTGCCGATGAAGGCTTAGTGGTTGAAAACTCAGTAATGGCATCAGATGCGTTTTTCCCATTCCGTGATGGTATTGACGCAGCTGCAGCAGCGGGTATTAGTTGTATCATCCAACCGGGTGGTTCAATCCGCGATGAAGAAATCATCGCCGCAGCAGACGAGCACGGTATGGCCATGGTGTTTACTGGCATGCGTCACTTCCGCCACTAATAAACGCTAATATCAAATATAGGTATCGCTTATCAATCATGTTTTTGCTAAATGCTTTTGCAAACATAGATAACAAGCGATACTTTTTAAATTTTGTTTAACGAATTAGAGCATAGCTATAAAAGGATTAAAGATGCAGGTACTTATAATTGGTGGTGGCGGTCGTGAACATGCTCTAGCTTGGAAAGCGGCTCAGTCCGCTCAAGTTGAAAAAGTGTTTGTTGCACCCGGTAATGCTGGTACGTCTTTAGAACCTAAGTTAGAAAACGTTGCAATTGATGTCGAGCAAATTGACGCACTTGTCGCCTTTGCCAAAGATAATGCCATCGCGATTACTATTGTCGGCCCAGAAGTACCATTATCGCTAGGCCTAGTTGATGCTTTTAATGCAGCTGGTTTAGCCATTTTTGGCCCAACCAAAGGCGCGGCACAGCTTGAGTCTTCAAAAGCTTTTACTAAAGACTTTTTGGCTCGTCATCATATTCCAACGGCTGAATATTCAAACTTCACCGACATCGTTCCAGCTAAAGCGTACGTTACCGAACTCACAAACAAAACAGGCTTTCCGGTTGTAATTAAAGCCGACGGTTTAGCTGCGGGTAAAGGTGTCATCATCGCTGCGGACCAAGCAGAAGCCGATGCAGCCATTGACGATATGCTAGCAGGCAATAAGTTTGGTGATGCCGGTTCACGTGTGGTAATTGAAGAATTCTTGAAGGGTGAAGAAGCCAGCTTTATTGTCATGGTAGACGGTAAGAATATTCTTGCTATGGCCACCAGCCAAGACCATAAAGCCCGCGATAATGGCGACTATGGCCCTAACACTGGCGGCATGGGAGCCTATTCTCCTGCACCCGTTGTGACTCAAGCGGTACACGACTGGACTATCGCTAATGTTATCCGTCCAACGGTAGATGGCATGGCCGCTGAAGGTAACGTTTATACCGGCTTCTTATACGCAGGTTTAATGATTTCACCAGACGGTAGCGCGAAAGTGCTTGAATACAACTGCCGCTTTGGCGACCCAGAAACCCAACCGATTATGATGCGTTTGCAGTCAGATATTGTAGAACTTTGTTTAGCCGCAACTCGTGGTGAATTAGACAAAGTAACTGCAGAGTTTGACTTGCGTGCAGCGGTAGGCGTTGTGTTAGCCGCTGGCGGTTATCCAGATGCTTATCACAAAGGTGATGTCATTGACGGCTTAACTCTTGGCGATACCAACGGTAAAGTGTTCCATGCTGGTACTAGTATTAAAGACGGCCATGTTGTCACTAATGGCGGCCGAGTATTATGTGCTACCGCATTAGGTAACACGGTGACCGAAGCGCAAAAGTCGGCTTACGCATTAGTAGATGCCATTCATTGGGATGATGTGTATTTTCGTACTGATATTGCCTATCGCGCCATTGCGCGCGAGCAAGCTAAAAGCTAATAACTGAATAGTTAATTTAGTTCGCTAAAAACCTGTGATGGCAACATCACAGGTTTTTTTATAATCTGCATATGTATCAAAGATTAATTACAGTTTACCTTAGCTATAATTAACAACTTCTATGATTTAGATCACGAAAATAACACACTTCAAAGAGCAATCTAATAATTAGAAAGGAGTTTGGTTAGTTTAATGCTTCGAACTCCTGTACTTTAGATAACATAATCGAAATGATTATTGGAGGATTTAATGAGATTTAATAACAGCGACCTGATTTATCAAGGCGAAAAATCAGGGCTTCATAATTGGCACACCGCCAATGGCAACTCTTTCTATTGGCATACTGATTGGTTAAATATTGCAGAAGATATGACAGGCCATAAAGCCTTAGAAAAAGTTGATATCCCTAAAGGTAAAGCCACTAAAGCTGATGCAGAAAAAGCCATCTTGAAACATTTAAATAAATAATTGTTACGGCGTATTAAGTAATATTGACCTATAAATGCTAAAAAAGTCGCCCCTTTTAGAGGGTGTAACAGATTCTGTGTAACTGCAATTTAGTTAATATGTTTCACAATTCTGTCTTCGAATTCAATAATAAATCGATTCATCGCAGTACGCCAGTTTCGAATGGGCATGGTCCATTTTTTACTGGCTTCTTTTATAGCAAGGTAAACCATTTTTTTAGCTGAGTCATCACTTGGGAATACCTTACGTTTTTTCAACGCTCGTCTAATCACGCTGTTTAATGACTCAATAGCATTTGTTGTGTAGATAGCCTTACGAATATCCTGAGGGTAGTTAAAAAACGTATTTAAGTTATGCCAATGATTATGCCATGACTTGCTTATTTGGGGGTATTGCTCATCCCAGGTATCGCTGAAACGATCGAGTTCGAGTAACGCTTCCTCCTCCGTTGCGGATTGATAAATGCTCTTAAGGTCCGCTGTGACTGCCTTGTAGTCTTTCCACGATACGTACTTTAACGAATTTCTGACCATATGTACGATACAGAGTTGTACATGAGTATCTGGATAAACGGTATTTATAGCGTCAGGGAAGCCTTTTAAGCCATCAACACAAGCGATGAGAATGTCCTCAACGCCTCGTTGCTGCAGTTCAGTGAGGACACCTAACCAAAATTTAGCCCCTTCATTTTCAGCTATCCAAAGCCCCATTAGTTCTTTATGGCCTTCAAGGTTAATTCCTAATGCTAAGAAAATTGATTTGTTGATAACGCGCTTATCCTGACGGATTTTTATGACGATACAATCAAGGTAAACGATTGGGTAAATGGCATCTAAAGGTCGACTTTGCCACTCAATAACTTGCTCGAGAACGGCGTTGGTTACGCGAGAAACTAACGTGGGTGATATCTCTGCGCCGTACCATTCATCAAAGGCTTGAACGATATCACGAGTACTCATGCCTTGAGCGTAGAGCCACAATATTTTATCGTCCATAGAGGTATGGTGCTTTTTAACTAACTGAGGTTCGAAACTGCCTTCACGGTCTCGCGGCGTATCAAGCTCAAACTGGCCATCTTCAGTTTGAATGCGCTTGCTGGTTTTCCCGTTACGGCTATTAGCAGAAGTGGATTTATGGTGTTTCTCATAACCCAGGTGTTCATCCATTTCGGCATTAAGAGCGGCCTCGACCGTTATCTTCTTGAGCATCTGACTAAATTGATTTAAGTCTTCTGGTGTTTTAATGCTTTTAGCTGCTTCTTTAGCAAAAGCTTCAATATCTTTTTTGTTCATGATTATCTGCCTATTTTTAACTCTCAATAGAGTACGTTTTGATAAGCAGTTACACAAAATTAGTTACAGTCTCCCCTTTTAATGAGGATATCTCTGGTTACAGCGGATATCCTCAACCGTGTTTTTTCAAACTTATTCAAACTTATTCATACGATCTAGCTTCTTACGCATATATAACCAATAGAAATAACTAACTAATCACACAGTTCCATAATAGTCACCATATCCTTTCAAAAGTTCTCCCCTCAAAGCTAACAATGTTCGACTTATCACATCTTTTTATGTCAGGATGTGTGTCTGTTACAAATAAGTTATCAACTTATAAACAAAAAATCTCAGGTAGAGATATTCGACGGTGAACCATTCTCACTTTCAAATATTTACTTCATCTCTAGACCTGATTTGATATCAACAACAATTAATTAATAACAACTAACACCAAATCGCTTTATCGATATTGGTCAATAATAATGATAATAAAGGACCTTTCATGTCTCAAACGACACCCTCCGAGCACAAGCAACCCAGCTTGCTTGATGCACTAATCCCCGTTTTTGCACTTATTCTTATGCTCGCGGCAGCGGTTTATCTGTTTTCTTCAGACAGCTCATCAGGCGCCAATCAAATCGCATTAGTGTTAGCGGCATGTATTGCCATGATCATCGGTTATAAAAATGGTTATAGCTGGAATCAAATGGAACGGGGTATCGTCAAAAGTATTGGTGTTGCGACCGGTGCTTTATTGATTCTATTCAGCGTAGGTTCGCTCATTGGTACGTGGATTTTAGCCGGTACAGTTCCGACGATGATTTATTATGGTATGCAAATCCTTAACCCAGACTACTTTTATACTGCCTGCTGTTTATTGTGTGCGGTGGTTGCACTGAGTATTGGTAGCTCGTGGACCGTTGCAGGTACCTTAGGTATTGCCTTAGTGGGTATTTCGTCTGCAATGGGATTAGATGTCAATATTACTGCTGGTGCCATCATCAGTGGCGCGTATTTTGGTGATAAAATGTCACCCATGTCAGACACCACAAACCTTGCCCCTGCTGTTGCGGGTACAGACATTTTTAGCCATATCCGCCACATGACATGGACCACAGTACCCAGCATTATCATTGCCCTGATTGGTTTTACTTTTTTAGGCCTTACAGCAGAGGCTGCCCCGATAGAAAACCAACTCGCAGATACCTTGGCTTTATTGGATAAGACCTATAGCCCAGGAATACATTTATTGATCCCGTTATTAGTGGTGTTGTATTTAGCTAACCGCAAAATGCCAGCATTTCCAACGGTCATATTAGGTACCTTAGCTGGTGCGGTGTGCGCGGCATTGTTTCAGTTTGATAACGTGATAGCCTTTGTACACGACGACACGCTAGTGCCGATTGTGGCGTTAGTAAAAGGTTTATGGATAGCCATGTTTGACGGCTATGTCGCTAACACGGGCGATGAGGTATTAGATAATTTATTAAGCCGTGGTGGCATGAGCAGCATGGTCACGACAGTGTGGTTAATTCTGTGTGCTATGGCATTTGGTGGCGTAATGGAAGTCACTGGATTATTGAATCGTATTTTAGAAAGTATTCTCACCGTAGTAACGGGTTCCGCTAGCTTGATTATTACCACCCTTGGGGTGTGTATTGGCGCTAACATCATTACTGCGGACCAATACATAGCCATTGTACTGCCAGGTCGAATGTTAAAAGTGGAATACACTCGCCGTAAATTGGCGGCGGTTAATTTAAGCCGTTCACTAGAAGACTCAGCAACCGTAACCAGTCCGCTAGTGCCATGGAATACCTGTGGTGCCTTTATGGCCAGTACACTTGGGGTAGCGACTGTCGCTTACCTGCCCTACGCCTTCTTTAACTTAGTGTGTCCGTTTATTAGTGCATCTTATGCTTATTTCAATTTCAAAATTGAGCCATTAGACGAAACTAAAATAAGCACTGGTGAAGTAATAGGTTAACTAAGAAGCCGCCTATTAACCTAGAAATGGGCGGTTAACCAAAACGATCTTTCAACCAACCATAATGATAATAACCCCATTGCCCAAGCCGTCTTGCTTGGGTGAAGGGGAACTTAGGCAAAGGTTGTTGATACAAAGGTAAATTGGGTAATGTTTCCCCCGCAATACTTTGCGCTAAGCGATACGCAGCTTGGCTACTAAAAGACACTCCTGCACCACAATATCCTAAACTGTACCCTACACCATCTTTGCTATACACATGGGGCATATCATCCATTGCAGCAGCAATCCAACCCGTCCAATTATAAGCAATCGCTTTATTGGTTAAGCTTGGAAAGCACTTATTTAATGCCATTTTTAAGCGCTCGCCATAAACGGGATTAGCAGCATCTTTGCCCCACACCGCACCACGGCCACCAAACAATAAACGATTGTCAGGTAATAAACGGTAATAGTATTTTAAAATACGGGTGTCCATGGTCACTTGATGAGTATGTAAACCGGCCTCTGCAAGCTCTTGAGCGGTAAGCGGCTCGGTTACAATCACATTGCTTAATATAGGCAAAAATTTATCGTCTATACGCTGATTAAACCGTTTAGGGGTATAAGCATTACCCGCCATAATCACTTTATTGGCAATCAGCTCACCACTTTCGGTAATCAAACGATGCTTGCCGCCCTCTTCAATCCAATCTAATACGCAAGATTGCTCAGAAATAGTCACGCCTTGGTTTTGTACCATCGACTTATAACCCAGTAGTAATTTAAGCGGATTGAGACCAAAACCGTCTTTTAAACGCAGCGCGCCATAGGCCTGATGATGATCTAAATACTGAGCCCGAAAATCTTGGCTTGAGATAAACTCGGCATCTGAGTCTTGGCTATCGGCTAAATTTTGTTGAATGTAGTTAGCAGCATTTTGCAGCGTAACTAATGCTTTAGGATTATGCGCCACCTTCAAGTAACCCGCTTCTTGCGGTTCACAATCAATATTGTGTTGTTTTATCAGCCCATCAACTCTAGCTACCGCTTGAGTGAATTCATCGTATATACCCTTGGTCGTTGCTAAGTCCCAACGCTGAGTCATGGCGGCGTACCCTAAACGCCCCGAACCTTTTAATACAAACCCAGCATTGCGCGCACTGGCACCAAAACCAACTTGGTTGGCCTCTAACACATGGCAATCTATATTGAATTCGGTTGCCAAATAATAGGCCGTTAATAAGCCTGTGTAGCCACCACCTACTATGGCAACGTTGGTTTGTTGGCGGCCAGACAATGCAGCAGTTGGTGCGGGTAAGGCTTGAGTGCTTGCCCAATAGCTAGGGGCAAACGTTTGATTATTAGGATGCGAGTTAATCAGCGGATCGTACATATTGGTCTTCTTTTTTATTATTGATTTAGAGAGCAGACATTAAAAAATCAGTAGCATTTCACTGGCAACGCAATGGCAGTCTTCATCGCATATGACGCAAATGTAATCATCGCCCATATAACGTTGATGCCAGCGTTGTGGGTGTTGAGCAATCAATTTCCCTCCCGCCTTAGTAAAGTAACGCACCGCAGCATTATTAGGACTTTGCTGCCATAAATGGCTGACCCCCGCTTTAGCCCCTTGAGCAATAACCGCAGCTTTAGAGGCGGCTAATAGCTCCCCACCAAGCCCTTGACCACGGGCAGATTCTGCAATGGTGTTTGATTTGAAATAACACACATCTTCAAATTTCACGTACCACTTATCAACAGTACACCATTGATCTTGTGGCCATTGACCTGCGGCATACGTTAACCGAAAACCAATAAGTTGTTCATTTTCAAGCGCAACAAAATTGGCATTAATGCCATTTTTAATGCCTTTGTGATAAATCGCGGTGAGTTCCGCGGTGTCCATATAACCACTACCATGGACAATTTCACCGAGTGCGATTACCGCATCAAAGTCAGCGGGAGTCAGTTGTCTAATCATAATCATTGTTATTTTTGTTGGTTTGAACTCACTTTATCACACGTTATTATAGTCAAGTTAACGATGTTAACCTTTTGTGATAATTTGGCGATAAGTAGGTGAGATCACTTGTGCATACTGGCTGCAATTAAACAAAGGAGCTCGGTTATGAAACGTACACTAGTGACTGCAAGTCTTATGGCTGCTGGATTATTCAGCCTACCAACCTTAGCCGCTGATATTGAAGTCAGTGTGACCAATTTAACTCACGGAAATCACTTTACCCCACTGTTGATCGCAGCCCACGACGCTGACAGCCACCTATTTCAAGTCGGAACTGAAGCATCCGCAGCCTTACAAAAAATGGCTGAAGGCGGCGACATTGCCGACTTAGATGCTGCGGTAACCGGCAATGCAGGCGTCACATCAGCAAATCCTGCAACGGGGTTACTTGCCGCAGGTGCAAATGTTAGTGGCGTAATGCTTGATACTGGCGACAACACCCATTTATCTATCGTAGCTATGGTGTTACCCACTAACGATGCTTTTATGGGGCTAGATGGTTGGAAAATCCCTACTGAAGCGGGCACGTACACTATGTACGTCAATGCTTATGATGCTGGCACAGAAGCCAATGATGAAATCATTAATGGCGGCGGAATGTCAGGCGTACCGGGTATTCCGGCAGCCCCTGGTGGTGACGGTGGAGCTAATGGCACTGGCGTGATGGATAATTCTGACAATAGTAATGTACATACTCACCCTGGCGTTTTAGGTGACATGGACCCTGCTGGTGGAATGAGTGATTTAGACAGTCGCGTTCATCGCTGGTTGAACCCTGTAGCCAAAGTTGTGGTGACAGTAAAATAAGGAGGTAGCCCATGAAACGCACTGACTTTACACTTAAGCCCAGCTTAATTGCCATGCTGGCTGCTGCAACACTACTTACTGCCTGTGGTGATGACGATGATGATAATGCTGTTGTTATACCGCCAGCTCCAGTGATGCAAACCTTCACGGTGACCGTGACTAACCTGACGGCTAACCAACCAATGTCGCCGGTTATCTTAGCCTCTCATGCTAGTGATGCCATGTTATGGAACACCGGTGAAATGGCCAGCGAAGCACTCGAGAAACTGGCTGAAGGTGGTGATACTGCCGACATAGCTGCACTAAGCGTGATCGAAAGTAGCATTAACGGCACAGGTTTATTAATGCCTGGTATGTCAGAAACGCTGACTCTGACCTTAGATGAAGCCGACGTAGCTAGCATCAGTTTAGCCACCATGTTGGTTAACACTAACGATGCCTTTACCGGTATTAACAGTTACACCATTGCCGGAATGGAAGTGGATGCAACAACCGCGATGAAGTTTATGGCTTATGATGCTGGCACCGAAGCCAACAGCGAAGCCAAAGGCACTATGCCAGGACCTGCTGATGGCGGCGAAGGTTTTAACGCCAGCCGTGATGATGTCGACTTTGTGCATATTCATCCTGGTGTTATTTCAATGTACGACGGCTTAGCCGATTCAGTACTGGGTGCGTCGCACCGTTTTGATAACCCGGTGTTAGCTATCACTATTATGCGTACTGAATAATCTTAATCGGTCGTGTCGACTGAATGAATTTCAACCCGATTGAAATTTATTCTCCTCAAAGCGGGTCTAAGTATTAATGCAATTACTGGATTTGCTTTGAGGAAGTCACCATGAATGGAACCGCGAAACATAATGGCCATGTTTGTCCGCAACATATTTTGCTAGTCGAAGACGAACAAGACTTGGCTAAGTTAATCATACTTAACCTCAAAGCACTCAACTACAGCGTCGACCACGCCACCACCTTGAAGCAAGCCATGCACATAATCGAACATAAAAGGCTCGACCTCATATTAATGGACCGCATGCTCCCCGATGGTGATGGCATTATGCTGTGTGAGCAACTACGCCAAGACGGTAAGGAAGTCCCGCTGATGCTATTAACCGCCAAAGATTCAGAAGCAGATGTGGTACTAGGTCTTGAAGCTGGGGCAGATGATTATCTCGTCAAACCCTTTAGCGTATTAGAACTGCGCGCACGAGTAAAAGCACTATTAAGACGCGGAAAAGCCCAACATGAACAAACCCAACAAATTGAATTTAACAGCGTAACCATTAACTCCAGTACCCGTGAAGTTACCGCGTTTAATAAAGCGTTAACCCTCACCGCCCGCGAGTTTGATTTACTGCTATTTTTAGCCAAGCACCCGCAACAAGTCTTTAGCCGCATGCAACTGTTAGAAGCAGTATGGGGTTATCACTACGACGGCTATGAGCACACAGTAAACAGTCACATCAACCGTTTGCGTAACAAGCTTTCTTTGTGCTCACCTGAACATGATCTTGTCAAAACCGTGTGGGGCGTAGGCTACAAATTTTCACCACCAGAGGTGCAAGCCCACTAATGAATCGCTTATTTAATCGGTTGTTTTTAGCATCAACAATCATCGTGTTATTACTGTTTGTAGCGTTATGGCAATGGTTGCAACTTAACCATGAATTCAGCCGTAATCAAATTCAGCAATCACTGCACCTACAACTTGCTGAACATATGGCACACATCAACCCTTTATTATCGCAAGGGATCACGTCAGACGCCGCGCTTAAAGAAGCCTTTCACGACTTTATGTTGTTAGGGCCAAGCTTTGAAATTTATACCTTAGACCCAGATGGTAAAGTGATTGCCTATGACGCCAAAGAAGAAAAAATTAAAACTCACCGAGTCGATACTACAATTATTCAACAGTTTTTAAATGGCGACAGCCTGCCAGTGCTTGGCACAGATCCGCGCAGCGAAGATACCCACAAGATTTTTTCCGCCAGTAAACTCATCACCGAAGACGGGCTTCATAGCGGTTATTTATATGTGATTATTGGCGGTGAAGATTACGACAGCTGGCAGGCACTTATTAATGCCGAAAACCAACCTAAAATCTGGGGCGCTACAATCGGTTTTTGGATCATTTTTGCTTTAGTGCTATTTGTGATTTTATTGCGCTATTTTACCCGCCCAATCCAAAAGCTCGCTCAAGACTTAACCGAACTTAAAAACACCCCGATGTCAGACAAACTGATGCTCCCCCAGCGCTATCGTGGCAGCTTAGAAATAAGCCAGCTCAGCCATCATATCAATCATTTATTGCAAGAAATCCAATTGCAGCAACAGCAAGTGAAACGCCAACAACAGGCCAAACACGACTTTTTACTGCATTTATCACATGACTTAAAAACCCCACTTACCGCATTGTTAGGTTATATCGATACTTGGTTGATATTACCCGAGCACGAACGGGACGAGGCGCTAATCCAATATGCTGCAAACTCAGGCCAAACCTTACAACAGCTACTGGCACAGTTATTAGAATTGGCCGCCCTAGAAAATGGTCAAATCGATGCACAACTGCAACAAGTCAACCTAAGCGAACTGCTTAGCGATATTGAACAAACCTTTACTCCTCGAGCAAAAAAGCTCGGGGTTCAATTAGATTTCGACATCAATCATGCCAGCCAAATCTATACCGACCCCGCACTAATGCGCCGCATACTGAACAACTTGGTCGATAACGCCCTGCGCTACACCCCCGCCGGTGGCAAGATTCAAATCATCAACGCACAACACAATGGTCAACAATGGTTAACCGTGCGCGACACCGGCGCAGGCATGCACAAGCATGAAGTTGACGCCCTGAAACAATTATCGATGACGACACTGTCGTTTGAGACTAATCAAAGTCTGCCACAACTCGGCGTCGGACTCGCCATCGTCAGGCAGTTATTAGGCTTATTGAAATGCAGAATTGAAATAGACAGCCAACCGGGCGTAGGAAGTGAATTTAAGATAGAGCTTGTAACGCAGAGTTAATCTCATTTTTGAATCGCAAATGATCAGCGATTTGATTCATGACCTCAGTAGTACTGACTCAGTTTTGTTTATCATTAAACTTCATGATAAACAAAATCAATGATATCTAAACAGAAGAATTAGAACTAAGTTCTAACAAAAAAATTGAGCTACTGTGAGTTAAAAGTATGGCCGCAGGCCATATCTATAAAATGACAGTCTAAGCACCATACTTCACATATCAATCCATTCAGCCGTTTACAACTTCCGCAACATCGAAAAACCTTAAACTGTTTTGTATCCAACTATTTGCACAACGGCACTGTCTCCTTGATGATATTTTCCTTCAGAAATATGTCTTTCTACTTCATTACCAATAACAAACTCTAACCCTTTAAGCTCAGTTTCCAATTCTTCCAAAGACATAAATAATTCTTTGTTAGACGCTGGTGGCCCGCCGACTCCTGCCATATGAATATGACGTTCAGTAAATGCTTCTAAAATAAATACGCCGTTATTTTTAAGCGCACTAACAGCTTGTCGATGGAGAGATTTACGCAATAAAGGAGGAACATGTGCAGATATTGATACTATGCCATCCCAGACATTCAAACCTACGTCATAGTGACTCAAGTCCGCTACAACTGTTGATATTTCTACGCCACATTTAGCGGCTAGGCTTTCTGCCTTTTTAAGACCCACAGCAGATTGATCGACAGCGGTAACTATGTATCCTTGTTTAGCCAAAAAAACTGCATTTCTACCTTCTCCTTCCGCCAAACAAAGTACTCGACCACCCTTTGGTATTCGAAAATACTCAGATTTTAAGAAATCATTAGGCTCGGTTCCATACACAAACTCGTCTTCGTTATACCTTTGATCCCACATCTGGGCTCCTATACTTGAAATGATTAACAAGATTGTAGAATGGCTAAAAATGAACACTTAGTCTAATGCTTGGTTTAGAAGATGGTCATCAGTATGTGAATAATTGATAGGTATCATTCTATAAACTTATTATGTACAACATAACCCACTGATAAAATCTACAATATAACGCTATACATCGAATGTGAATGTGGGGGCGCAAAGCCACAATATTACGGCTTAACGTCCCACACGAGCGTCTAACTAAACAAGATTATTTCTTGATCTTACAACTTGATATACCAAAAGGTACATAAGCAGGGCACCATCCAATTGCAGCAGTAAGAATAGGAATAATCCCAACAGCTCCCCACCATGACTGATAGTAAACACCAACTGCAATAACACATACTCCGAGTATGACCCTGATTATCCGATCTGTTTTACCTATATTACATTTCATATAAACCTCCATTTTGTGGTTTATGGTTATGACTAAAAACTAGCGCCGCAATGAGCTATCTTGCATCGTATGGTATTTCAACGATGCGGCTCACTTTTCTCGCTATCGTATTTGATCATCTACTAATGGCTTTAAGTGCCTCAAGTAGATATTTTGGATTATGAGTCGATTCGTACATAGGATGCACCTCCTTAACGGTATCAAACAAGCCATAAACTGCCATTTGAGCAGTTCTGACAGAATATTCAACGGTAAAAACACAATCTTTAGGGGCTTCTGCAAATTGGCCTAAAAAGGCAAAGTTTGTAGCCCCTTTGGGTATCACATCTGGTCTGTCACCCACATTTCTCGGCATAAACAAGCTATCAACAAACGGCATAGCAACAGGGATACAATTTACCTTTCCGGCTTTTGTTACTGGCTTCATCAACTCTTGAATATTCAAATGATAATAAAGCTCTTCTAACATTTCGGCACCAGTACACTCCGCCATTGTTTTATTAATATAATTACCTTTTCTATCAGGATAGAGCCCATAGCCCCAAAAAATCTTCACATCATCAGGTTGATTAGGAAAGTGAGGTTGGCGTGCTATTACAATTGACATCAGCCAGTTAGAATCGGTCATGGTGACAAGCCCGCCAGTTCCATCTACATTACCCGAGAAGTTCTCCATGTAATCGAGAAAGGTGCTGTCTTTCATTGTTGCCGTAAATGAGTACCATTTTTGCAAATCAATGTTGTCGCAAAATGGGCTTGGATTACCAAAAGAGGGATCTTTTTTGGCTATTTTTTTCCACAACATCCAAGAACCAGACTCTTGCACGCCCTTCAATTTTGCGGGAGCATCCCAGCTGCCATTATCGGTACTTTCTGTTATTGACCCATTGGTGAAAAACACAAAATCATTTTCCCCAAGTATAATTTCAGTATTGTCTTTGAAATAAAGCATCGTAGCCGTTTTTTTGTCTGCCGTTAAGTCGAAATCAATATCTACGACCTCTTTGCCCATTTCAAATTTCACCCTTTTTGCTTCGAGGTATGTTTTCATCGGCCTAACCACTGAGTCATATTGGTTATATTTAGTCCGCATGACCCCACCCAAACGGGGCAAGCCATCCACAAGGTGCATGAAGCGTTTCATATAACGCCTCATTTCAGCAAGACTGCTCCATTTTTGGAATGCAAACATGGAAGACCAGATAAACCAAAATGTAGTATCGAAGAAGCTTTGATCAAACCAATCTTCTATTCGTTTATCTCCTAAGGAGTTTTCTGAAACATAGGTCAACTTGATAAAATCCATTTGTTGCTCAAAGGACAATCCATATGATGACACATCCAATTTTTTGCCTTGTTTTAATAAACGGGCTTGTCCATTTGACACAAACCGTTGATTAAACTCATACGACTCATCTCTTACTGAAACATTTGGGTCTTCCAGCGAAGGGATATGCGAAAGCAGTTCCCAATAGCACTCATAATGCATTTCGTGCATTCTGCCACCACGAACGACATATCCGTGTTCAGGATCGCCAGCACCATCTGTAGCGCCACCAGCAATGGAGTCTTTTTCTAAAATATGAATATTCTCGCCAGCAATACCAGCATCTTTTTCTAAATAAACCGCACTCGCGAGCCCCGAAATGCCGCTACCAATAATGTACACTTTAGAATTTTTTTGATTTTGCCAGTTTTGGTTGTTCATGTTTTGACCCCATTAAGAATACTTATTTCAATCACATTAGTGATTTATCGTGCAGGGAAATTAGCCGGTTCTCTCGGTCGATTTAAACTAGTTGCTAGACAGCCATCAGGACTACATTTAGCAAATATTCCACCTATGCCATCCATTCTTTGGCTAATTGACATAGTGTCTTCCTATTAAGCTAACAATATGCCTTTATGACTAAAAAAACAGCAAAAATATTGCTTTAAACAATTAATCTTTGTTCGATATTTAGTCGTAAGCATTAGGCTTATTCAATACAGTAGAAAGGCTTCCATCAATTAAGTAAAAGATGAAATGGCTAGTTAAAAAAACAAGCTCAATCGCCATGGAGATTATTTCATTTTGATTATGACTGTAACTGTGAATGTGTCTGTGAATATAACGATGACTTAGAGAAATGTTGCCGGAACGGCTGAGTCCAATGAGGTTATAAACAGCAAGGCGTGGATGACTGTTTATCCCCTTTTAGCTAATGTGGGAGGAGCCTTACGATCTTAATCTGCTATGGTGGAAGATCATAAAAAAGATTCCTGTTTACAAGCATTGGTCAAATGACGAAAACAGAAACAAAAAAGCGAACCCGAAGGCTCGCTTTTTTTCAGCAAATACTGTTGGTTACTTGTGGTATTTACCCGATAACTCATGCACAGAATTGATAAATGCACCGGCATGTTCAGGATCAACATGTTGATGAATACCATGGCCTAAGTTAAATACATGGCCAGTACCTTCACCATAACTAGCTAGAATTTGATCCACTTCTTGATGGATGCGTTCTGGCGTAGCATATAACATTGATGGGTCCATGTTACCTTGCAGCGCCACTTTATGGCCTACACGACGACGAGCATCACCAATATCAACTGTCCAGTCTAAACCTAACGCATCACAACCTGTTTCAGCCATAGACTCTAACCATAATCCGCCACCTTTAGTAAATAAGGTAACAGGTACTTTACGGCCGTCTGCAAAACGGGTTAAACCATCAACAATTTTTTGCATATAACGTAATGAAAATTCACGATAAGCGTGATGCGATAACGCACCGCCCCATGAATCGAATATCATTAACGATTGCGCACCGTTAGCCACTTGAGCATTAAGATATAACACTACTGAGTCAGCTAACTTGTCTAATAGCATGTGCAATGCAGCTGGTTCGGCATAAGCCATACGCTTAATTTTTTCGAATGTTTTGCTTGAACCGCCTTCAACCATGTAAGTGGCTAAAGTCCAAGGTGAACCAGAAAAACCGATTAATGGAACTTCGCCATTTAGTTCGCGGCGAATGGTGCTCACAGCACGCATTACATAACCTAATTCATCTTCTGGATCAGGAATTGATAACTTTTTAATTGCATCGATGGTGTCAGTCGGACGTTCAAAACGAGGACCTTCGCCAGCTTCAAAATACAAACCAAGGCCCATTGCATCAGGCACTGTCAGGATATCTGAGAATAAAATTGCGGCATCTAAATCATAACGACGTAATGGCTGTAATGTCACTTCGCAAGCAAGCTCAGCATTACGACACAACGACATAAAGTCACCCGCTTGAGCGCGAACTTCTTTATATTCAGGTAAATAACGTCCAGCTTGACGCATCATCCATACTGGTGTGACATCAACTGGTTGCTTTAACAACGCACGTAAATAACGATCGTTTTTTAATTCTGCCATGTGGGCTTTCTTCCTAGACTGTTATGATTTCTGCTGGCGGGTAGTTTAGCACTTACGCGATTAATGTAACCTCTCATGGGATATTTATGTGAGCTATTCCTAAATCTTGCAGTTATTTTTCTAACATCTTGACTATCTTGCTCACAAAATACACAGGACTGGCGTATAAATCGCAAATTATTAGATTAAACGTTGCGTCAAGGTAAGTGGTTTGGTATAAAAAGTGTGCGCTAGCAAGAACAATCAAGAAGCCCGACATATCGAGCCTTTGAAAACTTAGTTACCCCGTGATGGTTCAGCCATCACGGGGTTTTTTATTGTTCTATTTCCTACCAGTTGTTCTTTTGCCTCTAAAGCTGATGGCTATATAAGCAAATAAAAATAAAACAGTTGATCACAATACACTTTGTCCAATACATTAGTTGATACATACAGACTGCCAATTAGGATAATACATGCTAACAAAACTCGAAAAAGCAGAAAAACGTTGGGGCGGTGCTAATAATTTAATCGATCAATGGCTTGATAACCGCCGAAAATTACTGGTTCAATATTTTATTGTTGCTGGATTAGCACCTTATTCACGTAGCGAAAAATCACTGCCAAGCATGGATCAAGTAAAACAATTTTGCGATCAATTAGTCGACTATGTCTCTGAAGGCCATTTTGAGGTGTACAACAATGTACTCAAAGCTTGTGAAAAGTTTGGTGAATCGAGCATCGAAACTAGCAATGCCTTGTTGCCGCTCATCAGTGAAAGCACCGACATAGCATTAGATTTCCACGATAAATATACCGATACAGCAGATGAACAAGTGTTGTATCAACTTGATAATGATTTATCTCATTTGGCACAAGCGATGGAATCACGATTCGAATTAGAAGATCAACTTCTTGAGATTCTTTACAAGCGTAATGCTTAAATGACAATACCCGATTAAAGAGTGTGATGTTGTTGCACACTTTTTATTCAAAGCAATAAAATACTTATTTCAAATCCTATTGCCGTTTATGCCAATTTTCAGGCAGTTCTACTTGTGACCATAAACGTTTACATAAATCTTGCGGTTGATGCCAATCACCCATTGTTAGCCACTCCACCAATGCATCACCTACTTGTGGATAAGCAATGGGTTTAGGTGATGGACTTTTCAACCAACGTTTAAATACCATAGTATCTAAAGTCTGCATGCTTTCTGCTGCGGCCAATAATTGCAACGCTGCCACATTAGCAGATTGCTCAAACTGCCCCTGTAAAGGTTTAACCAATAATTTCTTACCTAGCGTCATCGCCTCACTAGCTAACTCGAAACCGGCATTGCCGATCACCCCGCCACATTGCGCCATGCGCTGTTTAAAACCTTCACGATTAAAACCATGCCAATGAATATGGTCCGCTAATTTTTTCAAAGGCTTGGCGCTGTGATAAACAAAGAAATGGTATTGATCAAAAGGCGCTAAAAACGCCGCTATACGGTCGGCATCTTCAAAGGGCAAATAGACTAAAATCTGATGGCTATGATCCCCCTTATTGGACGACACCTCGACAAAAGGCGGCAAAATAGGAAAACCAAAGTGATGCCAATGACAACCTAAACCAATGTCGACAGGCGCAAAATGATTAAGCAAGAACTCGTTAAACCAGCTATTGCCTTGTTTAGGAACAGGATGCTGTAATGCTGCTTGATGACTAATGGCTATCGATGGCACATTTTGTTGTTTAGCAGCCCAGGCGCTAACGGGTTCAAAGTCATTTAACACTAAGTCATAACCCGTTAAATCTAATTGTTTAATCTCTGATAAAATGGGTGTTTTTAAATTACATTGGGCCGTTTTAACGGTATTCACCCGACCATTTTCAGTCACAAAAGTCATACCGTTACGTGTCTGATAATCGCCAAAACATTGCATATCAAAATAATGTTGCGGTGTACGGCCTGAAAATAAAAAATCGACATCGACATTTTGATGTTTAAGCGCCTTAGACATTACCCGCGCGCGGCTGATATGGCCATTACCTGTACCTTGGACTCCATACAAAATTTTCATATTGCTTTCATCCCTTTACAGCTGAATTAACACAATTAAACACACTAGATTTATTGCTTCATGAGTTGTCAAAAGATGAGTTATCACGACATGAGTTGCTCAACAAGTAATACCGATCCCATTCCTAAGCCTGCTCCTGCAATAATATCCAATGGATAATGCACTCCAAGAGCAATCCGCGATGAACCGACAAAACAAGCCCAAGCAAATGCTATCGGTGCTAAAGTCGGAAATACCACATTCACCACGCTGGCAAACACAAAGGCCCCAGCGGTGTGTCCTGACGGTAAGCTAAATTTATCTGAAGGTTCAAAACTAGATTCAAACCCTGCTAAAGCGTGACAAGGACGATGACGTCGAATGCTGTTTTTCAGCAGTAAATACAAAGGAAACTCAACCAAGAAACTGCCAAGAACTAAATTAAAAAAATGCTGCCCATTGGGATGAAAAAACAATAACGCGACCGATAAATAAACATAATAGTGACCATCACCAGTTGCAGACACGCGCTTAGCAGCTTGGTTCAGAGTATTCTCTCGGCTAAATTGTACGATCCAATAAAACACATATTTATCTAACTGGCTGATACTTATCTTCATGCTTGACTCCATGCCAAACGCCGGGAAAATCATTAACCCGATCAAAGTTATGTATTTGTTAACAGATTAAATAATAGTGAACTGGAATGAACGCGAGGTGACAGTTAGCCTAAAGTTTTATGACAGACGAAATGAATTAATGATTACACATCAGAAATGAGCTATAGAATCGAAATGGCTAAGACGGTTAATCTTCCCTAGTTAATATATATTGAGCGATCAGTAGATACCAATGAATGCCCCATAAAAAATCCCCTCATACAGGTATGAAGGGATTTTTTAAATGTTGATTATCGTAAATTAATCAAACTCATTCCACAAACGTTATGCCGTTTCAGGCTGTAAGCCTTTATTACGATAAATCTTAATTAAGTGAAAAATGTTAATGCATGCGACAAAGGCATTCATGCCCGCTACTGGCCAAGCTTCGATTGCATATCCATATGCAACAAAAAAAGAACAGCCGACAAAATTTAACCATCTTAGTAAAATGATGTCTTTCATCATCAGCGAAATGGCGACCATAATTGATGCGGCATAACCTAAGATTTCAATAATATTGATATTTTCCATAAGAACCTCTATTCAGACCCTCTGCCTTCCGTGTGCGTAATGAGGGTTCCGTGCCCCTAAAGTTAGTATTTTTTTGTAAACTAACATTAATAAATCTACCAATATGCTAACAAACTGTTGAACAAAAATGTAATTAAAAAACGTATTAGGATGACTTAAATCAACATATATCAACTAATTAGTTCAATTTGAAAGAAAATTACTTCCAAATCTGATCTCTGTTCTGTATTTAGGTCAATGGCCATTTAGGGATAAAACGCAGCGTAAGTTGATTTATAACAATCCGGTGATTGATAAGGCTTTTATTT
Organism: Shewanella polaris; assembly: GCF_006385555.1. Classification (NCBI taxonomy): domain Bacteria; kingdom Pseudomonadati; phylum Pseudomonadota; class Gammaproteobacteria; order Alteromonadales; family Shewanellaceae; genus Shewanella; species Shewanella polaris. Next base: position 521,197 of record NZ_CP041036.1, on the reverse strand, counting down.
TCACAAAAAGCTCATATAATTCATTTAACTTTGCTTTACCCAGCAATTTACCGTTGCTGTCCAACAGGAGTGAATTATGGAATATAACACCTCAGAACTGTGCGACATGTATATAGATGTAGTCGATGTCGTCGAGCCGATGTTCAGTAACTACGGTGGTTGCAGCTCCTTCGGTGGCTCAATCAGTACCATTAAGTGTTTTGAAGACAACGGCCTGATTGCTGATGCCTTAGAAGAAGACGGTGAAGGTAAAGTGTTATTAGTCGATGGTGGTGGTTCACTTAGACGCGCTCTACTGGATGCTAGAATCGTGGAACTTGCCGTTGCCAACAATTGGGAAGGCATTATTATTTACGGATCTGTGCGTGATGTCGACGCCCTTGAAGAACTTGATATCGGTATTCAAGCGCTGGCTTCAATTCCTGTTGGTGCTGAAGGTAATGGTATTGGAGAAGTTGAAATTCCGGTGAATTTTGGCGGCGTAACCTTCCTACCTGGCGATCACATTTATGCCGATAATACCGGTGTTATTTTATCTCCAGAACCATTAGATATTGATTAACTATAGCCAAGCCTGTGTCAGCTTATAAATGCCGGCACACTCGCCATAAAAAAACCAGCATAGCTGGTTTTTTTATGGCTGTAATATAGAGAACTATTATGCAGATTATATTGGCAAGCATTGTTCATGGCGTTACGCTCATTTATCTGAGTAATCCCCTGCATGATGCTACGTATATGAACAAGCGGGTTATAGTGATGTAGGCCAATGGCTTAGTGAGTTGATGCATGCTTATATTCAATGGCCATTAACTTGCCTAAAGTAGAATCGATAGCAGCTATTCATTAAAGACTCATTTTGTGCTCTAATGCAGGGAAAATTTTAGCCTTAATAGCTTATGCTTATTGGGGTTAGTCGACGTGAAGAGCATTGCCGTGTTCAAGTTGATGTGAAATCTGTGTCCAGCGTAAGGTAAGACAACTAATTGATTGTTGTCACACTCTAGCACCACGGCATTTCAGCAATCATTCGCAATGGCATACACTTGCTATTAATTATCGCACATTATAGGAATATACCGATGTCTGAAGGCGAACCAAAAAACACTCATTTTGGATATAAAACTGTCGAAGCTGATAAGAAGGCAGACTTAGTCGCTGATGTGTTTCATTCCGTTGCAGCAAAATACGACATAATGAATGACGTAATGTCTTTTGGAGTTCACCGCTTTTGGAAGCGTCACACCATTGAAGTAGCCGCTGCTCGACCGGGCATGAAAGTGCTTGATTTAGCCGGTGGAACGGGCGACTTAACCGCTAAATTTTCAAACTTAGTCGGCGACCGTGGTCAAGTTGTTCTTGCTGATATTAATGATTCGATGCTCAAAGTCGGCCGAACAAAATTACGTGACAAAGGCATTGTCAATAACGTCAGTTATGTTCAAGCTAATGCTGAAGCACTGCCGTTTCCTGATAACCATTTTGACATTATCACCATCGCATTCGGTTTACGTAATGTAACCGATAAAGATGCAGCACTGCGTTCAATGCACCGCGTTTTAAAACCTGGCGGAAAACTACTAGTACTTGAATTTTCAACACCTAAGCATGAATTAATGCGTAAAGTATACGACATGTATAGCTTTAAGGTATTGCCAAAAATGGGCGCATTAATCACTAAAGATGCCGACAGTTACGAATACCTTGCCGAATCTATTCGGATGCATCCTGATCAAGAGACTCTTAAGCAGATGATGATAGATGCAGGGTTTGAACAAGTTGACTACACCAATATGACCGATGGCGTTGTCGCATTGCATAGAGGTTATAAGTTCTAATGCTACCCAATCACTTTGCTTTATTAACCTGTGCTGCGATTGAAACCGCTTTTAACCAATTGCCCAAACAGGCTAAAGATGACTATGCTCGGCAGAAATCATTACACGGCAAAGTATTTTGTATCCAGTTGAGCCAGCTAAGCTGGCCAATCTATTTGGTATTTGCCAAGCAAATTCAAGTGCTCAGTTATTATGATGCTAACGTTGCAGTGACGGTTAAGGCCGATTTATCGACCTTATATCAACTCACTGAAGGCGCCAACTTAACAGAGTTAATCAAACAAGATAAGCTCAGTCTTGAAGGTGATATTCAATTACTGCAAACTTTGAGTCACTATTTACAGAATATTCATTTTGATTTTGCCGAACCATTATCACACTATATCGGTGATGCTCCGACACATAAACTGGTTACCACTGCGAGACAATTTAGCGATGATGTTAAGCAAGTGATACAAAAAACACGCTCGCATATCAGCCAACTGACAACTGAAGAATATCGTTTGGCACCACATAAAATTGAATGGCTGCATTTTCGTGATAATCTAGATGAACTCGTCAGCCAAACCGACGCAGTTGAAACCAAGATAGCCCAATTAAGAGATCAAATAACTCCATGACATTTGCAAGTATCAGGCGTGGTTACCATGTCATTAAAACCATTCTCCATTTTGGCTTAGATGACTTAATTCCTCGACATAAAAAGCCCTGGTATTTTTCAATCCTACGTAACAGCTTATTTTGGATCCGCAATAAACATAAGCAGAAGTCCCATGCCGAACGTTTAAAGTTAGCCATGGAAGATTTAGGTCCTGTGTACATAAAGCTGGGGCAAATGTTATCAACTCGTCGCGATCTACTTGATGACGAGTGGGCTTACCAATTAGCCATGTTACAAGACCAAGTGCCACCATTTGACTCAGCCTTGGCACGCCAAGCAATTGAAGCAGAACTAAAGGCACCGATAGAAACTTATTTTGATGACTTTAATGACACGCCATTAGCCTCCGCCTCTATCTCTCAAGTGCATACCGCCACATTAAAGTCGAACGGTAAAGACGTAGTACTGAAAGTATTGCGCCCAAATGTCGAACAGCAAATATTAGCTGACTTACAGTTAATGACTCAAACTGCCAACATACTAGAAGCTTTATTGGGTGAAGGTAATCGTTTACGTCCCGCCGAAGTGATTGAAGATTACCAAACTACTATTTTAGGTGAACTGAACCTCAAACTCGAAGCACTCAATGCCATAAAACTGCGTAATAACTTTATTGACTCAAATTCATTATACGTACCCTTTGTTTACGAGGAACACAGCTACAAACGCCTAATGGTGATGGAACGTATTTACGGTATCCCAGTGTCTGATACAGCAGCGCTGCGGGCCCAAGGCACCAATTTTAAACTGCTTGCGGAACGTGGCGTTGAGTTATTTTTCACTCAAGTGTTTCGAGACAATTTTTTCCACGCAGATATGCATCCAGGAAATATCTTTATCAGCCGTGAACATCCCGATGATCCATTTTATATCGGTCTAGACTGCGGGATTATGGGCACCTTAACCGATGTTGATAAGCGTTATCTTGCCGAAAACTTTCTGGCTTTTTTTAATCGTGATTATCGCCGCATTGCACAGTTGTATATTGAATCGGGTTGGGTTTCAGAACACACTGACGTTATTGCTTTCGAGCAAGCGGTTAAAGTGGTATGCGAACCAATGTTTAATAAACCACTCGATGAAATTTCATTTGGACATGTACTGCTGGAACTTTTTAAAACAGCACGTCAGTTTGATATCGTGGTGCAACCACAACTTGTGCTACTGGAAAAAACGTTACTGTACATAGAAGGTTTAGGTCGCCAGTTGTATCCACAACTAGACTTGTGGCAAACAGCGAAACCTTTTTTAGAAGATTGGATGTCAGAACAAGTTGGCCCTAAGGCCATGTATAACAAAGTAAAATCAAATGCACCTTTTTGGGCAGACAAACTCCCTGAGTTTCCTGAATTAATTTACGATAATTTAAAGCTAGGGCGTAAATTACTCGGCACTCAACAGCAAATGTTAGATAAGTATTTGCGTTATCAACAAAAATCACACAAGAGCAATTATCTACTGATCACTTCTGCTGTATTGTTGATCTGCGGCACAATTTTATTTACTCAAATAGCTACACTATGGCTAACGTATAGCTGTATTGGTGCTGGAATATTGATTTGGGCGATAGGATGGAGATCTAGGCCAAAGAATCGCAAATTTTAGCTAGCACTAATTTATTAGACGTTCATAATACTTAAAGAATTGGGTGGTATTATGGATTTTGAAATAATTATTTTACAAAACCATTTTTTATTTAAAGAGGATAATCTTCATGGGCGGCATCAGTATTTGGCAGCTTCTAATCGTAGCGTTAATTGTCATTCTATTATTTGGGACAAAAAAATTGCGTTCTTTGGGCGGTGATTTAGGTGGAGCAGTAAAAGGCTTTAAAAATGCCATGACTCCAGAAGATGAAACCAAACCTGTAGAAGAAAGCAAGTCTATAGAAGACCAAGAAAAAACAGCTGCGACTTCGCAACAGGCTGCAGAAAAGCAACCTGAATCTAAAGATAAACAGGCGTAATTTATTATGTTTGACGGTATCGGCTTTATGGAGCTGCTGCTGATCGGTATTTTGGGGCTAGTGGTACTTGGCCCCGAAAGACTTCCGGTTGCAGTGCGTTCAATTACAGGTTGGATCCGCGCGCTTAAGCGCATGGCAAACTCTGTCAAAGATGAACTTGAACAAGAGCTTAAAATTGATCAGCTACATGCCGATTTAAAGAAAGCAGAAAGTAAAGGTTTAGCTAATTTGTCACCAGAGCTACAAGAGTCAATTGATCAGTTGAAGCAAGCTGCTGCGTCAGTAAATCGACCATATAAGGTTGAAGACACGCCAACAGTTACGCCAACAAAATCACCTGACACATCGGCCCCTGTCGCTGAAGTTAAGTCACCTGAAGTGGCCAGCGAAAGCAGCTCAACCCCTAAATCTAACGGATAATTCATGTCGCAACAGCTACCGCTTATTAGCCATTTGCTTGAATTACGTAATAAATTGCTTAAAGCCATTGGCAGTGTATTACTGGTATTCATCGCTATTGTGTATTGGGCTAATGATATTTATCACTACATAGCCTTGCCTTTAATGCGTTCGCTTCCAGAAACCGGCAGCATGATTGCAACCGACGTTGCTGCGCCCTTTTTTGCACCGTTCAAATTAACACTGGTGTTAGCATTCTTTATTGCCATTCCCTATGTTCTTTATCAGGTTTGGTCTTTTGTTGCGCCAGGTTTATACAAGCATGAAAAGCGCCTAGTCGTTCCTCTATTAACTAGTAGTACCCTGCTATTTTATCTTGGAATAGCTTTTGCCTACTATATTGTTTTCCCCGTTGTATTTGGTTTTTTTACCAGCGTAGTCCCAGATGGTGTTCAAGTTGCGACCGATATCAGCAGTTATTTGAGTTTTATTCTTAAACTGTTTTTTGCCTTTGGTTTAGCCTTTGAAATCCCTGTCGCCGTGGTTTTACTATGTTGGGCGGGTGTCACTACACCTGATGAATTACGCAAAAAACGTCCTTATATTGTGGTTGGCGCATTTGTTATCGGTATGTTTTTAACTCCTCCAGATATTATTTCTCAGACTATGCTAGCGGTTCCAATGCTGTTATTGTTTGAGGGTGGTCTAATCGCCGCACGCTTTTACAGTAAAAAAGACGATGAATCAGAGAGCGAGCCAGAGAGCGAGCACACTGATAACTAAATTCAATGGTCTTACTCGGACCATTTAGTTTAGCCAGACAATATAATAAGGAAGAATCAATGCGTTTAAGTTTAATTGCAGTAGGCATCATATTGATGTCGACTAATGTCTATGCCAATTCGAATCTTGGCCAGCAGTTGTCTATATGTGCAGCCAAAACTGATAAGCTCGAGCGTTTAATCTGTTATGACGAATTAGCCGCTAACGCTAAACCTAGCGCACATATAATGGCTCCAGCATCACCTAAAGTTGTTACAGCTAAACCATCAGTAGCAGTCCCTGTTGTTCGAGCTCCTGTAGAGAGTGTAGATACTTTTGGCTTAAAAAAGAAAGTCGTAGAGAAGCAAATCGACAAAATTTATTTTGAAGTATCTGCTGTCAAAAAAGGACCATACGACGAATTAATTATTACTCTCACCAATGGTCAAGTTTGGAAGCAAACCAATCCTGAACGTTACAAAGTCATCAAAGGCCAACGTATCTTTATAAAATCAGGCGCACTAAGCTCATTTTTACTAGGTAACGATGAACGTAAAGCGACGACTCGAGTTAGACGATTAAAGTAACATTAGTTACTATTATTACATGACTCAATACATCGACATTGCCGTCAATTTGCTTAGCGACAGGCTCAAGCACGATATTGACAATATAATCAATGATGCGGCGACACAATATGTTTCGCCGTTAATTGTTATTGGCAGCGATCTAGATGAAAGTGCTAAAGCAATAACCCTCTGCCAACAATACCCATATAAACTCTACTGCACGACAGGTGTTCATCCACATAATGCCTCTTCTTGGGATCAACACAGCAAAATACGTTTAGCACTACTTGCTCAGCAACAAACTGTCGTTGCTATTGGTGAATGTGGGCTTGATTACAATCGTGATTTTTCACCACGCTCAGCACAACGAAAAGCATTTGCTGCACAATTAGAGTTGGCTTGTGAGCTCAACATGCCGGTATTAATGCATTGTCGTGAAGCACATAATGATTTTATCGCCATTGTAAATGAGTATCGGGCAAATCTCCCTAATGCGTTACTACACTGTTTTACAGGCAGTAAAAATGAGCTAATAGAATGCTTAGCAGCAGATTTATATATTGGTATCACTGGTTGGATTTGCGATGAACGCCGAGGGCAAGGGCTCGCTCAATTAGTGCCATTAATTCCTGATAATCGCATTATGGCAGAAACTGATAGCCCTTACTTATTACCACGCAATATGCGACCGAAACCTAAGTCGAGCAAAAACTTACCTCAGTATTTACCTTATATCGTTGAACAGATGGCAAATCTCCGTCAACAATTACCACAAACATTAGCACAGGCATGCTACAAAAATAGTTGTGATTTTTTCCAATTACCTGCATCTGAAAACATAAGTTGTCATTCATGAAAAATAATGCAACTTATCGTTTATCCTGCGGTTATCTTTATCATGTAAGCGTGATAATTGGGTTATGTTTGCTGTTCATTGGTCAACACAGTTGGGCGAGTACCTTCTCCCCTATGCCACTTAGACTGACATCAGATTCCATCACCAAAATTGAATTACAAGAATGGGTATATGCCAACCAGAGCAATGATATTGGAACCTTAACCCAGCTACTACAACAACCAGAAAATACTTGGGGGAAAGTCAATACCACCCAACCATATCGAATAGGCATTAAAAACTATTGGGTAAGTTTTAGTATATTTACCCCCAATGACAACCTGTCACGCATCATTGCGTTAGATAATCCATTGCTAGATAGCGTTAAAATATATCACCTAATTAATGGTAGGCTAATTGGAACTGAAGTCATGGGTGATAGCCTGCCATTTAAACAACGTCCATTACAAAGTAATATATTTTTATATCCTGTCAACTTCGAGCCTGGTGACACCCATACTTTTTATTTTAAAATAGACACTAAAGGCAGTGTTAGCCTGCCATTGGTATTATGGTCTTCAAACGATCTCACCCAACTCACTGAAACTAAAAATTTATTTAATGGTATGCAAATTGGTTTATTGCTTGCCATTTGTTTATTCAGTTTATTCATCGCGCTCGCTTCTGGATCATTTAGCTACAGTTATTACTGTGGTTATGTATTAGGGCTAACATTATTGACCGCTACGATATATGGCGTCTCATTTCGTTATTTATGGCCTCAATGGCCAATTATTCAACAATATATTTTCCTCATTCTTATCCCATTGACATTAGCATTCTCATTATTGTTTACTGAAAAAGTATTACAGCTCAAATACCATAATTTAAAAATGTTACGAATTTGCAGAGTAATGGCAGGACTGTGTTTTGGTTTGACCATTATTATGCCGTTTATTAACTACAGTACGGCGCTTTATACCCTAGTGTTTGTAGTATTGACCATCAGTATAATATTAATTGCTTTCTCGTTGATCCAAGCCTTTGGTGGTCAACGCAATGCACCTTTATATGCCATCGGTCGATTTGGATTTATGCTTGGTTGTATCGTTACTGGGTTAATTTATATTGGTATAATTAGCCCCGGTTTTTCTCCACTAATACCCGTTATGATAGGGCTCACTTTTGAAGTGATTACCATGGCTGCGGTGCTGGCATTACGCTACAACGACGAACGAAAAGCAAAGTTAAAGATCCAACAACAAGCATTAGAACAAGCCCAGCGGTTACGCGAAACTCGTGAAGAAGCGCTGCGCAGTGAAGCAGAAAATAGCGAAAAGCTTGAGACAATGGTGCAAGAACGCACTTTAGAGTTAGAAGTTACTTTGCGTGAGCTTAATGATGTTAACCAACAACTGACAGAACAAAATACCATTGATAGTCTTACCGGGGTAAAAAACCGCAGTGCATTCGATCGTCGTTTAATTGCTGAAGGGCGGATCAGCCGTCGCCAACAAACGCCTATGTCATTATTAATGATTGATATTGATAAATTTAAAAGTATCAATGACCAATTTGGCCACCTCAGTGGTGACTACACCATACAAACGATTGCCAATACATTAAGCGAATATTTAAAGCGTCCAACAGATCTCGTATCACGTTTTGGTGGCGAAGAGTTTGCTATTATTTTGCCATGCACTGATAAAGACGGTGCTTTACTCGTTGCTGAACAAATTCGTCAGGCAATCAGCGAACTCAACATTGTCCATAATGGCCACTCGATGCCTATAACAATCAGTATCGGTGTAAGCACTGCGATTATCGACAGTGATGAGCATCCAATATTATTACTTGAACAAGCAGATAAATCCCTGTATCAAGCTAAACGCAGCGGCCGAAACAAAGTTTGCTACTACCAGCTAGAAACAGACCAGACCTAAACCAGGAGTCGAAATTGAATATTATTACTAGTGCTTTCCCACAGCGCAGAATGCGCCGCATGCGTAAACATGAATTTAGCCGTCGTTTGATGTCTGAAAATACGTTAACGGTTAATGATCTCATTTATCCTATGTTTGTATTAGAAGGTTTTCAACGCTCTGAAAAAATTGCCTCAATGCCTGGAATTGAACGATTTTCAATTGATCTATTATTAAAAGAAGCCGCTGAACTTGTTGAACTTGGCATTCCGCTTATCGCGTTATTCCCCGTCACACCAGCAGATAAAAAGAGCTTACTTGCCGAAGAGTCTTACAATCCAGATGGGTTAGTACAGCGTGCAGTACGTGAGTTAAAGCAAGCTTTCCCACAGCTCGGTATTATGACTGATGTAGCTTTAGATCCGTACACGACTCACGGCCAAGATGGCATCATCGATGACACTGGCTATATTATCAATGACATCACTTCAGAGATATTAGTCAAACAGGCTCTATCACATGCTGAAGCGGGTGCGGATATTGTTGCACCATCTGATATGATGGACGGTCGCATTGGCGCTATTCGTCAAACCCTTGAAAGTAAGGGCTTTGTTAATACCCAAATAATGGCTTATTCAGCGAAATATTCATCAAGCTATTATGGGCCGTTTCGTGATGCAGTCGGATCAGCAAGTAATTTAAAAGGTGGCAATAAGCATAGCTACCAGATGGATCCAGCCAATAGCGATGAAGCTTTACATGAAGTGGCATTAGACATTCAAGAAGGTGCCGACATGGTAATGGTTAAGCCTGGCATGCCTTATTTAGACATAGTTCATCGTGTTAAAACAGAATTAGCCGTGCCGACTTTTGCTTATCAGGTAAGTGGAGAATACGCCATGCACATGGCTGCAATTCAAAACGGTTGGTTAGCAGAAAAAGCCATAGTAATGGAGTCATTACTTTGCTTTAAGCGCGCTGGGGCTGATGGTATTTTAACTTATTTTGCTAAACGTGCTGCTCAATGGTTAAAAGAGCAAAATTAATAAACATCACTCATTAAGTCATTATTAAGCCAATCAATTTCTGATTGGCTTTTTATTTTATAATGTAATATCACTTTCATTAATTATATAAGTAACCTGAGTGCTCCCCAAGGGCGGATTTCTGTTCCTTTATGCTGCTTAATATGATTTAGACATACAACTGCATGGTCTATTTTATTCCATAAAAAAATAACAAGTTTCTGCCATCCATGACGATCAGATGCAAAAAATAGAGCATCGCAGGATCTGTTACCGAGAACGACTAAACCTACATTATTTGCCTTGAAGGCAAAGAACTCCCGTTGAATGACAAAATAATTCTTGAATTGTTATAACTTAGTTGAATTATACCTAACTAAAATAGTGATCAATCCAACATAGTAGACTTTCACCACTTAACAGTATTGATTAAGCGTGTTTGAATGTTTTATTGCAGTATTCACTACTTAAGCGAGACATAATAATGCACAATAACGTTAGAATTTTATTAGCCACTACCGCACTCTTTTTTACGGCTCAAATGTTACCCATGACGGTATCGGCAAACTCAGGTTGCGCCTTTGAAAAAGATCAAGAAGGCTTTATTGCAACATGTGGCAAAGAGGAACAAGAAGTGATTTTAACCGGCGTAATCCAACCGCAAACTCTGACTACCGAATTACCTGGCTATGCAGAAGGCTTTGCTGATTATAAAGTAGATACAAAAGCAATAGATGCACTAAAAGCCATTAACGTACCAACGAATATTGTTGTTATTATTGGTACTTGGTGCCCTGATTGCCATCGTGAAACACCACGTTTTATGCGTATTATCGAAGCCGCAGCTAACCCAAATATTCAAATTGAGTATATTGGTGTAGATCGTAACAAACAAGATCCTGATGGACTTGCTGCAAAATATGCATTTAGTCGAATTCCGACCTTTATTATTAAACAACAAGGTAATGAACTTGGTCGTATAGTTGAGCGCCCTACAACAACATTAGAAAATGATTTAGTTGAAATCTTAAAATAATGATTATCTAAATTTAGTTTAATGCTATTAATACGAACATAAAAAAATAGGTCGCCAGAGCGACCTATTTTTTATGTTATTTCGGCCGCTGCCATTATATTGATATTTTTCCTGCAGCAACACGGTCAGCTAATAGTTGTAATACACCTTCACGAAGTGCGCCACCAGCAAGATGTAAATGACTAATGGACAAGCTTTCAAACAATGCCATTAATATCACTACGCCGGCAGCAAAAGTCGGTGCTTGTTCTGCATTTAGACCTTTAATACTCGTAAGTTGACCATCCACTTGCGATAAAATCTCATCGCGAAATGCATACAAAATCTCAAGAGTAATCACTTCCGGACAATGTCTATGCTGTAATACTGAGACTACTGATTGAACCGCACCAGAAGCCCCAACAACACTTTGCCAACCTAAATCCAATAATTGGGTACGATGCTCGGCTAAAACAGTATTTACATAACCAACAGCCTGTTCAAAATCGACTAACTGCAGTGGAGTTTGATTAAAAAAGCGTTGATTAAACAACACACAGCCCATTGGCAAACTGGCTTTAAACAATACTTGATTACCATCACCAACAATAAACTCGGTACTCGCGCCACCAATATCAATGACTAAACGACGTCCATCACCTTGCGTTGTCGCAACCATACCTTGATAAATAAGCTCAGCTTCACGTAACCCCGAAATGACCTCAATTTGATGCCGTAAAATAGGCATAGCACGTTGATGAAATTCATCTGCATTACGAATAAGCCGTAACGTCGCAGTAGCAAATACAGCGACATTATCAGTATCAATATGATGTTGAGTTAGCATGTCAGCAAACATAGCTAAACAGTCTAAACCACGCTGCATGACATGTTCAGACAAGATACCATCGTCGCCTATACCTTCGGCAAGGCGAACTTTACGCTTATATTTAGCGATAACGGTAGGCTTATTGCCTACCGTGTTAGCCACTAACATATTAAAACTGTTAGATCCTAATGTTATCGCCACATAGGGTTGAGAGACAGTTAACAATGGCATTGACTATGGTCTACGAGTCCTATGACGTGGAGGGCGTGAATTGCTACCACCACTACGATGTGCGCCTTTGCTTCCACCGTCTCGACTACGAGATGTTGGAGGCTTACGATGAATACGCACTGGAGGCGGAATATCATCTAAAAGAGCATCACGATCATAATTAGACACAGGAATTGAATGGTTAATATAAGTTTCAATTTCAGGCAAATTCAGTGCGTATTCTTCACAAGCAAAACTCACTGAAACGCCTTTCTGTCCCACACGACCTGTTCGGCCAATACGGTGGACATAATCTTCACAATCATCGGGTAAATCATAGTTATATACGTGTGACACATCAGAAATATGTAACCCACGAGCAGCGACATCTGTTGCCACTAAAATATCTATTTCACCTGATGTAAATTGCTCAAGAATGCGAATACGTTTCTTCTGAGGTACATCACCAGTTAATAAACCAACTCGATGACCGTCACCTTCCAAATAAGACCACAGTTTTTCGCAGCTGTGTTTTGTGTTCGAAAACACAATCGCTTTTTCTGGCCAATCTTCTTCAATTAGGCTCAGCAATAAACGCATCTTGTCTTCCATCGATGGATAAAAAATCTCTTCTTTAATATTTTTAGAGGTTTTTTCCAATGGTTCGATTTCAACTTTTTCAGGGTCGTTCATATGGTCATAAGCTAATTCCTGCACTTTCATTGAAAGCGTGGCAGAAAAAAGCATATTTAATCGAGACTTAGCATCAGGCATTCTGCGGAATAAAAAGCGAATGTCTTTAATAAATCCGAGGTCGAACATACGGTCTGCTTCATCAAGCACGACGGCTTGAATGTGGCTTAAACTGATCACACCCTGACGTACGTAATCGATAATACGTCCGGTAGTACCAATCAGAATATCAACACCTTTATCTAAAACAGCACGTTGAGTTTCATAGCTTTCGCCGCCGTAAACAATACCGACTTTTAATCCAGTGTGTGCTGCTAATAGTTTGGCATCTTTAGCAATTTGTATTGCTAACTCGCGTGTTGGCGCCATAATAATAGCGCGAGGTTCAGTTGCTTTACGCCCCTCAGGTGCAGCAACATTAAGTAAGTGGTTAAACGTGGCTACTAAAAAGGCCATGGTTTTACCTGTACCGGTTTGGGCTTGTCCGGCAATATCTTTTGCATTAAGTAAAATGGGTAACGATAACGCCTGAATTGGCGTGCAAAACTCAAACCCATTTTCGTTTAATGCCGCGAGTATTTCGGGCTTTAAAGGAAAATCGGCGAATTTCTGGGTCGACAAATGTGTTTGGCTCATAGCAAAAGCATACCTATAAGGGTTGCAAAAAAAGATTCGATCGTTTGAAATAGCTACATTACTAAAACGGTCTCTTGAAAAGCTATTTAACTGACCCAATATACATGGTAAGCCATTAATAAACTAGCAATGGAACCAAATCTGGAGAACAACATGAGCGATAAAATTGTATACCTAAGCGATGACAGCTTTGAAAACGACGTATTAAAGTCTGAAACACCAGTATTAGTCGACTTTTGGGCTGAATGGTGTGGTCCTTGTAAAATGATTGCCCCAATCCTAAACGACGTTGCTGACGAGTATGCAGATAAATTAATCGTTGCAAAACTCAACGTTGACCAAAATAATGTTTCACCAGCAAAATATGGCGTACGTGGTATTCCAACATTGCTAATGTTCAAAGGTGGCGAGCTAGTGGCAACTAAAGTGGGAGCACTATCTAAAACCCAACTTAAAGAATTCATTGACGCTCAAATCTAAATACACACTTAAATCTAGACATAAATTGTCTAGAAATGTTAAATGGCACAAGTTTTAAACAATTTGTGCCATTTTTAAATTTTATTTCACCTAAATTTCTGGACGCCTCCGCCATAAAGTGCTAATTTATTCATCAGATTTTTTCATTTAACTCCTTCTCGCTTATCAATCATAAAATTTCTTTCTACCTCGCTGATTGATTGCGGTAAGCTTCGTCGCGCAATACAAGACTCCCATACACATGAATTTAACAGAATTAAAAGACACGCCAATTTCGGATCTAGTTTCGCTTGCTGAAAGTATGAACCTGGAAAATATGGCTCGTGCCCGTAAACAAGATATCATCTTCTCTATTTTGAAAGCTCACGCTAAAAGCGGAGAAGACATCTTCGGTGGCGGTGTATTAGAAATCCTCCAAGACGGTTTTGGATTTTTAAGAAGTTCAGATGGCTCATATCTTGCGGGTCCTGACGATATATATGTTTCACCAAGCCAAATCCGCCGCTTTAATATGCGAACGGGTGACAGCATTTTTGGGAAAATCAGGCCACCTAAAGAAGGCGAAAGATACTTTGCACTACTGAAAGTCAGTGAAGTTAACTTTGATAAACCAGAAAGCTCTCGCAACAAAATCCTGTTTGAAAACTTAACCCCACTACACGCTGAAGAACGTCTTCGTATGGAACGTGGTAACGGTTCAACAGAAGATATTACCGCTCGTATTCTTGATTTATGCTCACCTATCGGTAAAGGTCAGCGTGGTTTGATTGTTGCACCGCCAAAAGCGGGTAAAACACTATTACTGCAAAACATTGCTCAAAGTATTTCCCATAACAATCCAGATGTGGTGTTAATGGTATTGCTTATTGATGAACGTCCCGAAGAAGTAACTGAAATGCAACGCCTTGTAAAAGGTGAAGTGATTGCGTCTACATTCGATGAACCAGCCAGCCGTCATGTTCAAGTGGCCGAAATGGTAATTGAAAAAGCAAAACGTTTAGTTGAGCACAAAAAAGATGTTGTTATTTTACTCGATTCAATTACTCGTTTAGCCCGTGCCTACAACACCGTAATCCCTTCATCGGGTAAAGTGTTAACTGGTGGTGTTGATGCCAACGCATTACATCGTCCTAAGCGCTTTTTCGGTGCTGCACGTAACATTGAACATGGTGGCAGCTTAACTATTATTGCTACAGCCTTGGTAGATACTGGCTCAAAAATGGACGAAGTTATTTACGAAGAATTTAAAGGTACTGGTAACCAAGAGTTACACCTTTCTCGTAAAGCGGCAGAAAAACGTGTATTCCCTGCGATTGATTTCAACCGCTCTGGTACTCGTCGTGAAGAAAAACTAACGACAACAGATGAGCTTCAGAAGATGTGGATTTTACGCAAAATCCTACATCCAATGGATGAGGTTTCTGCAATGGAATTCTTAATCGATAAATTGGCAATGACCAAAACTAACGAAGAATTCTTCACGGCAATGAAACGCGCTAAGTAATTTTTAACTTAACCGCAAAAACATTACAAAAATGCCGCTAATTTAGCGGCATTTTTATATCTATATCACGGTGACTAACCAAAGCCATGCCTAGAATCTAGAGCGGACTTCGTCCTGATAGTAGGCTTCGCTGCTATAAAAGCTTTAGCTTGTATAGCATCTAGCAGCGAAGCTGCTCTAGCATCTCGTAGTCTCGAGCTTTTCCGCTATACTGCAGCCATTTTCCGGCGTAGATACGCTATCTGTTTCATATGCGGTAAATCTTTCGGACAAGTATCTTGGCAACCAAGTAACGTCATACAACCAAACACACCATCTTGATTACCTATCACATGGTAAAAATCATCAGCGGTGCGAGTATCACGACTGTCTAGTTCAAAGCGGGCAATTTTCATCAAGCCAACTGCACCGACAAACGTGTCACGCATTTGCTTAGTTGCACAAGCAGAAACACATACACCACACTCTACGCATCGTTCTAACTCATAAAGCTTGGTTGCTTCTTCTGGTGACATAGGTGTTTCAATGCTATGAATGTCATTGTCGGCACTATTAGGATGTAACCACAGCGCTAAACGCTCAGATAATTCCCGCATAAATTTACCGGTATTTACCGACAGATCGCCAATCAACTCAAAGCCAGGTAATGGCATCAATTTAATGTGTCCATCTGGATAATTAGCGGTTAAGGTTCGACAAGCTAATGTCGGGAAACCATTGATCACCATCGCACAACTGCCGCAAATACCCGCGCGACAAACAAAATCAAATTGTAGCGATGGGTCTTGTGTTTCACGTAGTTGATTCAACGCGATAAACACCGTCATACCGGGTGCTTCTGTTAAGCTGTAAGTCACCATTTTAGGTTTGTCGCCAGGCTCTTGCGGGTCATAACGAAAAATTGAAAAAGTTAACGTGCGTGCTTGGCTCATATTACTTTTCTCCAGACTCAGCGTCGGTTTTAGCTAAAGTATCAGTGAATCGTTGATTACGTGGTTGATATTCTTCAGGTAGCTCAAAAGGCATTAATGCAGCTTGCTTGGCATACCTATCAGCATCGTCACCTAATTCAGCTAAAATAGCTTCAACCTGTTGCTGACGTTTTTGGGTATCAGGATGAGCAATCGCATTATCAACACCATAGCCTCGATAACCAGGCGGTAATTCCATTCGCATCACATCAAGGGCTTCATAGCTCATTTCAGGTCGTAAACTATTAGCATCTGGCCAACTTGTTAAGGTACGGTTCAACCAGTCTTGGTCATTACGCTGTGGAAAATCTTCACGAGAATGCGCGCCCCTACTTTCGGTACGAGCAAGCGCCCCGCATGCAACGGTCACAGCTACTTTCAACATCCGTTTGACGCGTAACGCTTCAACTAATTCAGGATTTGCATGGCGTTTTTTACACTTTAATCCGAGGTTTTTCGAACGATCAAGCAGTTCAGTTAATTGGTTAACAGCCAGTTCAAGTTCAGGACCATTACGGAAAATTCCAACGTAATCCATCATAATTTTTTGCATTGCAGCTTTAAGTTTAAATGGATCTTCTGTTCCTTCACCCTCAATAAGCTGATCAACTTCTGTTTGTAACTGCTTACCAAACTGGGCGATTAAATCGGTATCAACGACCAAATTATTTTGCTCACCAAAGTCAGCAACATACTTACCGATAATCATTCCGCCAACAACCGTCTCTGCTAGGGAGTTGCCACCGAGTCGATTAAAGCCGTGCATATCCCAACAAGCAGCCTCTCCAACACTAAACAGCCCTGATAATTGCGGGCTTTCGCCATTGGCTTTAGTACGAATACCGCCCATAGAATAATGTTGTGTCGGTCGAACAGGAATCCAATTTTTAACAGGATCAATACCTAAAAAGTTCTCACAAATCTCTTTAACTTCACGCAAATTGGTATCAATATGCTTTTGACCTAATAAGGTAATATCTAGCCATAAATGTGGCCCATAAGGGCTATTTACGCCTTTTCCTTTACGCATATGTTCGGTCATTCTACGTGATACAACATCTCGCGAAGCCAGTTCTTTTTTCTCTGGTTCATAGTCGGGCATAAAGCGGTAACCGTCTTTATCACGCAGCACACCCCCATCACCACGGCAACCTTCTGTCGTTAAAATACCAACCGGAACAATAGCCGTAGGGTGAAACTGTACCGCTTCCATATTACCCAATGTCGCGACGCCGGTATCTAATGCCAACGCTTGACCAATACCCTCACAAATAACGGCATTGGTTGAAACAGAATAGATACGTCCGTATCCGCCTGTTGCAATAGTGGTAGATTTGGCGATGTAAGCGCGCAATTCACCCGTGATTAGGCAGCGAGCAATGACACCATGGCAACGCTCACCATCATGAATAAGTGATAATGCTTCCATACGTTCATGTACCGGAATACCTAACGAAATAGCTTTATTATCGACTGCATACAATAATGAATGACCGGCACCGTCTGCTGTATAGCAAGTACGCCACTTTTTGGTACCACCAAAATCACGCGCATTGATGAGTCCATGAGCAGCTTCAGCTTCAGTGATAGTTACTTTTTCTGCATTAACAATAACTTGTCGATCGCCTTTGGTTACTCGTGTCCAAGGAACGCCCCATTGAGCTAACTCTCTTACCGCTTTGGGTGCACAGTGAGCAAACATTCGAGCAACATCTTGATCGCAGCCCCAATCGGAACCTTTTACCGTATCTTGAAAATGGATATCTTCATCATCACCAGCACCTTTTATGGTATTGGCTAAACTGGCTTGCATTCCGCCTTGGGCTGCTACTGAATGAGATCGTTTCGCAGGGATAAGCGATAATACCAAGGTATCAAGGCCACGCTCTTTTGACGCTATCGCGACACGTAATCCTGCTAATCCAGCGCCGACAACCAAGGTATCTGTATAAATAATTTTCATTTCAATTCCTTATAACGTCGACACGTATGGCACTACAGGTAATGATAAAGAATGGCCAATAGCAATATAAGTCAGTAAGCTCCCCACCCCCAATACCATTAAATATGCCAACAACACTTTAGCAAATTTGAGTAAGGCAAAACGTTGTTCCACTAAGCCCCATTTCACCACGACCCGATATAAACCAAATACGGCATGTAACGCAACTACAGGTAATAGCAACACATATAAAATCCATGCATTAAAGTGATATACCCGCTCAGCGGAAAGATGTGGACCAATTTCAGGATTAGTTATCATGGTGAATAAATGCGGTGGCACCAAAAAGAACAACAAAAAACCAGTGATCATTTGCCAAAACCAAATTTTGGTGTCTTCATGAGGTAAAAAACGCATTTGCTTGCGTAATGCGCGCCATTGGCCTATTTGAGTAGGGAAACGACGTAATGCAAATACCGCGTGAATAATCACGACTAATAATATTATGCTGGAAAAAATTTGTGTAATTAGAGGATAACCATGTCCCGTCTCACTAAATATTCCACCTTCAAGAATCTGACCCACCTGATAAAAGGCCTCTTTACCAATTAAAATACTCGACTCAAAATGCAAATGCATCAGCAAAAAGAGACCCAGTATTACACCCGACAGACTTTGTAACTTATCCGCTCGAGAAGCCCAAATAGGATTAGAAAACCCTTTATCTGTATTGACAATGCTGTCGGCTTTTTCTTGCATTGAATTCGTAGCCATAAATAATCATATCCTGTAGGCACATTAGTAAGGTGTAACCATAACAAGAGTTTTTAAACAGCGGCATTGAACAATAATCAAACCGTGATAGTCCTCACCCACTATTAAGCTGTTGTTAGAAGCTGATCACACAAAGAACAACATAAAAATTCAAACAAGATTAGTACTTAAGGAAATACAACGATGGCAAATCTGTAGATAATTCAATTTGAGGATAAATAACCTGAACTCGGTTAAATAGGGAAATGAGTGGCCATAATAAAGACCATGTTAAAACCAATAAACACTCACCGAGACGAGCATCTTAAAATAACTTGGGTATAATAAGCGTCAATTTGATATTACTTTTACCACAGTTAGGAAAATCCCATGGCTTGGATCCAATTACGAATTCACACTCATCGCGATAATGCAGATATGCTTGGCGACTTATTAATGGATCAAGGTTCTCTTTCCATCACTTACGAAGATGGCCAAGATGAACCGATTTTCGAACCAAAGCTAGGTGAAACCCCTCTGTGGCAAGACACCGTAATGATCGCATTATTCGATGCTGGTACAGACTTAGCACCAACAATCGAATTTTTAGAATCTATGCCATTCTTAGGTAAAGATTTTAGCCATAAAATCGAGCAAGTCGAAGATAAAGACTGGATACGCGAATGGATGGACAGCTTCCATCCAATCAAGTTTGGGCAACGTTTATGGATATGCCCTAGCTGGCGCGAGATTCCAGATCCGACCGCAGTTAATGTTATCCTCGATCCAGGATTAGCGTTTGGTACTGGCACCCATCCTACCACTGCCTTATGTTTAGAATGGTTAGACAGCCTTGAACTATCAAACCAAGAAGTTATCGATTTTGGTTGTGGTTCAGGCATCTTGGCCGTCGCAGCTATCAAGCTAGGTGCTAAGAAAGTCACTGGTGTTGATATTGACTATCAAGCCATTGATGCTTCAAAAGCCAATGCAGAACGTAATGATGTGGTCGATAAACTGTCATTGTATTTACCAGAAGATCAACCCGCTAATCTACAAGCAGATGTCTTAGTCGCCAATATTCTTGCCGGTCCATTAAAAGAGTTGGCACCATTGATTGCTGAAAAAGTGAAAATAGGCGGCAAACTAGCACTATCGGGTTTATTACGTGAACAAGCTCAAGAAGTATCCGATTTTTACAGCCAGTGGTTCATTATGGATCCCGTATGTAACAAAGAAGATTGGAGTCGCTTAACAGGAATACGTAAATAGCCTGCTCGCCCTCAAACGCACTCAATTCAACCTCCAATTGAGTGCGTAATTTCGCATTTACAAGCCATTAACATAGGGTGTTAGAACTGGTATATATAAAAAAGTCTCCCTACAACTCGCACCAGTACTCAAAAATAGCCAAAAAAATGTTATTTATTAGTCAAAGATGTGACGGCTAATAAAAGTCAAGCAAAAAAGTTGCATTTAGGTCATTTATTGACCTTTTCACAGCGGCAAAAAAGGGCTACTATAGCGCCCCTTTGAAGAGCAAGGTGAAGTTCGCAATGCAAATTGGCCCGTATCAACTGTCTAATCAGCTGATTGTCGCACCAATGGCAGGTGTCACCGATCAGGCTTTCCGGAATCTCTGTTTACGTTATGGCGCAGCCTTAGCCGTATCAGAAATGCTTTCATCGAATCCCGACGTTTGGGATAGCGACAAAAGCCGCCAGCGCATGACGCATTCTGGTGAGGAAGGTATACGCTCTGTACAAATAGCAGGTGCTGATCCTGATTTAATGGCTAACGCTGCCAAGTTCAACGTTGAACAAGGCGCGCATATCATTGATATCAATATGGGTTGCCCAGCAAAGAAAGTGAACAAAAAGTTTGCTGGTTCAGCGTTAATGCAAAGCCCCGACTTAGTAAAAGAGATTTTACAAGCAGTGGTAACCGCAGTTGATGTGCCAGTAACGTTAAAGATCCGTACAGGTTGGGAGCCTGAACATCGTAATGGTGTTGAAATAGCCCAAATTGCTGAAGATTGTGGCATTGCCTCGCTCGCCGTTCATGGCCGAACCAGACAATGCATGTACAAAGGCTTTGCCGAGTACGACACCATTAAAGCGATTAAACAGACTGTCTCAATTCCTGTTGTCGCCAACGGGGACATCGACACACCGGAGAAGGCCAAGTTTGTACTTGACTACACCGGCGCAGATGCCCTGATGATAGGAAGAGGTGCACAAGGAAGGCCATGGATTTTTAAAGAAATCCTACATTATCTGGAAACAGGTAAAAAGTTAGCGCCAATTAAGGCAGAAGAGCAATGCACAGTGATGCTTGAACACCTTAAGAAACTTTACAACTTATATGGCGAGTACAAAGGTGTCCGATTTGCTAGAAAGCATGTCGGGTGGTACCTAAACCTTGAGGAACAGCGCCAATTTCGTGCTGACTTCAATCGGCTTGAAACCGCTGCCCAGCAACATTCCCTCGTAGAATGTTATTTTGATGAATTAGTTTAGAATTTAATAAAGAGCAGAATAGAATGTTTGATCAGACAACTAACACAGAAGTTCACCAGCTTACCGTAGGCAAAATTGAAACAGCAAACGGCACTATCAAGCCGCAGTTATTACGAGACGCAGTAAAACGTGCAGTAACTAACTTCTTCTCTCAGTTAGACGGTCAGGAAGCTTCTGAAGTATATGAAATGGTATTGAGCGAAGTTGAAGCGCCTTTACTAGACATCATCATGCAACACACTCGTGGCAACCAAACGCGCGCTGCTAATATGTTAGGTATCAACCGTGGTACTTTACGTAAAAAATTGAAAAAATATGGCATGAACTAGACCTAGCGTCTAAGTGATTGTTATAAAACGGGCTTACCAGCAATGGTAAGCCCGTTTTGCTTTCAAACCCAGTGATGGTCCGACTCAATAATCCACTCAAGATCCTACGGTAAGCGTTTACTTACATTAGAAAATATCACCCCTCTACATATCTTTCACACACAAACCTAAGTATTGTTTGTCATCATCTTGGCTTTTAATGCTTGCATCTATAACACTAAAAACGAATTAACCTAATTAAAAAAATAAAGTAACCTATATTCATTTTACTTTTATGCAATAAAGCATCATTCGCTCATTTAGCCGTTATTTACAATATTCACCCTCGACATTAAACCAAGGAAATATGCATGCTTCGTCCACTATCATTCGATTTCATGGCGTCAACATTGGGTCAAACTCAATGTCAGTCAGCCAACTCATTACTGAATCGATTATGTTTAGGACCTTTATTATTCGTGGGTGCAGTATTAAGCAGTTCTGCAATGGCCAATCCAATTAATGTTAACGCTGTAACTACTGTCCCTGTTATCACTAACGCTACCCTTACCAATTCAGTTAATCCAGAGACTATTGCTTCTTTACCTCAAGCTGTCAGTAATAATTCTGTTGCATTGGTACACAGCGATGACCAAAGCTATTTACTCAGTTTTATGGGTATTGGCCAAGGTAAAACCAACAAAGACGTTCATAACCGTGCCTGGGCGTTATTACTTAGCTCAGAAAGACCCCAATGGGAATCGATTGCAGCGGTTCCTCATGTCGCTCCTTTGGCTGGTCGACTGGCATCCATTGCGATTGGTATTAATGATAAAGCCTACATTTTCGGAGGCTACACTGTCGCCGAAAATCATGATGAAATAAGCACGGTAGACAATTATCAATATACTGTTAAAACTAACCAATATCAGCGTATAGCCGACATGCCTGTCGCGGTTGATGACACTAGCGCAGCGGCATATCAACATCGTTATATTTATCTGTTTGGTGGCTGGCATAATGACGGCAATGTTAATTTAGTCCAAGTGTATGACATCCAAACCAATACTTGGGCCCAAGCAAGCCCAATACCAGCACCAGCTGTATTTGGCCAATCTGTGGGTATGGTAGACAATCAATTAGTTCTGTGTGACGGCGTAAAAGTGCAAGCAAACATTAATGCTCGCCGCAGTTACCAAGCATCGCCGGTTTGTTTGTATGGTGAGATCAATCCAGATAATCATTTACGTATTGATTGGCAATTGCTACCGCATTATTCTGTCGCCAATGACACCAAAACAAGCCAATTTCAAACAACTGAGTCAATCGACAACCAATCAAGCACAAACACAGCCGGATCAAACACGTTAACAACTGCCACGGCACATTACCGCATGGCAGCAACTGGGGTTAAAACAACAACTGGCGGGCAAATTATATTTTTAGGCGGTAGCGATAATCCCTATAACTATTCTGGCATGGGTTATAACGGTCGCCCTAGCGAGCCTAATTCATATGGTTTTCGTTTTGATTTAGCCACTAAGCAATGGTTAACACCATTTGAACTATCGCAACCGAGTATGGATCACCGTAGCGCAGTTTGTTGGCAAAACCATTTACTACGTGTTGGCGGCATGCTTGAGCATCAACACGTTAGCCAACAAGTGCTCACAACCCCACTCAATGCAGACCAGTCATGTACCCAATAAGATATAAATTCACGGATAATTTGTGAGCCAGCTAACATAACCTCTACGAGTAAATTGAGCTGAAATAAAGATGCACATAATATACATGTAAATTATGTGCATCTTTGGAATAACCATGCAAATCCCCCAAGCAACTGAACAGTTATCACAAATGTCACTGGTTGAATTAATCGATCATATTGAAGCAACCCACCATGCGTATATCCGTGAAACGGCGCCATTATTGATTGAATACACTGAAAAAATGGTTCGTGCTCATGGTGATGAACATGACGAAATCAAACCACTGGCGTTATGTGTACGCGAGTTAATTGATGAGTTAATACCGCATTTAATGAAAGAAGAACAGATCCTCTTTCCTGCGATTAAATCACTCAGCTTAGGTCAACCGGTAAACGGCTGTTTTGGTCATATTGGCAACCCTATTAACATGATGCTGCATGAGCATGATAATGCCGACCTTATGCTTAACACCATTCGTAGCTTAACTAATGACTACACTATTCCGGCAGGCGTTTGCCACACATGGCAAGCTTGCTATCGTACGTTAGCTGAATTTGATGCCGACTTACAAACTCATATAGATGTTGAAAATACCTTATTGTTCCCAAAAGCTTTAGCGCTATAACCCTCCCTATTTGCCCCCATTTTAGAAGCATCTTCGATTGACTCTCAACGGATTTGCTTCCTTTTTTTAGCAAAATTTCATACAGTAACACTGATACCTATAAGACAATATGGAGCTTAAATGTCAGCTGATTACTACCCAACATTTGCCCTAGACGACATAGCTAATTTGCATGAATCTGCCCAAGTAGAATTTAAATTAGCAGGTGGACGAGACGGTAATGGAACCTTACC
The DNA here is from genome assembly GCF_006385555.1 of Shewanella polaris. Taxonomy (NCBI): domain Bacteria; kingdom Pseudomonadati; phylum Pseudomonadota; class Gammaproteobacteria; order Alteromonadales; family Shewanellaceae; genus Shewanella; species Shewanella polaris. The sequence continues at coordinate 496,790 of NZ_CP041036.1, read as the reverse complement.
CGAAGGCATGTGGGAAAGTTATAGCGCATTTGCTAACACCTTAGGTGGCGAAATAATTCTAGGAATAAAAGAGCAACAAGGGGATTTTACCATTGAAGGGATTGTAAATCCCATGCCGATGCTCAGTGAAATTTGGCAGATTTTACAAAATCCACAAAAAATCAGTCACAACATTTTAGCGCCAACGGACGTACAAATTATTGAAATAATGAGTAAAAAACTGATCCGTATTCATGTGCCTTGCGTGGATGTAAAGCTCAGACCTATTTATGTCGGTACCGATCCTTATAGCGGCACCTACTTTCGTGTAGGTGATGCCGATATGCATGCTAGTCGCGAGCAAGTAGAGCAAATGAGCTTAAAAGCCGGTATCGATCTCAAGCTAAAGCAACTGAAGCAGTAAATCCAATTGGTTAATCTCGATATGCGGTAATACCGATTGCGCCTTTTTATGCCGTTGCTGCATACATGGGTTTAACCACACACTTTGACACCCCGCCATTTTAGCGCCAGCAATATCAGACAATGGATGATCGCCCACATGTAATAAGGCCGACGGCCGAATATCTAATTGTCGACAAGCAAGAGTAAACATATCGGTTGAGGGTTTCATTTTAACCCCATGACCAGGATGTAACACAAATTGCATCACGTCATCTAAGCCAATACGCTGAGTGTCGACATTGCCATTTGTGATGCCAATAAGCGGATACTTTTGCCCTAAACGTCGCAGCAGCGCCATGATATTTTCATCCACAGTGAAATTACTACGATGATGCTGAAAACACTTCATCCCCTCTTGCGCCCCTTTGCTGGCTTCAATCTCACTATAGCCAAATTGTAAAAGAGCTTGATACAACATAGCATAACGTGCCGCAGTGGTGTCATGCGCTAACTCTGGGTGTTGCGCAAATAATGCATGTTTGAATTGCTGCCATTGTGTTGTATCCCATAAAGCCGTAGCGGGGTAAGTTTGATTGATTAACCTAAAAAGTTGCTCACTGGCATGCATTACATAAGGAAAGTTATTGTAAAGAGTGTCATCTAAATCAAAACTAATCGCGCTAAACGGTTGTAAGCGTTGATACTGGATCATCGAAGCTTTAGGCAATGTCATTATTTCCCCCTGTTTTTTTTCGCTCTTGGATGCGCGTTATCGTACACTTTGGCAAGGTGTTGAAAGTCTAAACTGGTGTATATTTGTGTGGTCGATAAATTCGCATGACCGAGTAATTCTTGTACGGCACGTAAATCTTGGCTTGATTCAAGCATATGAGTTGCAAACGAATGACGCAACTTATGCGGATGAACTTTTACCGCCATGGCTTGTTCTTGCCCCCACTTAGCCATACGCGCTTGAATACTACGATGGGACAATCGTTTGCCTTGGCTGCTGACAAATAATGCATCACCCGCTTGAGTACACGATAATTGATTACGGCAATTTAACCAGCTTGCTAACGCATTTAACGCGAGCTTACCAATTGGCACAACCCGCTGTTTACTGCCCTTACCCATCACTTTAACTTCGCTTTGATCAAACTTGATGTCAACGCAATCTAAACTAGCTAATTCAGCTAAACGTAAGCCACTTGAATAAAATAACTCCATAATGGCTTTATCGCGCAAACTCAAAGGATCATCCCCCTCTATAGACAATAAATGGCTAATCGCATCCACATCCATATTTTTCGGTAAGGGTTTATTTTGTTTTGGCGCACTTAACGTATGTGCGGGATTGACCGTTACGGCACCTTCGCGCAGTAAAAAATCAAAAAACTGTTTTAGAGCAGACAAACACAAAGATAATGATCGGGGACTCAAACCTTTACGATGTAAGGTGGCCAGCACAGACTGCAGTTGATCTCGGCTAACATCAATGAGATTGGTTGATTCAGTTAAAATAGCTTCAACTCGACGCAACTCAAACATGTAGTTACGCACAGTATAAGCTGAGAGTTGTCTTTCTGAGGTCAAATGTTGGCTAAATATCGTTTGCCAGTCTGTAGGCTTCATCAAGGTACTCCCGGATTGTAATTAATCAGGCCGTCGCCATTTAAGCCTATTTAATCGGTGAAAAATACTGGTATAAAACACGGCACTACGATGTTTCGCTTCGGGCTAAGCAAAAAAGCCTCCCCGAGCATTTGCATTACATTTTGATACCAAGATCTCAAATTAGAATGGCTGCACAGTGGTTACAAATGATTAAACTAAGCCATGTTTTCTTAGATAATACATATTTAGCTTTAACGATTACAATTGCGGCAACATATGGTCTAACAAACGACGTAATTGGCTAAATAATAACGAATCCATATCAGGATGAAAATGGGTGGGATCTTTACTGGCAATGGCAAATATGACTTGGCCATTTTCATCAGATAATTTAGTTAATGCCACCGACCCTACTTCACTACCAAACAAACGTTTGGATTCTGATTGGGTCAATCGGCCAAAGTAATAACCACTATGGACTCGATGACGCCAAATATTAGCTAATTCGCTGTCGATATCGTGCACTGTAATCAACCTAACATGACTAAAGCCAAACTCAGTTTTTAATCCCTCAGACAACACTAAACGCAGCTCACCCAAATCTTGGCTAGCAAGCATTTTAAACGATAACTCAGTATTAAATTTGAATATTCTCTCATTATGAGTCGCAATATTCATTAGCGAGGTGATTTCTTCTTCGAGCTGGCTAACACGTTGACGCAACAGTTCTTGTCGGCGTTCTACTAATGATACAGCGCCACGTTCTGCATGCGGTATACGCATAGCCACTAATAGCTCGGGATAACGATTAAAAAAGTCGGGATTATCCAATAAGTATTCACGAATCAACATTTCATCAAATGGCGCTTGCTGCAAATTGGCCATCATGTCGACTGCCAGATCTTGGCCTATTGAATTAATGTCTTTTGCTTGTGCGCTACTCACCGTATCGTCAGCTGTTTCATCTGCTACTTTGTTTGTCAAACCGACTCCTGAGGTCATCTCACTCATAATTGTATTTGCCCGTCGTATACGTGTTCTGCCGGTCCAGTCATCCACAGAGGTTTGCCCTCACCTTCCCAATTAATCAATAAGCTGCCACCAGGTAAGTCAACTCTTACCTGTTTATTAAGCTTATCTTGTAATTGTCCGACCGCAGCAGCAGCACACGCTCCAGTGCCACAAGCTAAGGTTTCTGCTGCACCACGTTCATACACCCGCAATTTAATATGCCCAGGTGTTAACACTTGCATAAAGCCGACATTCACGCCTTTAGGGAAGCGTTCGTGACGAGTTAATATACTGCCTATTTCATCAACGGCCACGTTTTGCACATCTTCAACCTCAATAACACAGTGTGGATTGCCCATAGAAATGGCACCACACAAATAAGTTTGCATTGGGGTTTGTAGTAAATATGTTTTTTCACTTTTTTTAGCTTTAAACGGAATTTGGCTCGGTTCGATAATGGGTACGCCCATATTGACGGTCACGTTGCCATCACGCTCAATCCGTAAGGTAATTTTGCCTGAGTTTGTACTCACGCGAATTTTATTCTTTTGAGTTAAGCCTTTATTACGAACAAAACGAGCAAAACAGCGGGCGCCATTACCACACTGTTCAACTTCACTGCCATCGGCGTTAAAAATACGATAATGGAAATCTAAATCTGGATCGTAAGGTGGCTCAACCAACAGTAGTTGATCAAAACCAATGCCAAAATTACGATCGGCAAGACGGCGGATTTGCTCAGACGAAAAAAACACATTTTGTGTTACGCCATCAACGACCATAAAATCATTACCCAGTCCGTGCATCTTAGTGAAATGGATCACAAAAGTTTCCTTATAAAACATTATGCCAATAGCTTATTGCCTATGGCAATAACTGTTCGCCTTGCCAAAGTTGTTCTAGCGTTTCACGCTGACGCACAACCAAGTCTTTATTTCCATCAACCATCACTTCAGCCACACGAGGTCGTGAATTATAATTAGATGACATAGCAAAACCATAAGCGCCACTTGAACGAACCGCTAATAAGTCGCCTGTTTTTACGGCTAACTGTCTGTCTTTACCCAAAAAGTCACCGGTTTCACATACAGGTCCTACAATATCATAAGCAAAGGTTGGTGCATCATTTTGTTGTACAGGAATAATATTTTGCCATGCACTATAAAGCGACGGACGAATAAGATCATTCATTGCACCATCAACAATCGCAAAGCGTTTATCACTGTTTTCTTTTAGGTAAAGCACTTGAGTGACAAAAATACCTGCATTAGCAGCAATGGCTCGACCCGGTTCAAAAATTAACGTCAACTTACGCCCATTTAAGCGATCGAGTAATGCTGCGGCATATGCGTCTGGATGTGGCGGGGTTTCATTGTTGTATGTCACACCTAATCCACCACCCACATCAAAATGTTCAATCTCAATACCTTGCTCGCCTAAACGGTCTATTAATGCAAGCATACGGTCCATTGCATCTAAAAATGGCTTTATTTCGGTAAGCTGAGAACCAATATGGCAATCCACACCTTTAATATGTAAATGGGCTAATTCGGCTGCACGAGCAAAAACCACTTCGGCCTCGTCCATGGCAATACCAAATTTATTTTCTTTAAGACCTGTCGAAATATAAGGATGAGTACCCGCATCAACATCGGGATTAATCCGCAATGAAACCGGTGCAACTTTACCTAAACGGCCTGCAACATCATTAAGCTGCTCAAGTTCAGCACTCGACTCAACATTAAAACAGTAAATACCAATATTTAGAGCCTGCTCCATTTCGGCAACGGTTTTGCCCACACCAGAAAAAACCACTTTTTTAGGATCGCCGCCAGCTTTTAGTACTCGTGAGAGTTCACCGCCAGAGACAATATCAAAACCACTGCCTAAACGAGCTAACACATTTAATACCGCAAGGTTTGAATTAGCCTTCACTGCATAACAAATAAGGTGCGGATGCTCGGCCACTGCATTATTAAATGCATGCCAATGACGCTCTAATGTGGCACGAGAATAAATGTACAGCGGTGTACCGTGAGTGTTGGCCAGTTTTGCTACATCGCAGTCTTCTGCGAATAGTGAATCATTTTGATATGAAAAGTAATCCAAAATGCGGTCCCTTATAAATGCTATTCTTGTTGTGAGGTTGAAGGTTGAGAGTCGAACTCCTCAGTTTGCGTCGGCACATCAGTGCTGGCAGGTTTGGGGGCGACTTTATTGACCACAGGCTCAGGGGATTTATATAAAACCCCCTTTTGACCACATGCGGTTACGACTAGGCTAGCAAGCATAATAAATAAAAGCAGTCTCATTTTTCTCAACATCTGTGCATCTAATGAATAATGGTCTTATAATCGCATTCATAACGCAGAAAGCAAAGGATAGAAATACATGACTATTACAGATACTGAGTTTCATCGATTAGCCGATGAAATGTTTGGCGAGATAGAGAACGCGGTAGAAAAAGCGATTGACGAGCAAGATGCTGATGTCGATATCAATGCTAGTGGCAATGTTTTACAGCTGTCTTTTGAAGATGGTTCGCAAATCGTCATCAATAAGCAAGAGCCTTTGCATGAAATTTGGTTAGCGACAAAATCAGGTGGCTATCACTTTAATTACAATGATAGCAAATGGTTAGATACCCGCAATGGATTAGAGTTTATGCCTTTTGTGATTGATGCTATCTACAAACAAAGCGAAATTATGCTCGAGATAAACGCATAAAAGTCGTTATGAGTTAGTTTGTGATAGTGATTTATTACAGTGGTTGATATAGCCATTGAGATGATGATTGAGATTGGGCTTAAAATTCTGAGCCCATCTCGTCTACAGACAAACCAAAAGGTATTACCGTTAACACTCCGTCTATGTGTACCAGTTGAAAAAACTGCGGCATATTAAAAATGGGAGTTGATTGTTTTTTTGCGTCAAATACATATAAATGACTTTCTTTGGCAACAACTTCATTGATGTTGGTGTCTAAGTATTGTAAGTGCTCCAGCTGGTTATGTTCATCGGCAACAAATACATCAAGCTTTTGATTTTGTTCTTGTAAAAAATACTGTTTCGCCCCTTTTGCAATAAATTGCTGGATCACCGACGGTGCACTCGAATAAGGATCCTCGGCTAAATTAGGCTGCGGTAACATATAAGCTTCATGGCTCTTGTTAAGGGTCGTAGAATCATTTTTACGATACATCATCCCTAAAGAATTAAAATACATATTATATTGCTGATTACCTATTCTTATGGGGTGCATCAATGTATTTGTCTGATTGACCTTTTTCATTAACCCATAACAACGTAACAGTAGGGTTTTAAGCTGATTGAATATCTGCTGTTTTAATTTGGCTGAGCAACTAATAATTGATAAATCAACTTGTGCATTTGAACGCTTTAAACCCAGAATAATAAATGAAATCGCTTCTAATAGTGCGGTACTGCCATTAAAACGATGGCTTTGCCATTCGCCCCAACTGTTTAAACTCAAGATTGCAACCGATGACAACATACTTAACTTAGCTTTGCCTAGCGATAAAATATTGGTATTAACATAATCTAGCATCAATTCTTCGCCATGCCATTGAGCAGTAGGATCACCATCCATGTTCGCTATTAACACAATTTTTTGATAACACCATGGTTCGCATAAATCACGTTTAGACACAGTAGGTACGTGGTGCATGATAGGAATCAATTTACGTGCTAGATAGCCTAACTTGTCTGCCCGTTTTTTACTGCCCTCTATTTGAGACCAATCAGTTTCTGCCGTTGCTATTCCATTCATCACCGCCCACGCAACTAGACTACATATATTTTCAGCGTCATGTATAGCATGATTATCAAACGCATTTTGTTGATGACGACTATCAGCGTCAAACCGCTCCATCTTGTCATAAGCTTGGCGATATAAATAAAACCGTGAAGTCTTTATGCAATGGCGGATCGTTAGCGATTTTTCAGCGGTTGATACACTCCATAACCGATTAAGCGGCTGTAATAAATGGTCATCTTCACTAAAATAAGTGTGTAATTTACGCGCCAACAAACCTAATTCTTCAACCCGCATACGGTCACTTAGGGTTTGTTTAGAGGCAAATTTTAATAAATTTTTGTAGCTAACCAGCAACAATTCACAGAGTTGTTGGTTGAACCATTTCAACTGACCTGCATGCCAATTAGCATTATTGTCCAGTATTGTAATGAGCTCATGGCTCCATTCCCATTGTTTAACCAGGCATTTTATTTTTTCAATCCGCCAGTCTGTCGAATTTTGAGATGATAAACACGACAACTTAACTCCAGACTTTAAGTAAAAACAACGTCTGATAATTTCTAAGCGATTATCATCTCCCTGAGCAATTAGGTAAGTTTCAATACGTTTAAAAAGCAATAAATAAGCATCGTTATCAACACTAAAATTTTGCTGCTCACAATGCTGCCAAATTTGTTGGGTTATTAGCGTGGTGTTGGGATATTCTGACGCATACACTTCTAGCAACAAGACTTTTAACAAGGCTTTATGAGGTTTATTTAGCCCCTTATAAAGTTGCCATAATGAAGCACCAAAATATTCAGTTGCGGGCAGAGAGTTAACATCACCAAGATAAAGTAAGTTGGCATTAGTCTCAGTAACTTGACTGTCAGCGCTAGGCCACCAAGCAACCACTTTGCCTGCCAACCTAATATGGGTACGATAAAACTCTTCTAACAATAACCAATGTTGGCTACTACCACTATTTTCTAATCCTACTGGTTGGCAATTATCAAATGTGCTGCACTCTCTAAACTGCATCGGATGCACAAGATAAATATTCACTTCAAATTCAAAACCTGCAAACCAATCACTGATAAGCTTATTTTTATATTCAATTAACTTAAGCTGCGCTTGAGTGAGGTTACTGTTATAAACCTGCCAGATATCGATATCACTTTGAGAGTTTTGTCCAAAACTGGCGGTACTTCCCATAGCATATACGCCTTCGAAAGCAGCAGTATTTGATTGAATAGCTTCTGGAATAGGTACAGACAAAGCATTACAAGCTGAAATTACCGCATTTGATAAGGTAAAACCGTAGATACCACAAGGCGTACTAGGATCGATAATTCCAGGCACATCTATCTGATTATAATGAATCAAAAAAGGAATAACGTGGAATAACTGTTGCTGTAAATCAGGCAGCACATCAAGCGCTCTCGCTAATCGAATGCTATTTAATTTTTTAGCTAAATCCTGTTGATAATTTACCGTTTTATCGGTCAAGACTCACTTCCTTTGCTCTTAACTACAACAAATACTTGCTGATAAGTATTATAAAAAAATTATTAAATATTAGCGTTAAATGACATTTTTTCCAATCTAGATCACACTTTATAAAAAATTGTGACCATCGTATCATCAATTTTTAATTTCTCCAGCCGTAAATCAACAATATCAATCTAAAATAAGCCATACAGACTTCAAACAATTAACATCGGCTTGTTACATCAAAGCTTAAGCGGTGATAGCATTAACCTAATAAGGCTATCTGACTTGGATCTACTACTTATGTCTGAAAATGTAATTCGTATTGCAACACGTAAAAGCCCACTTGCAATGTGGCAAGCTGAATTTGTTAAAGCTGAACTTGAAAAAATTCATCCAGGGTTGACCGTTGAGCTATTACCAATGAGTACCAAAGGTGATGTGATTTTAGATACTCCTTTGGCAAAAGTTGGTGGTAAAGGTTTGTTTGTCAAAGAACTTGAAGTGGCTATTCTTGAAAATCGTGCCGATATTGCGGTGCATTCAATGAAAGACGTGCCAGTTGATTTCCCTGACGGATTAGGTTTACAGGTTATTTGTGAACGCGAAGATCCACGTGATGCTTTTGTATCAAACAGCTATAAATCTATCAGCGAATTGCCTCAAGGCGCTGTGGTAGGTACATCAAGTTTACGTCGTCAGTGCCAAATTAGAGCTGCACGCCCAGATTTAATTATCAAAGATTTACGCGGCAATGTCGGTACTCGTTTAGCCAAGCTAGATGGTGGTGACTATGATGCAATTATTCTAGCGGCAGCTGGATTGATTCGCTTAAAACTTAATGAACGTATTGCTGGTTTTATCTCTGCTGAAGAATCATTACCAGCAAATGGCCAAGGTGCTGTCGGTATTGAATGCCGTACAGATGATGAACGCGTTAAAACATTATTAGCACCACTTGAACATTTAGAAACTCGTTACAGAGTCCTTGCTGAAAGAGCAATGAATACCCGCCTTGAAGGCGGATGCCAAGTCCCTATTGGTGCTTTTGCTGAAATTGACGGTGACAACTTAACCCTACGTGGATTAGTGGGTAACCCAGATGGCAGCCAAATTATCAGTGGTACTGTATCGGGTTCAAAAACCGACGCGGTTGCACTTGGTGAGTCTCTTGCTGAAGATTTACTCAGTCGCGGCGCTAAAACTATTTTAGATGCTGTGTATGCCAGTTAATTTTTTGTCATTAAGCTAACAAGCCATGAAAGTCTTGCTAACGCGCCCACAAGGGCGCAATCAAGCAATGGAAGAGCAACTCTCATTTAGAGACGTTGCTTATCTTGTTACTCCGCTATTAACCGTTGTTGCAACCACTGAACAACTCGACCCAATCAGTTTAAACAACACCGACAACTTACTATTTATTAGTACCAATGCGGTGGATTTTGCTGCGCAAAAACTACAACAACGATTTCCTACTCATTGCCGTTATTTTGCAGTAGGTCAGGCAACAGCAGACAACTTAGCTCAATATCAAATTAACGCTTTTACCTCGCCCGAAACCAGCCAAGACAGTGAAGGTTTATTGTCTCTCCCTCAATTACAAAACGTCGATAAACAAACTTTTATTATTATTATCCGTGGAGTCGGGTGGTCGGGAAACCTTAGCAGAGCAATTAACCGAGCGAGGCGCACAAGTTAATTATTGGCAAGTATATCAACGCACCACGCCAGCATTAGATAGTCACGATATTTGTCAGCAATGGCAAACCTTCGGTATTGATACCATTGTCGTCACCAGCGGCGAAATATTATCCAATTTAGTTGACCTTGTACCAAAAGAATCATTTGCATGGTTACGCGCATGTCATATCATAGTCCCCAGTAATCGCGTCGAATTACAAGCAAAAGCAATAGGGTTGAGCAATATTACCAATGCAAATGGAGCAAATACTCAAGCGATACTAACGAGTCTTGCGCTATAATTTGTTATTGTATTGTTATATTGCATCGACACGCATTTATTAATATTGCTTTTATTGGTTGTATTTTTGCTTTCAAGGACTGTTCATGGAAAACAATAAAAAAGATTCAAATTCGCCAGTACATCAGAATGAAAAAGTCATTTCTCCTACGCCAAGCCCAGTTGAAAAGCCAACCCAGGCTAAAAAAGGCAATGCGACCAACCAACAATCTGCTGGCAACAATACGAATAACGATCAGTCAAATTCCTCTGAAAATGTTTCTAATCGTCGACGAAAAGCCAAACCTAGCTCTTGGTGGATCCGTCTTGGGGTATTATTCAGTTTAATTGTGGCAATCATTGCTGTTGGTGGTTGTTATTGGCTTTATTTACAGCTTGATCAACAAAGCAATGGCCAAACTCAGTTAGGACAAAATATATCTGAGCAGGTAAAACAAAATAAAGCGCTAAAAAACGAGTTACAACAAACTGCCATAGCAACCAGTAAACGTATTACTACATTAGAGCAACAACAATTAAACGATACTAAAGCTTATGCAAAATTAGCCCAGTTGCAGCAATCCAATAAACTATTACAAGAACGTGTCGCAGTTATTGCCCAGCGTAGCCCCAATCATTGGATGGCATCAGAAGCTGAATACCTAGTGCGCATGGCTGGTCGAAAACTATGGTTAGAAAACGATCCTCAAACCGCAATTGGTTTATTACAGTCTGCAGATGAGCGTATCAGTGCGATGAAAGATCCGGCATTAACCGCATTACGTAAAGCGTTAGCTAATGATATAAACAAAGTGAAAGCATTAAAAACCACCGACATCACCAATACCATTTTCGAATTAGATACCGTTATTGATAACTTAGTTTCGTTACCGTTAAATCGTGTTGATGAACATTTTGCTGAAAACAAAAATACTCAGCCAGTAACGGATTCAATAGACGATTGGCAACAAAACTTGTCACGTACTTGGCATGATCTAACTGATGGTTTCATTACTATCCGCAAACGGACGACTGATTTAGAACCATTATTATCGCCAGAACAACAATGGTATTTGGTTGAAAATATCCGCAACAAATTGCTACAAGCAGAATTAGCTCTGTACCGATTTGATCAGGTAAATTACAAACAGTCTATTGCGCTAGCAGACAAATGGTTACAACAGTATTTTGATTTAACAGATGCCAAGACTAAACAAACGATTGAAGCTTTAGATAAGCTTGCCAAGGTTAATATTGAGAAAATTACCCTTAATAAATTTCAAGCTTCACCTTTATTGCAGCAATTAGTCACCTATGGTGAAATCATGCCGACTGAGGAGCTTGCACAATGATTAAAACCTTAGTGTACGTATTATTGGTCTTAATGGCTTTATGCCTTAGCCCGATGATTATTGGCCAAAGCGGTTATGTGTATATTGCCATTGGTGATTATCAAATAGAAACCAGTTTGGTGACCGGAGTTGTCGGGTTAATTGTGTTTTATTTTGCCCTGCAGTTACTCGAATGGCTAATCATGTTGTTGTTAAACATCGTACTCAGTAGCCGATACCTCCCTGAACAGTGGCGCAGAAAAGCAGCTAAAAAACATACCTTAATTGGCGCTTTAGCATTAGCTGAAGAAGATTGGCCTGCAGCAGAAAAAACCATGGCAAAAGGTGCTGAAAAAGGTGAAATCCCATTGTTAAACCTATTTGCTGCGGCAAGAGCTGCGCATTATCAAGATAACATTGCTGCTAGAGATAATTATTTAGCTCAAGCTGAGAAAAATCCTATAGCAAAAACTGCAGTTTATACTTCGCGTACTCGTTATTTATTAAAGCAAGGTGAACTGGCTAAGGCCCGTGAAGTACTAAATAAACTAAATCCAACAAGTAAAAGCAGTGCCCCAGTACTAAAGCTGGCGCAAGAGTTATACCTGCAACAACAAGATTGGCAGGCATTGAAATTACTGTTACCTACGTTGAAAAAGCGCCAATTATTAGCTGAAGCTGAGTACGACCAATTAAGCACTAAAACAAACAGCATTTTAATGTTGAATGCAGCTAAAATTTCAGAAGCAGAGTTAAATAAGTGTTGGCATTGGTTAAGCAAATCGGAACGTAAACAAGATGAATTGATATTGGCTTATGCTCATGGGCTGGTTTTATATAATCATAAAGAACAAGCAATAAAACTCATTAGTAAACAACTTATAGCTTCGCCATCGGCGGCTTTATTTTCGGCAATACCGGATGTAATTAACGCACAAGATCATGAAGTGCGTAAATTGCTAACCAAATTAGAAACCACACATGAAAATGATGCCGACTATCAAATGTGTCTAGCCAAACTGGCTATGCAACAACGTGATGCCAAGAAAGCCAAAGTTCATTGGCAAAATGTATGTCGCATAGCCCCAACGAATCAATCATGGCTAGCTTTAGCACAAGTTCAGGAACAATTAGGTGAAAACACTGCAGCATCTCAAAGCTACCGTAAGGCAGCTAATATAATGTAAACAATAAATAGTATTATTTCTGCATATGCTCAAAGCCTGCAATCTTGCAGGCTTTTTCTTCTTTTAGCTGTTCATCTTTTACAATCTATGCCGATACAACAATTACGTTACATTATGAACTATTTATCATAAAACTACGTATACCACATATGTAATGTTGTAATACTACCTCATTAAAAATCATATTTTCATAGAGTTAGCTTATTTTTGGGTGTCGTCAAAAAATTGACTACTTTATTGAAAAATGTTATGCTTTTGGGCTGTGTCGAAATTTATTTTAATCTTAATACTAATGTTTGGTTAAATGAGTATTATATAAATTAATGTATTATTTTTTTAAGTGTATTAAAGCTGTTGGGAGCTTCAAATGGGATCGATAACAACGTCAAAAAATGGGATACTTTCTGCTTCAGAAGGATCTGTTTCAATAACGGTTAACAATGAAATTCAAGAACTTCAAATTGGTGAGGTTGTACTAGCAGGTGCAATAGTTAGCAGTGATCTTGGTTTCATTATTACGTTTGATGACGGTACTATTTTTAATAGTGACGTTTTGCCGGATGACGAATCACTTACTGATGTTATAAATACAGCTGATATTGCGACTATTAATCAAGTCGTAGACCAAGAAGCATTAGATGAAATTACAGCTTTGCAAGATCTCATCGCATCGGGAGAAGACCCAACAAAAGACTTACCTGAAACCGCCGCTGGTACCCCAACTGCTAGCCAAGGTGATTCTGGTTATGTTGCAGTTACGAGAGATGCTGACGAAACTCTTGCTGATGCAGGCTATGACACAACAGGACAAACTGCCACCCCAACAGCAGTAATACAAGAAGAAACTATTAGCGAAAATGATACCCCGTCAACATTAGTTAACGATATAGTTACAGCGAATGAAGACAGCGTTGCTACTGGAAATCTGTTAGATAATGACAGTGATGTTGATTCAGATTTAAGCGTAGTCAGCTTCGAAGTAGATGGCCAAACATACACTGCGGGTACCGAAGTCACGCTTGATGGCGGCATCCTTATCATCAATGAAGACGGCACGTATACCTTCACCCCAAATGAAAATTGGAACGGCCAAGTCCCAGTTATTACCTACACCACCAATACAGGCCTGACTGCCACGTTAACTATTGAAATCACACCAGTTGATGATGCATCGGTAGTAGTTAACGACAACAACACAGTTGCTGAAGGCAATGAAGCTACGGGTAACGTATTAGATAATGACAGTGATGTTGATTCAGATTTAAGCGTAGTCAGCTTCGAGGTTGATGGCCAAACATACACTGCGGGTACCGAAGTCACGCTTGATGGCGGCATTCTGATCATCAATGAAGATGGCACGTATACCTTCACCCCAAATGAAAATTGGAACGGCCAAGTCCCAGTTATTACCTACACCACCAATACAGGCCTGACTGCCACGTTAACTATTGAAATCACACCAGTTGATGATGCATCGGTAGTAGTTAACGACAACAACACAGTTGCTGAAGGCAGTGAAGCTACGGGTAACGTATTAGATAACGACAGTGATGTTGATTCAGATTTAAGCGTAGTCAGCTTCGAGGTTGATGGCCAAACATACACTGCGGGTACCGAAGTCACGCTTGATGGCGGCATTCTGATCATCAATGAAGATGGCACGTATACCTTCACCCCAAATGAAAATTGGAACGGCCAAGTTCCAGTCATTACCTACACCACGAATACAGGCCTGACAGCCACGTTAACCATTGAAGTAACGCCAGTCAACGATGCGCCTACCATTGACGTGGTCGCCAATGACTTTACTGAAAACAGCGCCATCGATGGCGATGTGGCAGCAACCTACACCACCTTTGATGAAGACGGCGATCTACTGACGGTTGACTTCACTCCAGGCAGCAATGACGACGGTTACTACGCGTTAGTTAACGGCGAAGTGGTATTAACCCAAGCTGGCGCTGACTTGGTTAACAACGGCGGCACGCTGCCTGCGGTTGATTTAACCGTTTCTGATGGCAGCTTAACTGGCCAAGACAGTGACACTCCGGTGATCACTCCTACGAACGATGTGCCAACCATTGATGTGGTCGCCAATGACTTTACTGAAAACAGCGCCGTCGATGGCGATGTGGCAGCAACCTACACCACCTTTGATGAAGACGGCGATCTACTGACGGTTGACTTCACTCCAGGCAGCAATGACGACGGTTACTACGCGTTAGTTAACGGCGAAGTGGTATTAACCCAAGCTGGCGCTGACTTGGTTAACAACGGCGGCACGCTGCCTGCGGTTGATTTAACCGTTTCTGATGGCAGCTTAACTGGCCAAGACAGTGACACTCCGGTGATCACTGCAATGAACGATGATTTCACTGATGACAATGAAACGCGCACCCTTGCAGAAGACAGCCCTGAAGTGACCGGTAATGTCATCGATGGCAGCAGTGACGATGGCCCATTAACTGTGGTCAGCTTCACTGTCGACGGTAGCGCAACTGTGCACCCTGCCGATGGCACGGATGTGACCATTACAGGCGTGGGTACTTTTAGCTTAACGGATGCGGGTGTGTATACCTTCACCCCTGTCGCCAACTATAACGGCGCAGTGCCGGTGATCACTTACACCTTAACCGACGGCTCAGGCGCTAATGACACCTCGACATTGAGCTTAACGGTCACCCCAGTGAACGATGATTTCACTGATGACAACGAAATTCGCAGCATTGTCGAAGACAGCCCAGAAGTGACGGGTAATGTCATCGATGGCAGCAGTGTTGATGGCCCATTAACTGTGGTCAGCTTCACTGTCGACGGTAGCGCAACTGTGCACCCTGCCGATGGCACGGATTGACCATTACAGGCGTGGGTGCCTTTAGCTTAACGGATGCGGGTGTATATACCTTTACCCCTGTCGCCAACTACAACGGCGCTGTGCCGGTGATCACTTACACCTTAACCGATGGCTCAGGCGCTAATGACACCTCGACCTTAAGCTTGACGGTGACCCCAGTGAACGATGATTTCACTGATGACAACGAAATTCGCAGCATTGTCGAAGACAGCCCAGAAGTGACGGGTAATGTCATCGATGGCAGCAGTGTTGATGGCCCATTAACTGTGGTCAGCTTCACTGTCGACGGTAGCGCAACTGTGCACCCTGCCGATGGCACGGATGTGACCATTACAGGCGTGGGTACCTTTAGCTTAACGGATGGCGGGTGTATATACCTTTACCCCTGTCGCCAACTATAACGGCGCAGTGCCGGTGATCACTTACACCTTAACCGACGGCTCAGGCGCTAATGACACCTCGACATTGAGCTTAACGGTCACGCCAGTGAACGATGATTTCACTGTGACAACGAAATTCGCAGCATTGTCGAAGACAGCCCTGAAGTGACGGGTAATGTCATCGATGGCAGCAGTGTTGATGGCCCTATTTCAGTCACCACCTTTACTGTCGCGGGCGATACAACCGTGCATAGCGCCGATGGCACCGATGTGACCATTACAGGCGTGGGTACCTTTAGCTTAACGGATGCGGGTGTATATACCTTTACCCCTGTCGCCAACTACAACGGCGCAGTGCCGGTGATCACTTACACCTTAACCGACGGCTCAGGCGCTAATGACACCTCGACATTGAGCTTAACGGTCACGCCAGTGAACGATGATTTCACTGATGACAACGAAATTCGCAGCATTGTCGAAGACAGCCCTGAAGTGACGGGTAATGTCATCGATGGCAGCAGTGTTGATGGCCCTATTTCAGTCACCACCTTTACTGTCGCGGGCGATACAACCGTGCATAGCGCCGATGGCACCGATGTGACCATTACAGGCGTGGGTACCTTTAGCTTAACGGATGCGGGTGTATATACCTTCACCCCTGTCGCCAACTATAACGGCGCAGTGCCGGTGATCACTTACACCTTAACCGACGGCTCAGGCGCTAATGACACCTCGACCTTAAGCTTGACGGTGACCCCAGTGAACGATGATTTCACTGATGACAACGAAATTCGCAGCATTGTCGAAGACAGCCCTGAAGTGACGGGTAATGTCATCGATGGCAGCAGTGTTGATGGCCCATTAACTGTGGTCAGCTTCACTGTCGACGGTAGCGCAACTGTGCACCCTGCCGATGGCACGGATGTGACCATTACAGGCGTGGGTGCCTTTAGCTTAACGGATGCGGGTGTATATACCTTTACCCCTGTCGCCAACTACAACGGCGCTGTGCCGGTGATCACTTACACCTTAACCGATGGCTCAGGCGCTAATGACACCTCGACCTTAAGCTTGACGGTGACCCAGTGAACGATGATTTCACTGATGACAACGAAATTCGCAGCATTGTCGAAGACAGCCCAGAAGTGACGGGTAATGTCATCGATGGCAGCAGTGTTGATGGCCCTATTTCAGTTACCACCTTTACTGTCGCGGGCGATACAACCGTGCATAGCGCCGATGGAACCGATGTGACCATTACAGGCGTGGGTACCTTTAGCTTAACGGATGCGGGTGTATATACCTTTACCCCTGTCGCCAACTACAACGGCGCAGTGCCGGTGATCACTTACACCTTAACCGACGGCTCAGGCGCTAATGACACCTCGACCTTAAGCTTGACGGTGACCCCAGTGAACGATGATTTCACTGATGACAACGAAATTCGCAGCATTGTCGAAGACAGCCCTGAAGTGACGGGTAATGTCATCGATGGCAGCAGTGTTGATGGCCCTATTTCAGTTACCACCTTTACTGTCGCGGGCGATACAACCGTGCATAGCGCCGATGGCACCGATGTGACCATTACAGGCGTGGGTACCTTTAGCTTAACGGATGCGGGTGTATATACCTTTACCCCTGTCGCCAACTACAACGGCGCAGTGCCGGTGATCACTTACACCTTAACCGACGGCTCAGGCGCTAATGACACCTCGACATTGAGCTTAACGGTCACGCCAGTGAACGATGATTTCACTGATGACAACGAAATTCGCAGCATTGTCGAAGACAGCCCTGAAGTGACGGGTAATGTCATCGATGGCAGCAGTGTTGATGGCCCTATTTCAGTCACCACCTTTACTGTCGCGGGCGATACAACCGTGCATAGCGCCGATGGAACCGATGTGACCATTACAGGCGTGGGTACCTTTAGCTTAACGGATGCGGGTGTATATACCTTTACCCCTGTCGCCAACTACAACGGCGCAGTGCCGGTGATCACTTACACCTTAACCGATGGATCAGGCACCAATGACACCTCGACCTTAAGCTTGACGGTGACCCCAGTGAACGATGATTTCACTGATGACAACGAAATTCGCAGCATTGTCGAAGACAGCCCAGAAGTGACGGGTAATGTCATCGATGGCAGCAGTGTTGATGGCCCATTAACTGTGGTCAGCTTCACTGTCGACGGTAGCGCAACTGTGCACCCTGCCGATGGCACGGATGTGACCATTACAGGCGTGGGTACCTTTAGCTTAACGGATGCGGGTGTATATACCTTTACCCCTGTCGCCAACTATAACGGCGCAGTGCCGGTGATCACTTACACCTTAACCGACGGCTCAGGCGCTAATGACACCTCGACATTGAGCTTAACGGTCACGCCAGTGAACGATGATTTCACTGATGACAACGAAATTCGCAGCATTGTCGAAGACAGCCCTGAAGTGACGGGTAATGTCATCGATGGCAGCAGTGTTGATGGCCCTATTTCAGTCACCACCTTTACTGTCGCGGGCGATACAACCGTGCATAGCGCCGATGGCACCGATGTGACCATTACAGGCGTGGGTACCTTTAGCTTAACGGATGCGGGTGTATATACCTTTACCCCTGTCGCCAACTACAACGGCGCAGTGCCGGTGATCACTTACACCTTAACCGACGGCTCAGGCGCTAATGACACCTCGACCTTAAGCTTGACGGTGACCCCAGTGAACGATGATTTCACTGATGACAACGAAATTCGCAGCATTGTCGAAGACAGCCCTGAAGTGACGGGTAATGTCATCGATGGCAGCAGTGTTGATGGCCCTATTTCAGTTACCACCTTTACTGTCGCGGGCGATACAACCGTGCATAGCGCCGATGGCACCGATGTGACCATTACAGGCGTGGGTACCTTTAGCTTAACGGATGCGGGTGTATATACCTTCACCCCTGTCGCCAACTATAACGGCGCAGTGCCGGTGATCACTTACACCTTAACCGATGGCGTATCTACAGACACTTCAACATTGAGCTTAACGGTCACGCCAGTGAACGATGATTTCACTGATGACAACGAAATTCGCAGCATTGTCGAAGACAGCCCTGAAGTGACGGGTAATGTCATCGATGGCAGCAGTGTTGATGGCCCTATTTCAGTTACCACCTTTACTGTCGCGGGCGATACAACCGTGCATAGCGCCGATGGCACCGATGTGACCATTACAGGCGTGGGTACCTTTAGCTTAACGGATGCGGGTGTATATACCTTCACCCCTGTCGCCAACTATAACGGCGCAGTGCCGGTGATCACTTACACCTTAACCGATGGCGTATCTACAGACACTTCAACATTGAGCTTAACGGTCACGCCAGTGAACGATGATTTCACTGATGACAACGAAATTCGCAGCATTGTCGAAGACAGCCCAGAGGTGACGGGTAATGTCATCGATGGCAGCAGTGTTGATGGCCCATTAACTGTGGTCAGCTTCACTGTCGACGGTAGCGCAACTGTGCACCCTGCCGATGGCACGGATGTGACCATTACAGGCGTGGGTACCTTTAGCTTAACGGATGCGGGTGTATATACCTTCACCCCTGTCGCCAACTATAACGGCGCAGTGCCGGTGATCACTTACACCTTAACCGATGGCGTATCTACAGACACTTCAACATTGAGCTTAACGGTCACGCCAGTGAACGATGATTTCACTGATGACAACGAAATTCGCAGCATTGTCGAAGACAGCCCAGAGGTGACGGGTAATGTCATCGATGGCAGCAGTGTTGATGGCCCTATTTCAGTTACCACCTTTACTGTCGCGGGCGATACAACCGTGCATAGCGCCGATGGCACGGATGTGACCATTACAGGCGTGGGTGCCTTTAGCTTAACGGATGCGGGTGTATATACCTTTACCCCTGTCGCCAACTACAACGGCGCAGTGCCGGTGATCACTTACACCTTAACCGATGGCTCAGGCACCAATGACACCTCGACCTTAAGCTTGACGGTGACCCCAGTGAACGATGATTTCACTGATGACAACGAAATTCGCAGCATTGTCGAAGACAGCCCTGAAGTGACGGGTAATGTCATCGATGGCAGCAGTGTTGATGGCCCTATTTCAGTTACCACCTTTACTGTCGCGGGCGATACAACCGTGCATAGCGCCGATGGCACGGATGTGACCATTACAGGCGTGGGTACCTTTAGCTTAACGGATGCGGGTGTATATACCTTTACCCCTGTCGCCAACTACAACGGCGCAGTGCCGGTGATCACTTACACCTTAACCGACGGCTCAGGCGCTAATAACACCTCGACATTGAGCTTAACGGTCACGCCAGTGAACGATGATTTCACTGATGACAACGAAATTCGCAGCATTGTCGAAGACAGCCCTGAAGTGACGGGTAATGTCATCGATGGCAGCAGTGTTGATGGCCCTATTTCAGTCACCACCTTTACTGTCGCGGGCGATACAACCGTGCATAGCGCCGATGGCACCGATGTGACCATTACAGGCGTGGGTACCTTTAGCTTAACGGATGCGGGTGTATATACCTTTACCCCTGTCGCCAACTACAACGGCGCAGTGCCGGTGATCACTTACACCTTAACCGATGGCTCAGGCGCTAATGACACCTCAACATTGAGCTTAACGGTCACGCCGGTGAACGATGATTTCACTGATGACAACGAAATTCGCAGCATTGTCGAAGACAGCCCAGAAGTGACGGGTAATGTCATCGATGGCAGCAGTGTTGATGGCCCTATTTCAGTCACCACCTTTACTGTCGCGGGCGATACAACCGTGCATAGCGCCGATGGAACCGATGTGACCATTACAGGCGTGGGTACCTTTAGCTTAACGGATGCGGGTGTATATACCTTTACCCCTGTCGCCAACTACAACGGCGCAGTGCCGGTGATCACTTACACCTTAACCGACGGCTCAGGCGCTAATGACACCTCGACCTTAAGCTTGACGGTGACCCCAGTGAACGATGATTTCACTGATGACAACGAAATTCGCAGCATTGTCGAAGACAGCCCTGAAGTGACGGGTAATGTCATCGATGGCAGCAGTGTTGATGGCCCATTAACTGTGGTCAGCTTCACTGTCGACGGTAGCGCAACTGTGCACCCTGCCGATGGCACGGATGTGACCATTACAGGCGTGGGTGCCTTTAGCTTAACGGATGCGGGTGTATATACCTTTACCCCTGTCGCCAACTACAACGGCGCAGTGCCGGTGATCACTTACACCTTAACCGATGGCTCAGGCACCAATGACACCTCGACCTTAAGCTTGACGGTGACCCCAGTGAACGATGATTTCACTGATGACAACGAAATTCGCAGCATTGTCGAAGACAGCCCTGAAGTGACGGGTAATGTCATCGATGGCAGCAGTGTTGATGGCCCTATTTCAGTTACCACCTTTACTGTCGCGGGCGATACAACCGTGCATAGCGCCGATGGCACCGATGTGACCATTACAGGCGTGGGTACCTTTAGCTTAACGGATGCGGGTGTATATACCTTCACCCCTGTCGCCAACTATAACGGCGCAGTGCCGGTGATCACTTACACCTTAACCGACGGCTCAGGCGCTAATGACACCTCGACCTTAAGCTTGACGGTGACCCCAGTGAACGATGATTTCACTGATGACAACGAAATTCGCAGCATTGTCGAAGACAGCCCTGAAGTGACGGGTAATGTCATCGATGGCAGCAGTGTTGATGGCCCATTAACTGTGGTCAGCTTCACTGTCGACGGTAGCGCAACTGTGCACCCTGCCGATGGCACGGATGTGACCATTACAGGCGTGGGTGCCTTTAGCTTAACGGATGCGGGTGTATATACCTTTACCCCTGTCGCCAACTACAACGGCGCAGTGCCGGTGATCACTTACACCTTAACCGATGGCTCAGGCGCTAATGACACCTCGACCTTAAGCTTGACGGTGACCCCAGTGAACGATGATTTCACTGATGACAACGAAATTCGCAGCATTGTCGAAGACAGCCCAGAAGTGACGGGTAATGTCATCGATGGCAGCAGTGTTGATGGCCCTATTTCAGTTACCACCTTTACTGTCGCGGGCGATACAACCGTGCATAGCGCCGATGGAACCGATGTGACCATTACAGGCGTGGGTACCTTTAGCTTAACGGATGCGGGTGTATATACCTTTACCCCTGTCGCCAACTACAACGGCGCAGTGCCGGTGATCACTTACACCTTAACCGACGGCTCAGGCGCTAATGACACCTCGACCTTAAGCTTGACGGTGACCCCAGTGAACGATGATTTCACTGATGACAACGAAATTCGCAGCATTGTCGAAGACAGCCCTGAAGTGACGGGTAATGTCATCGATGGCAGCAGTGTTGATGGCCCTATTTCAGTTACCACCTTTACTGTCGCGGGCGATACAACCGTGCATAGCGCCGATGGCACCGATGTGACCATTACAGGCGTGGGTACCTTTAGCTTAACGGATGCGGGTGTATATACCTTTACCCCTGTCGCCAACTACAACGGCGCAGTGCCGGTGATCACTTACACCTTAACCGATGGCTCAGGCGCTAATGACACCTCAACATTGAGCTTAACGGTCACGCCGGTGAACGATGATTTCACTGATGACAACGAAATTCGCAGCATTGTCGAAGACAGCCCTGAAGTGACGGGTAATGTCATCGATGGCAGCAGTGTTGATGGCCCTATTTCAGTCACCACCTTTACTGTCGCGGGCGATACAACCGTGCATAGCGCCGATGGAACCGATGTGACCATTACAGGCGTGGGTACCTTTAGCTTAACGGATGCGGGTGTATATACCTTTACCCCTGTCGCCAACTACAACGGCGCAGTGCCGGTGATCACTTACACCTTAACCGACGGCTCAGGCGCTAATGACACCTCGACATTGAGCTTAACGGTCACGCCAGTGAACGATGATTTCACTGATGACAACGAAATTCGCAGCATTGTCGAAGACAGCCCTGAAGTGACGGGTAATGTCATCGATGGCAGCAGTGTTGATGGCCCATTAACTGTGGTCAGCTTCACTGTCGACGGTAGCGCAACTGTGCACCCTGCCGATGGCACGGATGTGACCATTACAGGCGTGGGTGCCTTTAGCTTAACGGATGCGGGTGTATATACCTTTACCCCTGTCGCCAACTACAACGGCGCAGTGCCGGTGATCACTTACACCTTAACCGATGGCTCAGGCACCAATGACACCTCGACCTTAAGCTTGACGGTGACCCCAGTGAACGATGATTTCACTGATGACAACGAAATTCGCAGCATTGTCGAAGACAGCCCTGAAGTGACGGGTAATGTCATCGATGGCAGCAGTGTTGATGGCCCTATTTCAGTTACCACCTTTACTGTCGCGGGCAATACAACCGTGCATAGCGCCGATGGCACGGATGTGACCATTACAGGCGTGGGTACCTTTAGCTTAACGGATGCGGGTGTATATACCTTTACCCCTGTCGCCAACTACAACGGCGCAGTGCCGGTGATCACTTACACCTTAACCGACGGCGTATCTACAGACACTTCAACATTGAGCTTAACGGTCACGCCAGTGAACGATGATTTCACTGATGACAACGAAATTCGCAGCATTGTCGAAGACAGCCCAGAAGTGACGGGTAATGTCATCGATGGCAGCAGTGTTGATGGCCCTATTTCAGTCACCACCTTTACTGTCGCGGGCGATACAACCGTGCATAGCGCCGATGGAACCGATGTGACCATTACAGGCGTGGGTACCTTTAGCTTAACGGATGCGGGTGTATATACCTTTACCCCTGTCGCCAACTACAACGGCGCAGTGCCGGTGATCACTTACACCTTAACCGACGGCTCAGGCGCTAATGACACCTCGACATTGAGCTTAACGGTCACGCCGGTGAACGATGCTCCAGTCATTGACGATTACACCTCCACTATCAATGACTCCATTGCAAATGGCACTAATGTATATAACGTTAACGAAGTGAATACCGGAAATGATACTGATATAGACGGTGACACATTGTCTTATTCTTTTGTGCTTGCTAATGGATCAAATAGTCTAATAAGTGAAGATGGTGCATTTATCATTAATGCTCAAACTGGCGTAATTTCAGTTAATGACACAACTAAAATTGACTACGACAATGGCAGCCAAATTAACTTAACAGTTGAAACAAGTGATGGCAGTTTAACTGATACCGCAATTGTTACATTTGACCTTAACAATGTTGATGCTAATGATGACCTTTCAGGAACAGCATTCAATGTGTCTTCAGGTGCTGACGATGCTTGGACTATTCCTCAATCGAGTAGTGGTGAAGCTCTAATGACCATTTCCGCTCGTAACGGTGATGGATCTATTGGAGCAATCAACTATGACTCAAGTAACAATCTTGGTGTAGCAGGCTCTCCACGTACATCTAATCAAATTGTTGGACAGATTGAGTATGACTCAGCTACCGGTACATCTGAGGCTATTGTAATTGATTTTAATGGCTTAGTTAATCAAGCAACATTTAGTGTTTCTCACTTGTTTACGAATGAAAACGATGGTGAGCAAGGTGTTTGGATGGCTTATTACAATGGTCAGCTAGTCGCAAGTGAAACATTTAAGGCTGATTCAAATGATAATACTGGTACTTTCACGATTAATACTGGAAACATTGTATTCGACCAATTGGTCTTTGAAGCAACTGAAACGGTTAGTGAAGCAAATAGCGGTTCAACTTTAGCTGATTCATCAGATTACTTCCTAACAAGTATAACTGCATCCGGGCCTGCAATTGTGGGGAGCTATGTTGTTTCTGAAGATAGCATCTTAGCAATAACAGACACTAGTTCTGGTTTACTGAATAACGACAATGATTCACAAGGTCATTCCTACTCTCTAACAGGAGTGAATGGCTCCACTATTACTGATGGACAAGTCGTTACACTACCAAGTGGAGCACTATTAACTATATACAGTGACGGTACTTATTCTTACGACACAAATAATGTATTTGACGCGCTAACGCCAGGAGAGCTATCAACAGATACCTTTACCTATACCGTGACAGATCAATATGGCGCGACAGATACTGCAACTGTCACAATTAATATTGTCGGTGCTAACTCTGCCCCTGAAGCCACCCCTGATACGTTAATTGCTGTTGAAGGGCAAACTATCGTATTTAACTCTGGTGACTTAGTTAATAACGACAGTGATATTGAAGGAGGTAGTTTATCGGTTCTCAAATTCGCCCCAGGGAATTCAAATAGTAATAGTATTGATGCCACTCAAGCTGGAGCAAGTTTCTCAACAGCTCTTGGTGGCACTATTACTATCAATGCAGATGGAACATACAGTTACCAAGCTCCGGCAAATCTTGATCACAGCAGTAACGACACACTGGTTGACAGTTTCTATTACCAAGCAACTGATGGAACTGGGAATTCAGAATGGACGCTAGTTTCAATCGATGTAAATGATACCGCTCCGACGGCTGTTGATGACGCCGATAGTATTGGCTTTGGAGGTTTAGCATATGGCAATGTGATAACTGCCGATGGTACCGATGGTTCTGGAGTCGACACCCTAGGGGCTGATGCAACAACGCTTATCAGTGTTACCTATGAAAATGTTGTTTATGACAGCTTTGATGATAGTGGCAACCTCACTATAGATACTGATAATGGCCAATTAATAATTAATCAAGATGGTAGTTATAGTTATCAATCAACACAAACTGATACCACTATCAATAGTTATACATATGATGACTTAAAAAATAATACTGACATTGATTTATACGGAGTCAGCTCTTCTACGGCCTTGAACCTAAACAACATGGGTACACCTGGTAGTAATATTGGTTCGAATAATGGCAATAGCTATATTGGTGTGACTAATGCTCAAATCAATACTGGAGAGGCTCTTGTTATCGATTTAGGCTCGCCAGCGACAATTAATAATGTTGATTTGAAGCTAAATAATGTTGGCGATTCAGAACAGGTTATTTGGACTACTTATGATGCTAGTGGAAATATTGTATCTACTGGAACATCAAACAGTAATTCATTAGTTATTGATTCTAGCAATCCTTTTCAATATATCGTGTTATCTGCTGGTCTGAATACTAATTATTCTCTTAATTCGTTAACAACAACATCTATAGGAAACGGAACGCCAATAACTGAAGAATTCACCTATTTACTTGAGGACTCTGATGGTGATCAATCTTCAGCGGTTCTGAGTATGTCTCAAGACTCTACGCCTATTGCAGCAGATAATAGTTCAGTTGTATCTGAAGCTGGCTTAGCTGGCGGTACAGAGGAAGGTACAGGCTCGAATATCGCTACAGGCAATTTATTAGATAATGATTCAGGAATTAGTAGTAGTACTGTAATAAGCAGCTTAGATGGCCAATCACCTGTTAATGGTATTATAACCATTACAACAGCTAACGGTATTCTAACGGTATATACCGATGATACAAATGGTTTCAGAGCTGGTGATTATCAGTATGAACTCACGTATTCTAATACCACTAGTGCTGATGTTTTAGAAGAATATAACTACGTAATTGAGAATGACTCTGGTTATAACAGTAATGCTAAGTTAACCATATCCATTGTTGATGATGAACCTGTAGTTCACAATATTGAGCAAAATCTACAAGCCAGTGCTGACCCTATTACCACAAACCTAACTCTGATTTTAGATGTCTCTGGCAGTATGGATGATAGTGCTGGTAACGGGAAAACCTACCTTGAAACCGCAATTGAATCACTCACTGCACTCATTAATGAAGTTGATGCAGCTGGTAATGTCAATATACAAATTGTGACCTACTCCTCTAGTGTTGCAAATTCAACTTGGTTGATTGACGATATTGACGCCGCGATAAACTATCTTAATGCACTTCAAGCAGGTGGTGGTACTCACTATGACAGTGCTTTAAAGGAGGTCATGGCTAATGTAGTCTTACCTGATGCTGACCAGAGTTTTGTTTATTTCATCTCAGATGGCGAGCCCACAAATAATCATGACGTTAATGCCACACTCCAAACTCAATGGCAAACATACATAGATACTTACTACGATATTGCATTTGGTATTGGTATTGGTGACGCAAGTTTAAATGAAATTTTACCTATCTCATATCCTGAAGTGAATGGTAATGAAGACTATGCGATTAAGGTTAATGATGCCGATGATTTAACTAACACCATTCTTGATTATTTTGAATCCAATGCTGTCTCTGGTGGATTGGGTATATTAGGTACCAGCACTACTGGTGTGTTAGTCGGTGCTGATGGTGGCAATGTGGATCAGTTAGTAATAGACAATGTTACTTACCGTTATGATGAAAATAACCCTATTCAAATTATCACTACGGCATTAGGTGCAACATTCACCATCGACTTCGAAACTGGTGAATATATTTACTTTATTGACTCAAGTGAAAATGTACTTAATAAACAGGAGACATTTGAAGTCACTATCATCGATAACGATGGTGACACAGGCACATTTGATTTGGTGATTAATGTTGATTATCACGCGTCATTAGATGCCAATGTTAATAATATTATTACGAATCAAGCAGCAGGAAATAATCTCACTATTTCGACTGAATACCTTACTCATGGTGATGCAACGACTAGTGATGCTGAAATCACTAGTGTCACTGATGTCAGCGGCAGTAATGCATCTCTAAATAATGGCAATGTTACGGTTACCGCTGCAAATGATGGCGATAGTTTCAATTATACTTTGACCGGTAATGGTACTGAAGATAGTGCTAATGTCACAATTGATTATCAAGACTCTACGACCTTGATTGGTACTCATGAAAACGACATTATCATCGCCAATTCAACGGCAAACAACACTTCAATGGTTAGTATCAATGCAACGGTAAAAGCAGGAGATACTTATAGGACCCAAAATCAATTTGGTTTTGATGCTGCATTCTTGGCCGCTGGTTTATCCATTACTCAGATACAAATTAACCTTAATGCTGGAAGTGATTCCGACGGTCACTTCGATATAAGTGATTCATCACTTGTTAAAGGCAGTGATTCACAAGGTATTACGGGCTCAGATGACGATATCTTTGCCAATATGACTGCAGACAGTGGCATATTTACAGCAACATTTACCGAAGGCGACTTTACCAATGGAGACCAGTTCTGGTTCTCAATGGATACTGATAACTTAGGTAACAATACCGGAAGTGATTTAGCGTCAAGAGGAGCAACCTTCACCATTACCTTAAGCGACCAAAGCACTCAAACAGGCGTCTATATTTCAGACGGAGCGAGTGGTTCTACTGGCAGTATTTACTTTGCCGATGCCGTTCTTGATGGGGGGGCTGGTGATGACGTACTGATTGGTGGCGATGGAAATGAAATCTTGATCGGCGGTTTAGGTGATGACTTACTCAGTGGTGGTTTAGGTGATGACTTATTAATTGGCGGTGAAGGTAACAATACCTTTGTATGGAATGCCAATGAAAGTGGTACTGATACCATTATTGATTTTGACATCAGCAAAGACAGCATTGATTTAAGTGACTTATTGGTTAATGAAAATCTAGCTAACTTAGATGATATGCTGAATTTCAGTGAAAATGACGGTACTACCACTATCGATATTGATGCTGATAACGATGGCGTGTTTGAACAGCACATCATATTAGACGGCGTAGATTTATCTGGTGTATACGGCAGTAGTGATGATGGTGTCATTATCAACGGATTGTTAAATGATGGCGCATTAATCGTCGACACAACAGATGCAGCAGATGCATCTTCGGCACAAAGTACCACTTTAGCAGAGCTATTAAGCAACACTCAAGATGGTAGTATTATTCCTTAAATACCACAATTTAATGACGCTTCGTAGTAATATGTAAGCGTCTATAAATTGTTTCTAACATAATGATAATTATAAAGGATAAGTAATACGTGCCAGCAACTGTGTCTAACCATCAAGAACAATGGGCAATTTCGGCATCGCAACGAGTAACAGTCGATCCGCTGCTAGATAGCCTAGTGTTATTAACAGAACACTTTGGCAGCCCATGCTCAATTGATTCATTGGCCGCAGGTCTTCCGTTATCAGGCGCGGTTATTACCCCTGAACTACTGCCACAAGCTGCGGCTCGAGCGGGATTGTCAGCAAAATTAACCCGAAAAGACCTCAACCAAATCTCAGATATTTTGCTGCCTTGTATCCTATTACTAAAGGATAAAAAGGCCTGTATTTTAAGAGAAATAAATCTAGAACAAGATAAAGCCGTTATTCAATTACCTGAAACAGGTGGCGAAGAGACCCTGACCATTGAAGGCTTAGAAACCCTATATGTAGGCTATCTATTTTTAGTCAAACAAGATTACCGTGGTGATAAGAGTTTTGATGTTCACCTTCATGACAATAGCAGCCATTGGTTATTACAAAGCATTAAAGACTCTGCGCCCATTTATCGCGATGCTCTTATCGCCTCAGTTTTGGTTAATTTATTTGCATTAGTATCACCACTATTCATTATGAATGTGTATGACAAAGTCGTGCCTAACCTTGCATTTGAGTCACTGTGGGTATTGGCCATTGGGGCAAGTATTGCCTATATTTTCGATTTTATCATGCGCCAATTAAGAAGTTATTTAATTGATGTGGCAGGTAAAAAAGTCGACATTATTGTTTCGTCAAAATTATTCGCCAAAGCCATTGGTATTCCGTTATCAAAACGTTCACCCAGTGTAGGTGGAATGGCTCGACAATTAGGTGAATTTGACAGCATCCGTGAGTTTTTAACATCAGCAACCATTACTGCACTGGTTGATCTCCCCTTTGCCTTGTTATTTGTCATTATTATCTACATTGTTGCAGGAGATTTAGCGCTAATTCCAGTAATTGGTAGCGTAATCATTATTGCAATAACTTTGTATTTACAGCCAAAATTAAAACAAGCTATTGAAGAAAGCAATCGTTTTGCCAGTTTAAAACATGGTCATTTGATTGAAAGTCTATCAGCGTTAGAATCAATCAAAGCCAACGGCGCTGAAGGCTTAGTACAAAAAAGCTGGCAACAAATGATAGGTCACACTGCAAATTGGCAACTCAAAACAAAAAAACTGTCTAATTATATCAGTCATAGCGCAAGCTTTATCGTACAGCTGACGGTAGTATCAGTCGTTATTTTGGGTGTATATCGTCTGGCAGATAACGAAATATCAATGGGCGGCATTATTGCAGCCGTCATGCTCTCTAGCAGAGCTATCGCACCTATGGCTCAGCTAGCTGGCTTAATAACCCGCGGTAACCATACTATTAGCTCATTACGTCAACTTGACGCCATTATGGGGCAAGAAGATGAGTTTGAGGATAAAGGACATTTAGCCAGTAAAGAACGATTTATGGGTAAAATAGAAGCGGATAATATCAGCTTCAGCTTTCCCGGTTCAGAAAAACCAAGTCTGCATCCTCTATCTCTACGTATAAATCCTGGAGAACGTATCGCCATTATTGGTCGAAATGGGTCAGGTAAGAGTACGTTAGCCAAGCTATTACTCGGGTTATATAAACCAACTCAAGGTAGCCTGCGTTATGACGGTCTTGATGTCGGACAAATTCACCCTAGCGACCTGAGACGTAACTTTGGTTACTTACCCCAAGATGTCACCTTATTTCATGGTTCTATCCGCGACAATATTTTATTTGGCTCTCGCCAAGTCACTGAACATCAGTTGATGAGAGCGATTCAGCTTTCAGGAGTAAGCTTGTTTACCAATTTAGAATCTGAAGGTTTGGATCAACAAGTTGGTGAAGGTGGATTAGCGCTAAGTCGGGGACAAAGACAAACCGTTGCCCTAGCACGAGCAACCCTAAATGATCCTTCGATACTCTTAATGGACGAACCTACTGCAAGCCTTGATGCTCGAGCAGAAAAACAATTTATTCGTTCGATGCAGTTAGTCAGTCGCGATAGAACTTTATTATTAATCACTCATAAAATGCATCTGCTCAATTTAGTTGATCGTATTATTGTACTCGATAAAGGCCACTTGATGGCCGACGGACCTAAAGAAGACATTCTTGCAAAACTCAACTCTGGAGCAATTTTTGGAGGTCAGAATTCATGAGTAAGCATCTGACAACAGAAGATTTGGAAATGGTTGATGACGTTTATGGCGCAATGATGACCGATGCCCCTTCCGGACATCGTCTTATCATATGGTCATTGGCTGCTATGATGGTGTGCTTTTTTATATGGGCTTATTTCTCAGAGTTAGATCAAGTAACAACAGGAATGGGTAAAGTCATCCCTTCTTCGCAATTACAGGTTATTCAGAGTTTAGATGGCGGTATTTTACAAGATGTATACGTTCAAGAAGGAGCTATTGTCACCAAAGGACAAGCGTTAGCTCGTATTGACGACACACGTTTCCGCTCAGACTTTGATCAACAGGAACAGGAAGTTTATGGATTGCAAACTAATATACTCCGCATGCGGACTGAATTAGACAGTATTATTATTTCAGATATGTCTTCTGACTGGCGCCAACAAGTCAAAATTACCCAACAAAAATTGATATTTCCACAGAACATTATTGATCAAGAACCAGAGCTAGTTAAACGTCAACAGCAAGAATATTCAATTCGGCTCGATAATTTAAGTAATCAATTAGAAATTTTGGTACGTCAAATACAACAACGTCAGCAAGAAACAGACGAACTAGCCTCTAAAATAAGTACCCTTACAAAAAGTTATCAATTAGTATCTCGCGAACTAGAATTGACAAAGCCTTTGGCTCGTAAAGGTATTGTCCCTGAAGTTGAACTGCTAAAACTTGAACGCACAGTTAATGATATTCAAGGTGAACTGCAATCTGTTAGGATCTTACGCCCTAAAGCGAAAGCATCTATGGATGAAGCCATCTTAAAGCGCCGTGATGCGGTATTTGTTTACGTTACCGATTTACGTGCACAACTCAATGAAATGCAAACTAAACTATCTCGCATGAATCAGGCACAAATAGGTGCATTTGATAAAGTCAGTAAGGCCGTCATAGCATCTCCAGTTGTTGGTACCATTAAAAAAATCAACTTTAATACGTTAGGTGGCGTAGTACAGCCTGGCGAAGATATTATGGAAATAGTGCCATCAGAAGATAAATTACTGATAGAAACCAAAATATTGCCAAAAGATATTGCTTTTTTACATCCTGGATTACCTGCAATAGTAAAAGTCACTGCTTATGACTTTACTCGTTACGGTGGGCTCAAAGGAACCGTTGAACATATTAGTGCCGATACATCTCAAGATGAAGAAGGTAACAGCTTTTACATCGTAAAAGTACGAACACAAGAATCTAGTTTAATGAAAGACGATGGCACGGAGATGCCAATAATCCCAGGAATGCTTACATCTGTAGATGTCATAACAGGGAAAAAATCTATACTTGAGTACATTTTAAATCCAATATTAAGAGCAAAAGATACTGCTCTTAGAGAGCGCTAAGAAGAAACCGGGAGGGTTTTTAATGCCTACAATTATAAATCAACAAAAAAAGCTAAGTGCTATAGCCTTAGCTTTATCAATGTTGATAACACCAACAGCGTCAAGTCAAACACTTGAACAAGCTGTTGCACATACACTGGACACCAATCCAGAGTTACGTATTGCTTTTAATAGCTTTAAAGCACGTGAAGAACAAGTTAACCAAGCTGTAGCTGGTTATATGCCAACCGTTGATATTACTGCTGGCTATGGCTGGGAACAAACAGATAGCCCATCGACTCGCCGAAAGGCTGGTCAAGGTGATGTCAATGATGACGGTATTATTGAATTAGAGCGTGGCGAAGCTGGTTTTAGTATCAAACAAATGATCTTCGATGGTTTTTATACCAGTAGCGAAGTCGATCGTTATTCGTTTGAAGCCAGTGCCGATCAGTGGGCATTATTTTCTGCTGCTGAAGATATGGCATTGGATGTCACTAATGTTTACCTTGATGTAATCCGTACCGAACAAGTATTACAACTCTCTGAAAAAAATCTCGCCAGTCATAAAGAGATTTACGATCAAATAAAACAGCGGACAGACTCAGGGTTAGGCTCGATAGCAGATTTATCACAAATCACTGGTCGTCTTGCCCGAGCAAATGCCAATGTTATTTCGGCTAAAAATAATTTAGAAGACGCACGAGCAGCCTTTATAAGAATTGTAGAATCACAACCAGATAACTTAATCTTACCAGTAGCTGATGCCGACATGCTGCCAGAAACCTTAGCACAAGGGATCATTACAGCAAAAGCGAAGCATCCAGTGTTAAAAACAGCAGCAAACGACATTAATGCCGCAAAAAAAGAGCGAAGCTCCGCCAAGGCCACCTATTTCCCTCAACTAAGCCTAGAGCTGAATGGTAATTGGAATAACGATACTGATGGTGAAGATGGCTATAGCGCAATTAGCAGCCAAAATGTCAATGGCTACAATAATGAGTTAGTAGGAATGATTCGGGTTAAATATAACCTTTTCGCTGGCGGTAAAGATATTGCTAAAGACAGAGAAACTGCTTATAAAATCAACGAAGCCAAAGAAATTCAACAACGCGCTTATCGACAGGTAGTTGAAGGAATGACTCTAGCTTGGAATGCCTACCAAATGTTAACTCCACAAAAGCAGTTCATTCGCGAACATGTTGAAGCGGCTAAACAGACTCAAGTGGCTTATGTGCAACAATTTAATTTAGGCCAACGTAGCCTTCTCGATTTACTCGATACCGAGAATGAACTATTTGAAGCACGTAAAGATTATTTACAAACCGAATATGATGAAATCGCAGCTCGATATCGAGTTTTAAATGCGACTGGCGATCTACTCGACTCACTTCGAGTTACCCGCCCAGAAGAATGGCGCGGTGAACGCGATTATGAAGGAGGCGTGAATTAATGAGATATTTAATTATTCTGCTTATATTACTGACTACCGTAGGTTGTTCATTCAACAATATTGTCGAAAATAATTCGTCAACGCTACAAAAATTTGATCTGGCTGACAATGATCATGACGGTGTAATAATGGCTCGAGATAACTGTATGGGCACAAATATTGGTGCGGCTGTCGACAATTACGGTTGTGGTAGCATTAAAGACATCAACGAACGCCAAGAATTAAAAATACTCTTCAGTAATAATTCTAATGTTATTGAACCTCAATATTACGACCAAATTGAACGTGTTGCGGAAATAATGAGAGCCTATCCTACCACTAAGGTAACGATTGAGGGTCACACAAGCAAACGAGGTAGCTATGAGCTAAATTTAGCGTTATCTCAGAAGCGCGCCAAGGCGGTAGTAGAAGTACTCGAAAACACCTTTGGTATTGATCCTAGCCGTTTAACTGCAATTGGATATAGTTTTAACCGCCCGATTGATAACAGTGGCACACCAGAAGCAGAAGAACGTAATCGCCGTGTTATCGCCGCTGTAACAGCCGATGATACCGTTCCTGAAATGAAATGGAATATCTACACGGTTGATGGGCAAATTGACTAACGGACACACAAGGCATTGATTTTTTGAGTCGTAAAGACCGCCAAATAAAAACATCGCAATATAAAAGAGTCTGTCATTTTTCCATTATGGCATCGGCTCTTTTAGTTTCATGTTTATATGCGGCACCGACTCAAAAATTAAATCAACAAGAAACCGTTTCAGTATTATCAGAACGCTATGGAGATCGAGCGGGATTACGAGTAAATGCTTGGTTTAAAATTCTCAGTGATTCACAACAACTTGCAGAAATAGACAAGTTAGAAAAAGTTAATCAATTTTTTAACTTATTTAGATTCATTGATGATCAAAGCTTGTGGGGCGATTCTAATTACTGGGCATCACCGATGGAGTTTATTGGGGCCAATGGCGGTGATTGTGAAGACTTTTCAATTGCAAAGTATTTCACCCTTCTTCAACTCGGTATTGCGGAAGATAAACTTAGGATCACTATGGTAAAAGCAACATCATTAAATCAATATCATATGGTGTTAGCATATTATGAAAAACCAAATTCGATTCCATTGGTGCTCGATAATTTGGATAAAACGATAAAATTGGCAACAAAACGAAAAGACCTCCTGCCGGTCTATAGTTTTAACGGTAAGCAATTATGGTTAAACAAAGAAAAAGGCCGGGGTGTATTAGCTGGTTCGTCATCGCGTCTTGAAAAATGGACTGACCTTAAACTTAGATTAGGCGTAGACCGTTTACGCAAACCAAAACTCAACATGGAGTAGTGACAACATGACCCTGTTCAGGCAGATCTATGCGTTACTTTTCGGGCTTTTCTTGTTAACGATTGCAAGTGTTGCCTATGTGCAATTTTCAGAGACACAACGTTTTTTAACGACACAAATGGAATCGGATCTCAATAATGCAAGTAATTCATTAGGATTAATGCTAACGCCAGTTTTAGAAGCCGGCGATGATGCTGGTGCAGAAACATTAGTTAATGTTATTTTTGAGGGCGGTTATTACCAACAAATTAGGTTAACTTGGTTAGTCGATGGTAAACAACAAATATGGAATAATGCAATTCGAGTAGAAGATGTACCACAATGGTTTATCGACCTAAACCTATTTCACACCATAAAAAAAGAGAGCACAATTACCTCTGGTTGGTTACAACTCGCAACACTCGAAATTACTGCACATCCTGGTTTTGGCTACCATGAATTATGGCGAACCATTTCAGATATTATCATTCTATTTTCAATTTTATTTCTCATTGCTATCGTATTTGCAAGAGTGGGATTAAGTTGGATTTTAAAACCCTTAAATACACTTTCTATACACGCAAAAAAAATTGCCGACCGTCAATTTGGTCCAGACATGCCAACGCCAAAAACAAAAGAATTAAAAGAATTAGTCAATGCATTTAACAGTATGTCAGCTCAATTAAAGCAAGTATTTAACTCACTTGACGAAGAGGTATCCGCGTTAAGAAAGAAAAATCTTGTCGATCAAGTATCCGGACTACCCAATAGACAGTATATGGTCAGTCGCGTTAATGGTTGGTTAAGTGAGCCCAGCACTGGTGCACTTTATTTAGTTAAAATGGATTGGCTAGAAGAAGTTCATAGTAAATACGGCTTCCAAGTTAGGGATGAAACTATCCGAATTCTGGCTGAAAAACTACAACATCATCAAGATCAAATATCTCCCTCTGTTATCGCACGCATTGCAGCTTATGAATTTGCCTTTCTTGTTGAAGACTGTGAACATGATCAATTAACTAAGTATTTGCAAAGTTTAATACGTACGGTTAATAAAGAAATATCTAAATCCGGCTGTAAACCAAACGAACAGTTTTATATTGGTGTGGCAGAACGTCTGGGACAAATGACTGTATCAGATATGTTGGCGCAAGCAGATAATGCTCTCCAACAATCCATTAAAGAAGGCAAAGTATTTCATTGGTTCGAGAACACTCAAAAGCAGTTATTCACTCGAGAAGAGTGGCGCAGTAATTTGAATCATGCAATAGAACATAAAAAATTCCAATTCCGTTGGCAGCCGATTCAACTTTGTGCCAAAGATGAAATTTGTCAACGAGAACTATATTGCCAACTGCAAATAGACGATACAATTCTGCATGCTGGTCAGTTTATGCCATATGTAGAATTACTTTCATTAGGTACAATGCTGGATCGCTGTTTAATAGAAACAGTAAGTGAGCACCGTTTATTGGAACGTAATTATGAACGAGTTGCTATTAACCTCACCTATCAAAGTATTAGTGATGCTGATTTCCATATTTGGTTAAAGCAATTCCTTAGAACCAATAAATATACTAATCGCATTTGTTTTGAAATTCCTGAAGCGAGTGTTTATAGCGATTTAGAATCTTGTGAAAATCTCTGTAAAATCATCCGAGATTCAGGAGCTCTCTTTGGGATTGACCATTTTGGCCGTCAATTTGGTTCAATGGCCTATTTACAAAGCTTGCGCCCACACTATGTTAAATTAGATCAATCATTTGCTTATATTGAACACAACCAACATAACAGTGAATTATGCCGAGCGTTAGTCAACGTAGCCAAAGGTTTAGATATTCAAGTAATTGTGACGGGTATTCAAGAGAAGGAACAGCTCGCTCGCTTTACTGAATTGAGGGTAGATGCATATCAGGGCTTTATAGTACCGCCTATCAATGTGGAGCTATAAATAATATTGATTGAACCATTAATACTAACCACTCTTCGGAGTGGTTTTTTATGCCTCCGTCATTTACTCACAGAACATAACGACAAGCTCAACGGTTATACCACTGTGTTTAATTCTATACCAAGCTATTCATGCTTCAACATCTCGCTCGATTACAATGTCGGCATAATACTTGTTAACGACGACTAAATTTTGTTCATAGGGTTAAGCGATATGTTTACGAAATATAGTCGGGTAATAAATTGTGGATACTATTAATTTGAAATGTCATGAGGTGAAATATTTCATCTGTTTGTTATTTATCTCATTTGATCCAGATTGAGATCAGTCAACCACAGCAAACGTAGCGATGCTACAGAGGCGCTTCGATATAACAATATACAAGGTCATAAAAAGCATTAAACCTAACACGTGGACATTGTAAGTGCCGCTAAGGTGGGTATAAGCAATATAATTGATATTAGCCATTGTTAAAGCTGAAATATTGGCAATCAAATGGTCCATTGGAATAATTAATCAAAATTATAAAAACAAAAAAGCCACTCTAATGAGTGGCTTTTTTGTAAATTGGTCGGTGATAGAGGATTCGAACCTCTGACCCTCTCGTCCCAAACGAGATGCGCTACCGGGCTGCGCTAATCACCGAAATTTTCTTTAAACTGTTCAGTAAACCAATTAATCAAATTAACCTGTTCACTTAAATGTGGTCGGTGATAGAGGATTCGAACCTCTGACCCTCTCGTCCCAAACGAGATGCGCTACCGGGCTGCGCTAATCACCGAAATATACATAAAACAACAAATTGAATGGGGTGACTGATGGGGCTCGAACCCACGACAACCGGAATCACAATCCGGGACTCTACCAACTGAGCTACAATCACCACTGACTTTCAATTCTACTAACCAATACGACAGAAACAGTACATGCCGAATGGTGCGCCCAGAAGGATTCGAACCTTCGGCCTTACCCTCCGGAGGGGTACGCTCTATCCAGCTGAGCTATGGGCGCTCGCCTTGGTTAGCGACGCATATAATAAGGATAAACCTACCCCACGTCTAGCCCTGATTTGCTTTTTTTAACTGACTGGTTAACTTTTGACTCATTTACAATAACTATTTACGAATTCATTATATATATTAACTTTATACTCACATTGATTTCGCTTGGATCACATTTGTATTTATGGTAAATATAATGGTTGTTCAACAATAATTCTTCACATAATTAATAAGATAAGAAGAACAGGTCATATGGATACGGATTTCAGCCTCTTAAAAGCATCTCAACGAGTCGAGCACCTGCAAAAAAGGGTTGCCCGCTTGAAAGGGTTAGCGAAAAAGTACAAACGTTCTGAGATTATTCAGAATGCGTTACTCGGCATTTCCAATATTGCGACTCAGGTCACATCTCTTGATGACTTTTATCAACGGGTTCATTTACATTTACAGCAACTCATTCCTGCAGAAAACTTTTTTATCGCATCTAAAGACGCCGAAACAGGACTCACTAGTTTACCTTTTTTTGCAGACCAACAAGATTCTCATCCATCTGAACTTTATCCAGACCAAGAAATATCAACTTTACTCAATGCAGGTCTAACGGGTTACGTGCTCCGTCATGGTGTACCTTTATTATGTGACGATAATAAATTTGAGGAACTGATTGCCAGTGGCGAGATTAAAAGCCTTGGCTCTCCAAGCCATCAATGGCTCGGTGTGCCGATTAAAAGCCAAGATGTCATTAGCGGTGTACTGGTAGTACAAAGTTATAACCCAGCCAATACCTATGGCGAATTAGAATTAGAATTAATGGGGTTTATTTGCCACCATATTTCAGGGGTTATGGAACGACTTGAGCATCATGAACAACTTGAACAAGCTATTGTAGAGCGCACAAAAGAGCTCAGCAAAGCATATGACAAAGTCAAAATTGAAGTAAAAGAACGCGTAAAAGCAGAAGAATTACAAAAAGCGCTATTTGAAATTGCAGATCTGTCTGCATCTAAGGTATTTCAACAAGATTTTTATTTACGGCTCCATAGAATTATCAGTCAATTAATTCCAGCTAACAACTGTTTCATCTCACTGATTGACGACGATAATATGTTGTCATTTCCTTTTTATGTTTCACAAAGGACTACTGAGTATCCAGCTTCACGGCCAATGCAAGATGGATTAACTGAATATATTTTACAACATAAGTTGCCACAATTATGGTCCGCAAAAGAAATTGCTAAAATGGTCGCTATGGGTGAAGTGTATGCAAAATCCCCAAGTTTGAATAAAACGCAAAAGATGCACCAGTGGATTGGCATTCCGTTAATGATTAATGGCGATATTGGCGGTGCATTGACAATTTACAGTCTGGATGATGAGCATATATATCAATTAAAAGACTTAGAATTACTGACCTTCGTTTCCCAACATATAGCTAATGCAATTGAGCGAAAGCAAGCGGTTGAATCACTCAAAAACAGTTATGAGCTACTAGAAGATAAAGTAATAGCCCGTACCCATGCGCTGGCCGAATTAAATAACAATCTGCAGCAAGAAATAAACCAACGTCGAAAGATAGAAGCTCAACTGGTTCATGATGCACAACACGATGGATTAACAGGTTTACCCAACAGATGTTTTTTGATGGACCGCTTGTCACAAGCATTAAAACATTTTCGCCGCCATGGATTAGATCAGTTTTCGCTATTATTCATTGACTTAGATAGATTTAAGGTAATAAATGATTCTTTTGGTCATTTAGAGGGTGATCGTTTTCTCATTGAAACCGCAAAACGATTAAAGTCGTGTATTCGCGAGAATGATACTCTCGCTCGTATGGGAGGAGATGAGTTTGTAATATTACTTGATTCAATTAATGCGACAGAAGATGCAAAAGACGTCAGCGAACGAATTTTACATGCCTTATCAATGCCATATCAACTAGCAGAACAAAATTTCATTTCGGGAGCAAGTATCGGTATCGCCTTTAGTGGTCATAATAAAATGATCACCAGTGAATCGATCTTACGAGATGCTGATGCCGCGATGTATCAAGCTAAGGCCAATGGCAAGGGTTGTTATGTCATTTTTGATGACAAACTCAGTCTACAAACAAAACAACAATATGACTTAGAGATTGACTTCAAAAAAGCCTTAGACCGACAAGCATTTGAAATTTATCTCGTTGAAGTCGTCGATTTTAGTAACGGTGAAATTATTGCCATTGAGCCACAAATTGAATGGCACCATCCAGAACAAGGCAAGATTGAACATGCCAAAATGAAACATCTTGCGGCACAATACCAGCTCACGCTAGATTTAGATGGTTATATTTTTAGTTATTTGCAGAACCAATATCAATCGCTAAAACAACAATATAGTAAGGATGTAAGCTTACATCTGTCCATTAGCAGTCAGCATATTAAAAATAAATTTGTATTACGTAATTTAAAAAACACCATAAAAAGCAGTAACATCAACGTCAACAAATTAATGCTATTCTTCAACGAAAAAGCCCTAGTACAAGATACTGAAAACCACATCAATGGTTTCGAGCTTATCTCACAATTAGGAGTCAACATCGGTATTGATGGTTATGGAACAGGTTATAGCTCATTAAGTTGTCTAAGTTTCTTACCCATTAAGGCATTAAAATTAGATAATGATATCAGTAAGCACTTACTCAATGAGAAACAATTACAATTAGTGAAAGCTTATCAATTGACGGCTAACACACTTAATTTTGATATGTACGCCACAACAGTAGACACCCAGCAACAAGTCAGGCAATTTTTAGAGCTCGGTTATGCTCGTGGCCAAGGACGAGCAATTAGCAAATTATTTACCGAAAACAACATCAGCACCAACCATGCGCTTAATCAATTAAACATAAATGGTTAAGCTTATTTTTTAAACATATCGCGTATATTGGCGATATGACTTTTACTGGTTTCCACCCGTTGCTCTTCAGTTTGTACTGGTTTACGGTTTTCCCAAATTAAATCATCTTGCGGTAACTCAAGTAAAAAACGGCTTGGCTCACAACGCATCGTTTCGCCAAATTGGCGTCGCTCTCGGCATATTACAAACCATAACTCACGTTGTGCCCGAGTAATCCCCACATAAGCCAAACGTCGTTCTTCATCAACATTATCTTCATCAATACTCGACTGATGCGGTAAGATCCGTTCTTCAACACCCACCATAAACACAAAAGGATACTCCAATCCTTTAGAGGCATGTAATGTCATTAGCTGAACCTGATCGCCACCTTCATCTTCGCTGTTACGTTCCATCATATCGCGCAAGGTTAATCGGGTGACCACTTCGGGCAGTGTCATCGGCTCATCTAACTCATCACCTTCAAGCATTTCGGTAACCCAACGGTATAATTCCGAAATATTCTTCATCCGCATTTCAGCCGCTTTGGCGCTGGTACTGGTTTCGTAAAGATAATCTTCGTAATTAATTTTGCGAATTAACTGTTTAATTGCTTCAACAGGCTCTCCACGGGTGGCGACCTCACCAGTATCAACAATAAATTTGCCAAACTGATACAAGGAGTTAACCGCTGCGGGCGCTAAATGATGGTTGAGCTCAACATCAAAAATCGCTTCAAATAACGAGATATGCTTTTGATTAGCAAAATTACCTAAGCGCTCCAGTGTCGCAGGTCCAATACCACGCTTAGGTAAGTTAACCACTCGCAAAAAGGCATTGTCATCATCAGGATTCACCACTAAACGCAAATACCCCATAATATCTTTAATTTCTGCTCGAGAGAAAAATGAGGTGCCACCACTCAGTTTATAAGGGATCCGGTTAGTCATTAGCGATCGTTCTAGTAAGCGAGACTGATGATTACCACGATATAAAATGGCGTAATCACCAAACTTGGTTCGTCCAACAAACTTGTGACGAATAATTTCGGCAACAACTCGTTCAGCTTCCTGTTCTTCATTTGCGGCAATTAATACCCTAAGCGGCTCACCATAAGCTAACTCACTAAATAACGCTTTGTCGTACACATGAGGGTTGTTAGCAATCAAAATATTGGCTGCACGAAGAATACGTTGGCTCGAACGATAGTTTTGCTCTAATTTAATCAACTTTAGTTTGGGGAAGTCTGTTCCAAGTAACACTAAGTTTTGCGGTTTCGCACCACGCCAAGAATAAATAGACTGATCATCATCGCCAACCACGGTAAAGCGTGAACGCTCACCCACCAAAAGTTTAACTAATTCATATTGGCTGGTATTGGTATCTTGATATTCATCCACCAACAAGTATTGGATTTTGGTTTGCCAACGAGTTCGAACGTCTTCATTCATGCGCAACAATAAGGTAGGAAGTAAAATAAGATCATCAAAATCGAGGGCGTTATAGGACTTCATATGCTGAGCATAGCGTTGATACAACATAGCAAACAATTGGCTTTGTTCATCTTTTGCCATACTGATTGCTTGTTGAGGAATGACTAACCCGCCCTTCCAATTTGAAATTGCAGATGCCAAAGATTTGATCAGATCTTTATCTTCATCCAATTCATCTTCGGTCAACTCTTTTAATAACGCGAAAGTGTCTTGATCATCAAACAGTGAAAAACCCGCCTTCAGCCCAAGCACTTTATGCTCACGCTTAATGATTTCAAGACCTAAAGTATGAAAGGTAGAAATCCATAATCCACGGGCTTCTTTGCGCCCCATAGACTGTGCCACACGCTCTTTCATTTCACGCGCAGCTTTGTTGGTAAAGGTGACAGCGGCAATATTTCGAGCTTTATAACCACATTTTTCAACTAAATAAGCAATTTTATTAATGATCACCCGTGTTTTACCACTTCCAGCGCCAGCGAGCACTAAGCATGGACCCGATACATAATGGACCGCTTCATTTTGCCCTGGATTGAGTTTCATTAATCATTACACCTTACTTAACCTTAAACGAGGACGGATCATAGCAGAATCAACTGGTGACGGTTAACGAAAAATCACAGTTAAGGTTTGGAAAAACGCTTACCTCGGTTACAATTGACTCAATATCTCAGTAGGGAATCATTATGATTAATCCAAAGAAAATTGAAGAGCTCGCTAAACAACTTAGCGACAATCTGCCTAACGGTGTAAAGCAGTTTGCCGGAGAATTTGAAGAGCGCAGTAAACAAGTACTGCAAAACCAACTGATGAAACTGGACGTAGTTTCACGTGAAGAGTTTGAAGTACAACAACACGTATTACTTAAAACCCGCGAGAAGCTAGAAGCATTACAAGCACAAGTGAATGAATTAGAAAAAAAGCTTGCTGAGTAGCTCACCAGAATTAGGGATAACACTCGATGTTACTGGCTCTGTAATCGTTTCAATAAACTTTTCAGACATAAAAAATGACGCTATTTAGCGTCATTTTTTTACTTACATTAGCTGAGTAAACCTCAATTCTGGTTAAGAGACTCTTCTAATGCATATAAACAAATGGCGACGTTTTCACGACGGGCACTAAAGCCCATTAAACCAATGCGCCATGCCTTACCCG
Organism: Shewanella polaris; assembly: GCF_006385555.1. Lineage (NCBI taxonomy): Bacteria > Pseudomonadati > Pseudomonadota > Gammaproteobacteria > Alteromonadales > Shewanellaceae > Shewanella > Shewanella polaris. Next base: position 453,031 of record NZ_CP041036.1, on the reverse strand, counting down.
CTAAAGCACCTAAGCCAGCACCAATTTCTAAATTATATTCTTCCAATAAATACTTACGCACGGCAGCGTCATCAACACCATCGGGAATATACACAGTATTAAGTTGTGGTAAACGTGATGCTTCTTCAACCACAAATTCAAACCCAAGTTTGGTTAATCCATCACGCAAAAACAGATGCATTTTACGATGTCTTGCCCAGGCATTTTCGAGCCCTTCGTTGGCTAACAAACGCAAAGACTCGTGCAGTGCGTACAAGGCATTAACTGGGGCGGTATGATGATAACTGCGTTTAGCGCCTGCACCATTCCCCCAATAACCCATCACTAAGGTTTGATCTAAGAACCAACTTTGTACTTGAGTAGTACGGGCTTTTAACTTAGCAACTGCCTTAGGCGAAAATGACACAGGAGATAAGCCAGGCACACAAGACAAACATTTTTGACTACCCGAATAAATGGCATCAATTCCCCATTCGTCCACCAGCAACTCCACGCCACCTAATGATGTTACCGCATCAACAATGCTGATACAGTCGTGTAATTGCGCTAAGGTACACAAGGTTTTGGCATCAGACAGCGCACCTGTTGAGGTTTCAGCATGCACAAAGGCTAAGAATTTTGCATCAGGATGCGCAACAAGCGCAGCTTCAACTTTATCAGGGCATACTGGTTCGCCCCATTCATTGTCGACCACTACCGCAACACCACCAACACGTTCAACGTTTTGGCGCATTCGCTCACCAAATACACCATTACGGCACACAATGACTTTCTCGCCTGGCTCGACTAAATTAACAAAACAGGTTTCCATACCGGCACTGCCTGGTGCTGATACGGCTAAAGTCATTTCATTTTTGGTTTGAAAGGCGTATTGAATGAGGCTTTTTAGTTCATCCATCATACCCACAAAAAGTGGATCAAGATGACCAATAGTCGGTCGAGCTTGCGCAGCAAGTACTTCAGGATACACATCAGATGGGCCTGGGCCCATTAGGATTCGGCGTGGTGGCATAAAAGCTTGAATTGTTGGTACGGGTAACATCAATGTCTCCTTAAAATGAGGTCTTATATGCTCGTATTACCAGCATATGGAAAAATTCACCCTACATATAAAGCAACCCACCCCAATCGCATAATGCAATAACCGCATCGAGCATTGGCAGTGTTGGTACTCACCCACGAATATATTTTCGTTTTAGGCGCACTGACAATACCACATTGAGGCGTTAAATCACCTCAGTATGGTATTTTAATATTTGGGGCTGCTGATCTTTGCTGGTTGAATTTTGTTCGAGATAAAAACGTTTTAATCGAGGCGAGTGGATTGCTGCCTAGCAATCTAAGCAAAATTCGCTCAACAAAGAGTAAAACGTTTTTAGCCGAACCCTTCTGGCAGCCTTTGTTGGTCATTTCTACTGTGTTATCGGCTTTTAATGTAGAATAACTACATTACAAAGCCTCTACCTTGTCACTCATGTTTAAGTAATGACTAACAATTCGCTGCAAAAACAACCTTGAAAGATCAACTGGCCCTAATCATGCCTTGGCTTTAGTGCTATTCAAAAATAACTGATAAGCCGGACTATGAGTCTCTTCTTGATACACAAAACCTAAGTCTGTTAAAAACTGGGCAAATGCGACATCATCATTCGCAGGTACTTCAAAGCCTGTTAATACTCTGCCAAAGGCTGCACCATGGTTGCGATAATGAAATAAACTGATATTCCATTTACTCTGTAAAGTAGTTAAAAACTTCAACAACGCCCCAGGATGTTCAGGAAACTCAAAACTAAATAAGCGCTCTTCTAGTGGTTCTAGTGGATGACCACCCACCATATAACGCACATGTAATTTTGCGGTTTCATCTTGAGATAAATCTTGAACCTCAAAGCCTTCCGACTCAAGTAACGCGATAATATCCGCTAACTCGGTTTGTCCCCCCGTTAGTCGAATTCCGGCAAATACCACCGCAATATCACGACTGCTAAAGCGATAGTTAAACTCGGTCATAACACGGTTATTCAGTAACTGACAAAAGCGTAAAAAACTGCCTGGTTTTTCAGGTATTTTGACCGCTAATACCGCTTCTTTTTGTTCACCTAATTCACAACGCTCAGACACATAACGTAAGCTATGGAAATTAACGTTAGCACCACTTAAAATAGCAGCCACTTTTTTAGGTGCATCGATGGCGTCACCCTGTTGAGCCATGTACTTTTTAAGCCCAGCAATCGATAAAGCCCCTGCGGGTTCGGCAATCGCTCGGGTATCTTCAAAAATATCTTTGACTGCCGCGCATATTTCGTCAGAAGTGACAGTAACCACTTCATCAACGTATTCACGGGCTAATCGAAATGGCTCATCACCAATCCGTTTAACGGCAACCCCATCAGCAAACAAACCAACTTGAGCCAGAGTGACTGGTTCGTCGGCTTCTAATGCGGCTTTTAAGCACGCTGCGTCTTCTGGCTCGACCCCAATGATTTTAACTTGTGGCATCACCGCTTTGTAATAAGCTGCAATGCCTGCTATTAGTCCACCACCGCCAACCGGTACAAACACGATTTCAATATCACGTTGTTGCTGCACCATTTCTTGGGCAATGGTGCCTTGACCGGCAATCACCGCTTCGTCATCAAACGGGGCGATATAAACACGTCCTTCTGTTGCCGAAAGGTTTTTAGCATAATCATTCGCTTGATCAAACGCTTGCCCGTGTAGCACTACAGTGCCACCCAAGCGTTTTACTGCATCAATTTTAATATCAGGTGTCGTACTCGGCATCACAATAACCGCATCGATACCGCGGCTGGCGGCTGACATTGCCACACCTTGAGCATGGTTACCCGCCGATGCACACACCACACCTCTATCACATTCATCTTGAGTTAACGCAGCGATACGGTTGTAGGCACCACGTAACTTAAATGAATGCACGGGCTGCATATCTTCACGCTTTAAATACACCTGACAACCAAAGCGAGCAGACAATTTATTCATGCTCGACAATGGCGTCACTTTGGCCACATCGTAAACAGACGACAGCAAAATTTTCTGTAAATAGTAATGAGCCAGATCTAATTGAGCTTTAGACGCCAAAGCCAACATATTACCCCTCCAGCTTAGAACGATCGCGTACAGCACCTTTATCAGCACTGGTGGCAAGTAGGGCATAAGCTTTCAGGGCTAATGACACATAACGCTCACGGGAAACAGGCTTCCAACCTAATGGACCTTTAGCATCCATCGCATTGCGACGACGAGTAAGCTCTTCATCATTCACATTAAGTTGAATACTACGTTGAGGAATATCAATGGCAATTTGATCGCCATTTTCAATTAGCGCAATCGTGCCGCCAGACGCAGCCTCTGGTGATACATGGCCAATCGATAAACCAGATGTTCCACCGGAAAAACGACCATCGGTAATTAACGCACATTTAGCGCCTAAGCCACGAGATTTCAAATAGGTTGTTGGATACAGCATTTCCTGCATTCCAGGGCCGCCCTTAGGGCCTTCGTAGCGAATAACCACTACATCGCCTTCAACCACTTCACCGCCTAAAATTCCGGCTACTGCATCGTCTTGGCTTTCATACACCCGAGCACTACCCACAAAGGTTAAATTAGACTTATCCACTCCTGCGGTTTTTACAATACAACCATCAACGGCTACGTTACCTGACAATACCGCTAAACCACCTTCTTGACTAAAGGCAAATTCACGCGAACGAATACAGCCATTTTCACGGTCGTCATCAACACTGTCCCAACGACAATTTTGGCTAAATGCTTTAGTGGTTGGAATCCCTGCCGGGCCGGCACTAAAAAAGCGGATGATATCAGGATCGTTAGTTTGTTTAATGTCGTACTTAGCTAACACAGATTTTAAATCGCCACCATTGTCTGCAGCCACATGCGGTACATCGTTATGCAATAATCCCGCACGATCTAACTCGCCTAAAATCCCCATAACACCACCAGCACGATGAACGTCTTCCATATGATATTTCGGTGTTGATGGCGCAACCTTACATAAATGAGGCACTAAGCGCGATATGCGATCAATATCCGCCATGGTAAAGTCAATTTCAGCCTCTTGGGCAGCGGCTATTAAATGCAATACCGTATTTGATGAGCCTCCCATGGCAACGTCTAATACCATGGCATTTTCAAACGATTTAAATGAAGCAATATTGCGTGGCAACGCTGTTTCATCATCATACTTATAATAACGCTCAGCCAACTTCATCACGCGGCGACCGGCTTCTAAAAATAATTCACGGCGATCTTCATGGGTTGCCAACATAGAACCATTACCTGGTAGCGATAAACCTAGGGCTTCAGTTAAACAGTTCATTGAGTTAGCAGTAAACATACCCGAGCACGACCCACAAGTAGGACAAGCACTCCGTTCAATTTGCTTACTATCTTCATCACTGACATTGGTATCAGCACCAGCAACCATCGCATCAACCAAATCAAGTTTAATAATTTGATCAGATAACTTAGTTTTACCTGCTTCCATTGGCCCACCAGATACAAATACTACTGGGATATTTAACCGTAGCGCCGCCATTAACATGCCAGGAGTAATCTTGTCGCAGTTAGAAATACACACCAATGCATCGGCACAATGAGCATTGACCATATACTCAACACTGTCTGCAATTAACTCGCGCGACGGTAAGCTATACAACATGCCACCATGACCCATGGCAATACCGTCATCTACGGCAATGGTATTAAATTCTTTGGCAATTCCGCCTGCTTCTTCAATGGCACCTGCAACCAATGATCCCATATTCTTTAAATGTACATGGCCGGGTACAAACTGAGTGAACGAATTAGCGATTGCGATAATGGGCTTGCCAAAATCATTTTCTTTCACGCCAGTGGCACGCCATAGTGCACGGGCGCCTGCCATGTTGCGGCCTTCGGTACTGGTTGCTGAACGTAATTTTGGCATTGCTAATATCCTTGTTTAATGTGGTGCGTGTTATCGGTTTTCCCCAATAACAACTAAATAATATCTAATTGAATAGTACCTAATTGAATCGTATTTAACTGAATTGTAACTTACTCAATCGTTAGTGCTAGCCGTTGGCGACTTGATTTAGCGCTATCGCGGGCAGTACTTTACAATGCGTCACATCGATTAATTTATCTAACTGGTTACTGAGTAATTCAATTGCACGTTCAGCCTCAACCCATAAGGCAATAGCCATGCTGGCATCATCATTGATGTGTACCTGCATTTGAGTGACTTTAAATCCACGATGGCGAGTAACACGCAGTACGCGTTCGAGTACTTCTGGACGTTGTTGAACGGTTATTTCTAATGCATGCATCATGTTTGCTTCTCCATTTGATCCATCATCTCACTATTACTCGCGCCAGGTGGTACTAGAGGCCATACGTTAAAAGCATCATCAATCGACACATGCAACATATAAGGACCGTCACTGTTTAACATTTCGTCTAATGCTTGTTCGACTTGATCGGCACGCGTTATCGTTCGACCAGGGATATCAAATGCTGATGCCATAAGGACAAAGTTAGGATTATCAGATAAATCTGTTTCACTGTAACGCTCTTCAAAAAATAACTGCTGCCACTGTTTAACCATACCCAATTTTTGATTATCAATCAGTAAGATTTTTACTGGTAATTTACGACGTTTAATGGTGGTTAACTCTTGAACATTCATCATAAACGAGCCATCACCAGAGACTGTGACCACGGTAGCATCAGGTCGCGCAACTTGAGCGCCAATCGCAGCAGGCAAACCAAAACCCATAGTACCTAAACCTGCACTTGATAAATGATCTTCTGGACGACGGAACCACATATGTTGTGCGACCCACATCTGATGCTGACCTACATCACAGGCAACAACACTGTCCTCGGGAAGTTTATTGGCTAAACGACGTAACATCGCAGGGGCATAAATTAAATCACCAGGATGATGATAATCCCATTGGTGTGTAAGAGATAGCTCTTCAACATTTGCTTGCCACGGACTAATATCAAGCTGTCCAGCTACCGCAGCGGTTAGTGCCGGTAGCACTATGCTAAGCTCTGCAGCTATCGCTACGTCAGCTTGGCGTAACTTTCCAATTTCTGCCGCGTCTATGTCTAAATGTAATACTTTGGCGTTGCTGGCAAAACTGGCAAGACGACCAGTAACTCGGTCATCAAAACGAGCTCCGACAACCATTAGCAAATCGCATTCTTGCACGGCCAAATTAGCACCTTTACCACCATGCATACCCAACATGCCTAAATAACCTTTGGTGCCATGCGCAATGCTGCCTAAACCTTTTAAGGTGGCCACCGATGGAATGCCTGTGGTGTCGATGAACTGACGTAAATGTGCAACGGCACCAGCCATTCCAACACCACCACCGACATACAACATAGGCTTTTTAGCATGTTTAATTAGCGCTATAGCGGCATCTAAGTCATCGACTTGTGGAAGTAATTCATCAGTAACGCTTTGAAGGGGTGTTTTGTATTCTAATGCTGCAAGTTGAATGTCTTTTGGAATATCAACTAAAACTGGACCAGGACGCCCTTCTGCAGCAACTTCGAATGCACGATATAAGGTGGGAATAAGCTCATTGATGTCGGTGACCATAAAACTGTGTTTTGTGCATGACAACGACATACCTAATACATCAATTTCTTGGAAGGCATCAGTACCAATAACACTGGTAGACACTTGGCCGGTTATGGCAACTAATGGTACAGAATCAAGTAAAGCATCGGCAAGTGAGGTAATTAAGTTAGTGGCACCAGGTCCTGATGTTGCAAAGCACACCCCGGTTTTACCACTAGCACGGGCATACCCTACGGCAGCAAATGCGGCACCTTGTTCATGGCGGCTAAGTAAGTGCTCAACAGGTCCACCATAGAGGGCGTCGTAGATTGGCATAATGGCCCCGCCAGGATAACCAAACACGGTCGTCACACCATGTGCTGCTAGTACTTTGATTACGGCATCTGCGCCACGCATTTTTTGTCCTGCTTCCATATTCTCGTCTCTACTTCGTCAATGTATCTGCTTGCTCTACTGATATGCTATCTGGGTATTGTTATTTACTTGAACTTAAAACTAAAAAACCCCCGGTCCTTTCGGAGCGGGGGTTTTTGCAATCTGTTTGACTTAAGTCAGTCTAGTTGCCAAAACGCCACCCCCGCTGTGATTCAATAATCACTACGGTAATAATTTCGAGAATGAGTATGGCTGAGTGGTTAAACATATTATCGACTGTATCCTAAGTATCTTCGCTTATTCATATCGTGGTATCTAACCACAACCTTCATGGTGTACTTAAAGAAGTACCATAAAAGAATTACCCAATACAACTAAAAAATCTACTTTGTAAAAAAAATTCAGCTTCCCTGCCGAGACAATGCAAACAACAACAAAAACTTAACCCATGAATTCAACAAATATTTATTGTGAATTCAATTTAACCATTTGTTTTTTCAGCGCCCCAATCAATAAGATGAGGACGTTTCGATTGATGCCTGTCCGACAACGGGGCTTAATTTCAGCCAAAACTCTGAACAGGTACAACATCAGTTCAATTTAACGTTTAGTATTAACCACTAATAATTTGTGCTTAGCTAGCTTCCACAATACTTTTCATATCAGTCATGTAACCACGTAATTCAGCGCCGATAAACTCAACTTCTGTATTACGAATTTGATCATTTACATCAATTAAGCGCAGGTTATCAACACCAGTTGATTGATCCTTAAGACCGCCACCTAAATACTCAGATGACATTGAGTTTACGTATTCACGTAGCATTGGCACTGCCGCATGATTAAACAAGTAACAACCGTATTCAGCTGTATCTGAAATAACGATGTTCATTTCATATAAACGCTTACGCGCAATGGTGTTAGCAATCAAAGGTGTTTCATGTAGCGACTCATAGTAAGCCGACTCTTCAACAATGCCTGCGGCAACCATGGTATCAAACGCAAGTTCTACACCTGCCTTGATCATAGCAACTAAGAAAATGCCTTTATCGAAATACGTTTGCTCATCAATATGATCAGATGAAACAGGCGCATTTTCAAATGCAGTTTCGTTGGTTTCAGCTCTCCAACGCAATAAGTTAGCATCATCATTAGCCCAGTCTTCCATCATAGTGCGAGAAAACTCACCACTGATAATATCGTCCATGTGCTTTTCAAATAGTGGCTTAAGGATTTCTTTTAACTCTTCAGCCATATCAAATGCTTTGATTTTAGCTGGGTTAGACAAGCGATCCATCATATTGGTAATACCGCCGTGCTTAAGCGCTTCGGTAACGGTTTCCCAACCTTGTTGAATTAACTTGCCGGCATAAGCTGGGTCAACACCGTCGGCAACCATTTTTTCGTAACCTAAAATAGCACCCGTTTGCAACATGCCACATAAAATAGTCTGTTCGCCCATCAAGTCTGACTTAACTTCTGCCACAAAAGATGACATTAATACGCCAGCACGGTCGCCACCTGTAGCGCTAGCATAAGCCTTCGCAATGGCCAAACCGTCACTGTTAGGGTCGTTTTCTGGGTGTACAGCAATCAATGTTGGTACACCAAAACCACGCTTATATTCTTCACGAACTTCTGTCGCAGGGCACTTTGGTGCAACCATAACAACAGTAATATCTGGACGAACTTGCATGCCTTCTTCAACGATATTGAAACCATGTGAATAAGATAACGTAGCACCTTGCTTCATTAATGGCATAACCGCATTAACAACGTTAGTATGTTGCTTATCTGGTGTTAGGTTTAACACTAAATCAGCTGCAGGAATAAGCTCTTCAAAGGTACCTACTTTAAAGCCGTTATCAGTGGCTTTTTGCCACGATGCACGCTTTTCAGCAATGGCTTGCGGACGTAAGGCAAAAGAAATGTTTAGGCCTGAGTCACGCATGTTTAAACCTTGGTTAAGGCCTTGGGCGCCACAACCTAAAATCACGATATTCCAATCTTTAATATATTGGCAACCATCACTGAATTCAGTACGGTCCATAAAGCGGCATTGTGCTAATTGAGCTAATTGTTGACGTAAATTCAGAGAGTTAAAATAGTTAGCCATCTGATACCACCTATAAAATTTAATAATTTGGGACTCAACATCTTATTAGTCAGCGACCTTAAGCGTTGTGATTGAAGTCACTATAGCGCATGCATATGATTGCTTAAAATGATATATTCGGGATGTCACGTTGCAATTAATGCAACATTAAATGCTTAACCTAATATTTAACTTACATTTGAGCTCTAAGGTGCTGTGATGGATATTCGTTCACTTAAAATGTATTTACACTTATGTGATAGCCTGCATTTTGCCAAAACAGCAGAGCAATCGCATGTCAGTCCATCGACATTAAGTCGTGCCTTACAACGTTTAGAAGAGGAAGTGGGTAGTAAATTGTTTGAACGTGACAATCGCAGTGTCACGATGACCCATGCAGGTATTGAATTTAAACGTTTTGCCGAGCACACATTATCGGAATGGACTCAATTACGCAGTCGTATTGACCCAAGCCAGCAAATTTTACGCGGCAATCTTAATTTGTATTGCTCGGTGACTGCGACTTATAGCCATTTACCAGCATTGTTAGATCGATTTAGACGTGAGCATCCTCATGTCGATATTAATCTCCATACCGGAGACCCAGCTAATGCAGTAAACCAAATCCAAAAAAATCGTGCCGATATTGCCATTATTGCTTTGCCGGAAGTCTTTCCTAGCAGTTTGCATTTTACGCCGATTGATAAAGTACCCATTTCCGTCATTGCCCCAACAATACAATGCCAAGTACAGCAATGGGTAAACCAATCCCAAATTGACTGGGCTAAGTTGCCCTATATCGTACCGGATCATGGTCCCGGCAGAAAAAGAATTGATTTGTGGTTTAAGCAAATGGGCATAAAACCCAATATTTATGCCCAGGTATCAGGTCAGGAGGCGATAGTCTCTATGGTCGCGCTCGGCTGTGGTGTTGGTATCAGTCCAGAAGCCGTGCTCCTCAATAGCCCAGTACGTGATCGCATTCAAACTTTATCGTCACCAGTCGCGATCCCGCCATTTGAATTAGGCTGTTGCTGTAAAGAAAAACGCACCAATGATCCTATCATTAGTGCATTCTTAGCGATCATTTAATGACGCTGTTTAGCTTATCTAGGGAAATTGACTTAAGGCAGTGGTGGTATTTCAATGTCTATACGAGTCACCAGCAGTTGGTCAACTTTGTATGAATCAATATCGACCACTTCAAATTTATACCCGGCGTAATTGACAAAATCGGTTCGTTTAGGAATTTTGCGCAACATATACATCATAAAACCAGCAATAGTTTCGTAATTTTGATTATGCGGAAACACTTCAATATTAAACGCACGCATTACATCAGTAATAGGCGTCACCCCATCCACTAACCAAGAATTACCATCACGGGCAACAATTTGCTCTTCGCTTTCATGTAATGACCACGCGCCCATAACAGCACTTTGTAAATCATTGGTGGTGACAATGCCGACAACCAACGCATACTCGTTCATCACCACAGCAAAGTCGGAACGATTATTCTTAAAATATTCCATCGATTCAGACAAGGTTAACGTATCTGGAATGATGAGGCAGTTATGTACTAACGTACTGCCTTTTAAGGTGATGTTCTCGCCGTTAATTACTCTAATTAGCAATTCTTTTGCATCAACAAAACCTTTGATCATATCCAGTTGACCATCACAAACTAAAAACTTGTTATGCGGATTTTTAGCAATTTTCTGTTTAATGTCTTCTTCGCTGTCTTGCAGTAAAAAATATACTAAACTTTCACGCGCAGTCATTGCAGAGGTCACCGAAACCGACTGCATTTCAAACACGTTTTCCATCATTTGCTGTTCGCCTTTATCCATCACCCCCGCTTCTGTACCTGCGGTCATCATGGCGTAAATATCATCATGGGTCACTTGGTCATTACGCGCAGTAGGTACTTGTAACAATTTAAAAATTGCATTGGCCAAGCCATTAAAAATCCACACAAATGGCTTTAATATTTTAATACACAAAATTATTGGCATCACAAAAGTAACCGCGACTTGCTCTGGGATCACCATCGCAATACGTTTAGGCATCAAATCAGCAAATAGAATAAACAACGAGGTGACAGTCACAAATGAACAGACAAAACTCAGTTGCAAACCCCATTCATTGCCTAATAAAGGCAACAGTAATGCTTCAAAATGAGGTCTAAATGCCGACTCACCCACGATACCGCCCATGATCGCAACCGCATTCAGTCCGATTTGTACCACGGTAAAAAAACTACCTGGAAGAGCTTGTAGCTTCAACACTTTTGCGGCACGCAAGTCACCCTCATCAGCCATTAATTGCAAACGCATTTTTCGTGATGCCGCAAGGGCAATTTCGGACATAGAGAAAAAACAACTGATGCCTATCAGGCACAAGATGATCAATAAATTATCAGAGAGGCTCATAGTTTACCTTTACCTGAATACTAGCCAAAACATCAGGATTGTATGTACATATCATTGTTGCAAAATGGGCAAATGCAAGACCTTAGCCATTTATTAATATTCAAAATTAACAAGACTAATGATTCAATACACATAGAAATAACGAGTGTTGAAATATCATTATAGTGTTTCACGACAACAGACCTATTTATGATCCTTCCTTGTGTACTATAAAGCGACGGCATTCTACTCAACATCACTGATTTAAACTAGCTTATAAACATAACTTTATCTGACTTATTTAGCCTATATCACGCAAAAATATACATCGCTGCTAGACTATAAACATATCTTCACTTGTATATTATTCAAACAAAAGGAATTGTTAATGGCGATAGCCTGTGTATTTACTCGAGCAAGCTGCGGTGTAGAAGCGCCAAGAGTTACTGTTGAAGTGCATTTAAGCAACGGTTTACCCGCATTTAATCTAGTGGGATTGCCAGAAACCTCTGTCAAAGAAGCTAAAGAACGCGTTAGAAGTGCGTTAATTAATGCTGGCTTTGAATTCCCACAAAAACGCATTACCGTCAATTTAGCCCCAGCAGATTTGCCCAAGCAAGGCGGACGATATGATTTACCTATCGCAGTAGGTATTCTCGCAGCATCAAATCAAGTTCCAGCTAAAGCATTACATCAATGTGAGTTTGTCGGTGAACTGGCACTCTCCGGACAAATACGCCCTTGCAGTGGATTATTACCAGCCATTATTGCGGCACGTAATGATCAACACCATTTTTTTATGCCCATCGAAAACCGCCATGAAGCTGAGCTGGTTGGCTATCATCACAGTTATTTTGTCGCCCACTTGCAGAACTTAGCGGCTTTTCTACACGGCCAAGCACAATTACCTCTGCTTGATACCTTACCTGAATGGATAGAAGAAGAGCCCCAAAGCCATTCATCGCTTTGTATGAGCGATGTCATCGGCCAGTATCAAGCCAAGCAAGGACTTGAAATTGCGGCGGCCGGAGGACACAACATGCTGTTCGTAGGACCTCCAGGAACGGGGAAAAGCATGCTAGCCAATAGAATCATTCCACTATTACCAAAACTCACTTACGATGAAGCCATTGAAGTAGCAGCTATTCATTCTGTCGCTGGATTACATGTAAAACCGCAAAATTTTCTTAATCGCCCTTTTCGCTCGCCACATCATACATCATCATCTATTGCACTGATTGGTGGTGGAAGTCATCCAAAGCCAGGTGAGATATCATTAGCGCACCGTGGGATATTATTTCTTGATGAAATAGCCGAGTTTCCGCGTAAAGTATTGGATTGTCTGCGTGAACCTTTAGAAACCGGCCAAGTTGAGATTTCACGTGCTGCAGCAAAATTGACTTTTTTGAGTCGATTTCAACTTATTGCCGCAATGAACCCAAGCCCTTGTGGCGATACGGAACGCGCGCGTTCGACTCCTGATCAAATTCAACGTTATTTATCCCGTTTATCAGGGCCATTTTTAGACCGCTTTGATTTAACCGTGGATGTACCCAAACTTCCTGCTGGCACCTTAACCCAACAGCATCAACCCGGTGAGACCAGTATTGAAATAGCCAAGCGGGTCAAACAAGCACGCGATCAACAACTCAGCCGATCTGGGGTGTTAAATAGTGAATTATCCCCAAAACAACTCAAACAAGATGGTGCGATTACTCAACCCGATCTTGAATTTTTAGAGCAAAGCGTTGTGAGTTTAGGCTTGTCTGTACGCAGTTTTCACCGCATTCAACGGGTATCACGTACCATTGCCGACTTGCAGCAATCGCCTACTATCGAACGAGGTCACATTGCTCAAGCCCTTGGTTATCGGGCAATGGATCGATTACTGGCAAAACTGAATCAGCAATAAACCTAATTTAACCTATCGTATTGATTGAGCAAAACCGCGACTACTAGTAACATAGCCCTCCGTTTATAGGAGAGAACAATGTCGCTGCTGTCGAAAATCAAAGGTTCAATTGCATTCTTATGCTACTTATTTAATACCATTTTTTGGACCATTCCCATTTTAGCTTTCAGTTTTGTAAAGTTAATCCCCATTGGCATCATCCAAAAAATCTGTAGTTATATTCTCGATAATTGCGCGACAGCATGGATTAGTGTCAATACTGTGGTAGAAGGTATTTTTCATCCTATGCGTATTCATATCACAGGCGACCAAGCCTTTTCTGAAAAAGAATGGTACATGGTAATAGCCAATCATCAGTCATGGGTCGACATCCTTATTTTACAACGGGTTTTTAACCGTAAAATTCCTTTTTTAAAATTTTTCCTAAAACAAGAACTTATTTTCGTACCCGTTCTCGGCCTAGCTTGGTGGGCATTAGACTTTCCATTTATGCGCCGTTACAGCACATCACAATTACGAAAAAATCCTAAATTAAAAGGTAAAGATATTGAAATAACCCGCAAAGCATGTGAAAAATTTAAGACAAAACCTGTCAGTATTATGAATTTTGTTGAAGGCACACGTTTTACAGCGGCTAAACATGATAAACAGGGTTCACCATTTAAGCACCTTTTAAAACCGAAAGCGGGTGGGATGGCGTTTGCACTCTCCGCCATGGGTGAACACATTAATAAATTGGTTAATGTCACCATATATTATCCAGATATAGTACCAACGTATTGGCAATATATTTGTGGCGGATTATCCGAGGTTAGAGTGGATATAAAAATTACTGATATACCTCAGGATATGCGTGGTGATTATATGAAGGATCGCGAATTTAAAATTAAGTTCCAAGAGCAACTTAATCAAATCTGGCTCGAAAAAGATTCGCAGTTACAGGCATTAGCCTCACAAGCAAAGCACGAGGTATAACACAATATGCTGTCTTTTTTACCTGGTCCGGTACTGTATTTTATCAGCCTATCATTATTGATTATCAATACTATTTTATGGAGTACATTGCTAACGATTGGCGGTGTGATTAAATTATTATTGCCTTTTTTACCGATACGTCGACTATTGACACGAATAATGAACCGTCTTATGTGGTCATGGGCAACATGCAATGGCGGTATTTTATATCTTATTTCTAATATTGAATGGGATGTAAAAGGATTAGAAAAACTCGACCCTGACGGCTGGTATTTATTGATAAGTAATCATGTCAGTGGCTTTGATATTGCCGCCCAAACTTACTTATTGCGTAACAATATCCCAATGTTGAAATTCTTTTTAAAAAAAGAACTCCTCTATGTACCTATCATGGGGCTAGGTTGCTGGGCGCTAGATATGCCATTTATGGACCGGACTAGCGCAGCTAAGTTAAAAAAGAACCCTAAATTAAAAGGTAAAGATCTCGAAACGACTCGCAAGGCATGTGAACGCTTTAAGCATTCACCAACATCCATTATTAATTATGTTGAAGGTAGCCGTTTTACTGAAGAAAAACGATTACGTCAGAATTCACCTTATCGTCATTTATTACGCCCTAAAGCCAGCGGGATTGCTTTTACACTATCAGCAATGGGCGAACAGTTTACAAGTCTACTAAATATCACCATAGTTTATCCAGAAACTTCAGAAAAAGTGTTGGCTAATGTCATGCATGGACGCACTAAAAAAGTGGTGATCCGCATTGAGGTACTTCCCGTGCCGCGAGTCGACCCAGAAGTCTACTTTAAAAGCCCAGAAACTCGTGTCGAGTTTCAGCGATGGTTAAACCAACTTTGGTTCGAAAAAGATCAGCAAATCGATGACATTATAAAAATACATCAAGATCAGAACGCATAGATTGCTCTAAAAATGACCAATTAAGGTTTTATATTGCTTTGTGCGTGTAAAATGGTCAGTTTTACACTAAAAAAGAGTTAGTCTGTCACTCAATTAATAAAAAATTTAACATCTGAGTTTGTAGTACTTAAGTTAAAATTTTATTGTTACTATAACTAGACTATGAGTAGCAGCCTTTCCAATGTAACTTTTATAGGTGAAATTTGAATTTTCGTACATTTACGCTTTTAGTACACTATCTAATGTTAGTCATAACATTGAGTTTTTCGGTGTCTGTTGCAGCACAAAAAGACCGTCCTAATGATGGTCTAACCGAAGTAAAATTTGAACACTTTGATACAAGTAATGGCCTCAATCAAAACTCAATTACCCGCTTGTTTATGGACAGTTCGGGAATGTTATGGATAGGAACTCAAGATGGACTCCACAGCTACAATGGGGTTGAGTTTAATTTATATCTAAAACAGCAACAAAGCAGTAATTCTATTTCGGGAAACTTTATTACCGACATATTGCAGTCGCCCGATGGGGATTTATGGGTTGGCACCTATAATAGTGGCCTCAATAGACTCAATCTCACTAACGGAAAGTTTACTCAATACAAACAGGCTCAAGGCTTAAGCGAATTACAAGTAACTCAACTTGCTGTTATTGGCGAGACTCTCTGGGTAGGTACTCGATCTGGTCTTTTCATTCTGTCACTAAAAACAGAAAAAATTATTCCCGTTAGTTTAGGTAATAACATCACTCCTAATGTGACTAGTATAGCCAATATTGATGATAAATATATTGTAGTGGGTACCCAGTCCAATGGCACATTTGCCATTGATAGTAATACTATTATTCGCCTTGATATTCCTGTCGACAAGGCGGTTAACGACATAAAATTTAGCTCTATTTATTCTGTATGGCTTGCGATTGATAACCAAATTTGGCGCTATAATTTAGAGAACCATCAAAAAGAACTCATTTGGTCGCGGGAAAATTATCATGGCGATAATAAAAAAATTGATCAATTTGTGGTTAACAATGCCAATCAATTATGGGTCATTGGTAATAACTCAGGCTTAACTCAACTCGATTATGATGGTAAAAAGTGGCACAGCACCGTTTATAAGCACAACTCACAAGCACTAAACAGTATTAGCGCGAATAACATACAAACATTAATGCTAGACCCTAATGGTATCTTATGGATAGGTACATTTTTTTCCGGTATCGACAAGCTCAATATCAACCATCAATATTTTAGCCACTTTTACGATAACCAAACTAATACACCTCGAATGGCAAATATGGTCCGCGCCATTTTCAGGGACAAACAACAGCGCCTATGGATTGGCACTCAAGGCATTGGCGCTAAATATCTCATTCCAGGCGATAATAAATACCATTACATCAACGATTTATTTAGCCAGCTATTAGCTATCCCAGAAGATCAACTTTCTCTCACTGTCCAAGACATTGTGCAAGACATACATGATTCACTATGGTTCGCGACCAATGTCGGCATATTTACCTTAGATAGCAACAACACCCTACAACAAATTAAACCAGTCAATGATCAACTCCATACGGATACCATGTTTCGCAGTTTAGCCTTTGATGATAAAGGCCGTATATGGATTGCCAGTAGCCAAGGGTTATATTCTATTTCGCCAAATAGTCAAAAAATGGTCTCTTATAATTTTGATTTTCAAACTGAATATTCACCATTCAAACATCAAATTATTAAAATATATTTTAGCCAAGGTTATCTATGGCTAGGCACCATGAGTGGGTTAGTAAGACTGGCGCCCGATGAGCAAAAACTAGACTTTTTAATTCACGATCCAAAGAATCTCAATAGTTTAAGCGATGACCGCATTCGGGATTTTTTACTCACTGAAAATGGTGACTTTTGGTTAGCGACTCATGGCGGTATAGACAAGCTAACAATCGAAGATGGGGCTTTTAACTTTGAGCGTATAGATGTCAATGCAGATAACAGTAGCAACACGGTTTATGCCATTTTAGAAGATGCACAACATGATTTATGGTTAAGCACAAATAGCGGGATTTCACGATTTACACCTAAAACGAATGAATTTATATCGTTTAATCAATATGAAGGTTTACAAGCCAGAGAATTTAATGGCTCATCTAAATTTAAAGACCGTAATGGTGATTTATGGTTTGGCGGCATTCGAGGACTGAATCGATTTAGCCCAGCCCAGATCCCAAAATACCGAGCAGAGAATAAATTAGCCTTAACAAAGTATACTATCGGCGAAACAACATACCCTATCCTCGATTTAAGCCATGCACCTGACATTAATATGCCCTACGAAAAGCAGTTAATTAGCTTTGAGGTTAGTTCATTAAACTATAGTTACCCTGGATTAAGTCGTTTTAGTTATTTTCTCAATGGTTTTGATACCGCTTGGCATCAGTTAGCGGATGGCAATAAAATTTCCTACACCAATTTACCCCCAGGAGAATATCAATTAATAGTACGCCATGCTCTTGGTGCCAATCAATACGGTAAAAACACCTTAAATGTAAACGTATCGGTTGTTCCGCCTATTTACATGACAAATTTAGCTTATGCGCTATATTTTTCGGTCGCTTTATTATTGATAATCTGGTTTATTACCGCCCGAAAGAAAAAACACATCAAACAACGTGAATTCGATAGCAGTATTCGAGCCTCTGAAGAGCGCCTCAAATTGGCACTGTGGGCTTCAGGTGATGGGATGTGGGACTGGAATATCAAAGAGGACAAAGTTTATCGAACCAATATGGTTGAGCCAATGGACTTCGGTCAAAAAGATCAATTGCTCATCAGCAGTATCCATTCTGAAGACCGCCCTAAGGTACAGATGCTGCTCAACGACCATTTAAATGGTGAGACAGAATTCTTTGAAGCTGAATATCGTGTTGAATCAGCCCCTGGTAAATGGTCATGGCTATTAGACCGTGGGCAAGTCGTTGAGCGCGACGAAAATAATGTCCCCTTACGAATGGCAGGCACTCATAAAGACATTACCAATCGTAAAGTAACTGAAAATGAGTTGAAGCTGTCATCACAAGTACTGTTTAGTATGAATGAAGCGGTCATCGTCGGCGAGCTAGACTACCAAATTCGCTCAGTTAATCCTGCATTTAGCCGTATTACCGGCTTTAAACACCGTGATGTTGTCGGAAAACATTTTCTGTTTCTGACAATGGGCAAGCAATCTAGTGAGTTTTACAATGCTGTCGAAACCCAGCTATTAAGACACAAACATTGGGCTGGCGAGATCAAAATTCGTACTCGCGACCGTCGCGGCATTCTTGCATGGCTTGAGATCAACCAAGTAATCGATAATAAAGGTGAAACAAGCCATTTTGTAGCAGTATTCACTGATATTACTGCGCGTAAAAAAGCTGAAGAAGATTTGCGAGTATTAGCTAATTTCGACCCTCTCACGGGACTGCCTAACCGCACGCTATTTCAAGATCGCCTCAATCAAGCAGTCACTAAAGCGCATCGCGCAAACAACATAGTGGCATTATTGTTCTTAGATCTTGACCGATTTAAGCATATCAATGATTCAATGGGACACCATATTGGTGACTTACTGCTTAAAGCTGTCGCTCATCGACTGCAAAACTCTGTACGTGATGGTGATACGGTTGCGCGTTTAGGGGGCGATGAATTTACCATTATTTTAGAAGGTGTAGCCAAAACTAAAGCCGCGACCATCATTGCAGAAAAAGTCCTCAATGCATTCCAAACCCCCTTTTTACTTGACGATAAAGTACTGACCATTTCACCGTCAATCGGCCTCAGCTTGTATCCCGAAGATGCGCAAGATACAACATCTTTAATTAAATATGCTGATACTGCCATGTATCACGCAAAATCACTGGGGCGCAATAATTTCCAATTCTATACCGAACAATTAAATAAATATGCTACCCGCCATGTTCAGTTAGAAGCGGGGCTTAAAAAAGCGATGCAGGACAATGAACTGTATCTGGTTTATCAACCTCAATTCGATGTTAAGACCGAGATGATTATTGGTCTAGAAGCATTATTACGTTGGGACAGTCCAGAACTAGGCTTTATTTCACCGGTTGAATTTATCCCACTGGCAGAAGAAACCGGTATGATAAATCAAATAGGTAACTGGGCCATTAATGAAGCCTGTAATCAACTAGCAGAGTGGCACAATTTAGGCTTTGAACATATATCTGTAGCGGTTAACCTTTCTGCCAGACAATTGAAAGCCGATATAATATCTACAATAGAAGTCGCATTAGCAGTATCAGGTTTACCGGCAAGTGCACTAGAACTCGAATTAACAGAATCGATGATCATGGGTAATCCAAAAGATTCTGTTGCAGTATTGGCGAAATTAAAAGCATTAGGATTAACCATTGCCATTGACGATTTCGGTACTGGGTATTCCAGCTTAAGCTATTTGAAACGTTTCCCAATTGATACGTTAAAGATTGATCGTGAATTTGTTCGAGATATTACCGAAGATCCTGACGATGCAGCCATTACGAGTGCCATTATCACCTTGGCCCATAGTTTAGAGCTTAACGTGGTTGCTGAAGGGGTTGAAACTCAAGAACAATTAGATTTCTTACGTGAAGGAGGCTGCGATCAAGTACAAGGCTTCTTACTCAGTAAACCATTGAACACTGTTGATTGCCTGGCATTATTAACCAAAGAAAAAGCTGCCATTAATCGTTTTTAACGCAAAATAAAAGCTCCATAAAGGAGCTTTATTAAACAACATTATTAAACAGCATTAGCAGATAGAGTAACCTATGGAGCGACACGCTCAATACGTTTTACCCAACCTGTTGGTGCAGGAATGTTGCCTTTCTGTAGGTCAGTAAAGACTTTATAAATCCGTTGGATATTAGGTCCAATTTTGCCATCACCCACGGTAATAATACGTCCATCTTCAAAAATATATGAACTCACAGGAGACACGACAGCTGCAGTACCAAAACCACCCGCTTCAATAATTTCACCAGATTCAATGTCCGCAATAAACTTATCCAACATCACCGTTTCTTGTCTTACTTCACAGCCTAATAAATCACCTAATTCAAGCATAGATTGAGAAGTAATTGATTTTAAAATGGTATCGGTGAATGTAGGAATAATCACAGTGCCGTCTTTTAAAATATGGAAATGATTCATTGCACCCGCTTCTTCAATTTGGGTGTTAGTAGAATCAAGATATAGCACTTGTGAGGCACCATATTCCGCTGCAGCTTTGCCTGCACGTAAAGATGCAGCATAATTACCAGAAGCCTTAGATGCACCTGTACCACCTGACACTGCCCGGTGAAATTTTGTGGTGATCAATAAACGGATGCCACTGTCGACACCTGTAGCATAATAAGCACCAGATGGGCTTAACATGACACAGAAGGTGTATTGCTGACTTGGACTAACCGACAAACGATCTTCTGTAGCAAAAATAAATGGACGAATATACAAACAGGCACCATCTTGTTGCGGAAACCACAAACGGTCCACGTCAATAAGGGCATTAATAGCCTTCACTTGCATTGCTTCATCAATATTGGGAATACACACAATATCGGCAGAACGATTCATCCGTTCGGCATTTTTGTTTAAACGGAAAGTATAAATCTCGCCATCTTCGTGCATAAAGGCTTTTGCGCCTTCAAATATTGATTGTCCATAATGTAACGTCATTGCACCTGGCGCCATTTCAAACGGACCATAAGGTACAATGCGCGGATCGCACCACTGACCATCACGATAATCCATCAAAAACATATGGTCAGTACGCAACTTACCGAAACCTACGTTGCCTTCAGGCTTGAAGGGTTCTGTACGGCGCTCTGACGCTGATTTCAAATTATATTTTATGTCCATTGCATACCACCTTAAAAACTGAGCTTGCAGACTATGGAGGCTTGAGATTAATGTCAAGTCGAAGCCATAAATCCTAAATCAAATTACGTAAAATGAACGTAACAAGCATCAATATATTTATTCATACAGCAACAGACAAACTGTCAGTGCATATCTCATTCTATCACTCGCTAATCGCAACCAATCAATGACTCTAATGTAACTAAACATGATTAGCCATGAATGACTAACTTGCCACTGCTGCAATTACTGATATTTCAACTAAGTATTCAGGCTCGGCAATTGCTGCTTGCACACAAGCTCTTGCAGGGGCATGCCCTTTAGGTAACCAGTTGTCCCACACTTTATTCATAGCATCGTAATTGGCCATCTCTTTAAGGTAAATAGTGGCTGATAAAATATTTTCTCGTCGGCTGCCCGCTTGTGTAAGTAGAGTATCAACTTCTTCGAGCATCGATACAGTTTGGCTATTGATGTCGGTTAATTTGTCTTTTGCGACTTGGCCACTCAAATAAACGTTATTATTGTGGATCACTATACTGCTCATACGAATGCCAACATCGAGTCTGCGGATTGTCATAGAAAGGTCTTTGTTGCCTTGGTTAGCAGATAAAAATAGCGCGATCTCAGATAAAGTACAATATCGAACGATTTATTGAATATATTTTAGCCACTTAGTTTTAAAGGCTATTCCTATAGGCCTTGTCACTGCTAGAATCGGGGTTCCATCCAGAAACGTATAGGACTGCCCCCATGAGCTTTGAATTATTGTCCCAACTGGAAACCAAAATCCAGGCAACACTCGAAAATATTGAGCTACTAAAAATGGAGCTTGATGAAGAGAAGCAAAAGAATGAAGCATTGATATTAGAACAACAAGAATTGGCACAAAAAAACCAACAATTGCAGCAAGACCTAGACTCTTGGAGTGATAAGGTCAACGGCCTTGTTGGTTTATTGAATAACGAAATCTAAATGGATTGATACTGCTGCGATTGCGCTTCAATCAAGGCATTTAATTCACTGATCGCCTGCTTCACATGTGGCAGGCTTTTTTTCGTCTGTAAAAAGCGGCCTTTATCAAACTCAAGCAGTCCTAAGTCTTTTACCCAAATAACTCCACTCAAAAAAATTCGAGCATGCTTAACGATAAGTTTAGGGGCATAAACAGGGAACATTCTCATACGGCTTCCTCCAAGAAGATAACATCCACAACATGCATGGAATAGTTAACGATAAGCCGCGTGTAACCTAAATATACAAACGCCACAGCAAACTACTATCCACTTTTATTAAACGATAAACACAGTTTTATACTTGTCAAATTGGACAGCTTGCAGCCAAAAGAGTTTCATTAATTGATGATCATTTATTGCCCTACTAAATCAAATATTATAAATCGGCACTTTAATGTCACTTGCCAATATTTTGACGCCATGTTAATATCTTTACTGTTACTCAGGGTAAAAAAGAGTTATTTAACTCATCTCCGTATTGTCTTTTATAGGCATGCGGTTTTTTTTTGCCTTTTCACCGTTCAAGCCACCTTCTCGTAAATATGTCTCTTATTTAGGCAAAAAAAAAGGAGCCGAAGCTCCTTATTTACATAACCCATCGGTAGTGGATTACTTTTTATCTATTGATGTTAAGTAAAATGCGATATCAATTAACTCATCATAAGATTTAATAGAGCTGGTTTCGACGCGGTATTTACCGTTAACAACTAATGAAGGAACACCTGAAATTTTAGCATTTTCAGTATCACGCTTCATTTTTGCCATTTGTGCATTAACCATAAATGAGCTAGCTGCTGCATCATAAGCTTTAGCGTCGACACCATTAGCAATGAATAATGATCTGATATCGTCTGCACGTGTAAATTGTTGACGCTTATCGTGGATAGCGCTAAATAATGCAGGTTCAATTTTGTCTTTAACATTAAGTTGTTCTGCAATTGCAAAAGCACGAGACATTTCAATGCCCATTTGGCGACCAATAAACTCAACGTGAGCTTGATTAAATTCGACACCTTCAGGCAAGTTGGCTTCAATTTTAGGCACTACTGTTTTAGAAAAATTAAAACAATGCGGGCAAAAGAAAGAGAAAAACTCAGTAATCTCTGGTTTGGCTGTTCCTGGGCCTTCATTAATTACAGTGTAATGTACACCTTCTTTATAATCAGCAGCCATCGCCGCCATCGGTGCCAGTAGTAGTGCTACGGCCATCAGTAATGCTTTTTTCATTTTACTTCCTTAAAATAGGCAAAATATAAATACGCTGGCTCTATCATAGTCTAGCGTTAGCCTGTAACTCAATATCTAGCTAATTGTATTTGTAACTAAATACTATTAGGTAGTGATTATGAAATATTGTTAATTAAAACTGGGTAAACTCAATGGTGGTTCATTCAGCGCAGAGAGCTGTTCTTTAAACGCCAACGTTTGTTGTTCCCAGTACTTAATATCACCAAACCATGGAAAATTCATTGGAAATGCAGGGTCCTGCCAGCGCTTGGCTAACCACGCATTATAATGCACCATCCTAAATGCCCTTAATGGCTCAATTAACGCCAACTGTTTAGCATCAAAATCACAGAACTCTTGATATCCTTCTAACAAAATATCAATTTGTAATAATTGTTGCTGGCGATCACCCGTCAACATCATCCATAAATCTTGTACTGCCGGACCTTGCTTAGCATCGTCTAAATCAACAAAACCAGGGCCATCTGGTGTCCATAAAATATTACTAGGGTGTAAGTCTCCGTGCAGACGTATTGAAGTAAAGCTGTGTTGCTGCCAAATTTTCTTTGCTTTATCCAACACCTGTTCAACAACAGTAAAAAATGCGTTTTGCATCGAACTGGAAACGATATCGCTCTCGCGTAAGTAGCGATAAGGCTCATCGCCCAAAATAGCAGGAGTCAGCGATTCACGGTACTTAAAAGGCTGCATTGCGCCATATTGATGAATACGGCCAATAAAGCGACCAACCGATTCAAGTTGTTCTAAATTATCAACTTCAAATGCGCGTCCACCAATAGAAGGAAACAACCCAAAACGATACCCTTGATATTCAAATAAGGTTTTACCCTCAATAACCACCGGAACGGCTATGGGAATGTCTTCAGCAGCGAGTGCCAAGGCATAATCGTGTTCTTCTTGAATTTGTTCATTGCTCCAGCGATGTGGTCGATAAAACTTCACCACATAACGAATGCCTTGGTCAGAACGGAATTGATATACCCTATTTTCATAACTATTTAATGCTAATAATCCCGTCTCAGGAAAGACACCGATGCTTTCGATGGCATCTAAAATGAGATCGGGTCTCAATGCCTGAAAATGAAACTCTGCACCTATACCGTTATCCATGTATGCCTTATTACGTCGTTTGAATATGTGGAGTAAGTAGCGTTAGCAAAAATGCTAAAACATCTAAATCATTGGGGTTATCAATGGAGATCCAACAACTATCACCATAAAATTCGTAATGTAACCATAAAGGACAACCTTCAAAATTCAGTAACCATTGATGCCGATCTGCGCCCCATTGGCGCTCACGGATTTCGCAGTCAAGTGCCGCGGCTAGCGGTTCTGCAAATTGTTCAAATTGCTCAAAATCTACCTTTGCTTGTATAACCAAACTTAATGTTTGTGGATCTAATCGGGCTGACAATACATTCATACATTGACTCAGATAAAATAATTCAATTAACTGCTGCAAGACATAATTAAGCCTTGCCCCCAATCGGGTGGGCGTTTGGCAAGATCTTCCATTTCAGGTTGTTCATCATATGGACGACTTAACACTTGCTGAAGTTGTAATAACTTACTGTTATCGCCATTTTCTTCTATGTCTATAATAGCTTCTTGTGCCAGATAATTACGTAAAATGTATTTTGGATTAACACCATTACGCTCACCTTGCCACATATTAACATCGTCTACCTTACCCATCCGGTCTTGGTAAGCTTGATACCAAGTATCAAAGCCAGCAAGATCGACCATACTGTCACGTAATACCGAGTGTGAACTATTAGGGTCCAACTGGCCAAAGTCGCGTAAACTATTGCTGTAATCAAGCTGATTACTTTCAAGCAATACGGTTAATTGCCCTACCAAATGCAAATCTTGCTTATTTAGCTCAGCTTGCTCCGCTTCACTGAGTTTATTTGCACTGATGTTTAGTTGCGGTAGCCCCAGCTTAGCGCGCATAAGCAATAAATACTGCTTAACCAACTCATCTTGATAAGTATTTAACGCGGCAATTAAATCGTCAGACTCAATAATCGGCGTTAATACTTGGGCCAACCGCTTGAGGTTCCATAATCCGACTCCCGGTTGCTGACCAAATGCATAGCGGCCTTCGTGATCAGAATGATTACAAATAAAGTCTTCTTTAAATGTATCTAAAAACGAAAAGGGGCCAAAATCAAATGTATCACCTAAAATCGACATATTGTCGGTGTTCATCACCCCATGAGCAAACCCGACAGATTGCCAATGGGCAATCATTATTGCGGTCGATTTCACTACCTCATAAAACCATTGTTTGTACCCTGCAGCATCTGTCGATAAATGGGGGTAATGTTGCTTGATAGTAAAATCAACCAATTGTGTCAGCTTGCCAGCATCACCTTTTTCACTATGAAAGAAATATTCAAAATGGCCAAAACGAATATGACTTTTGGCTAAACGTACGGTAATTGCGGCAGTTTCTTGGCTTTCGCGCCACACGGGCAAATCAGAACCAATGACGGCTAAAGCACGGCTGGTAGGTACGTTTAACGCAGCCAGCGCTTCTGACACTAAAAACTCCCGAACCGCCGAGCGCATTACCGCTCTGCCATCACCTTGGCGAGAATACGGTGTAGGCCCGCCACCTTTTAACGCAACATCCCAAGCGCCATTTGGCCCAATGGCTTCACCTAATATAATTGAACGCCCATCACCTAATCTTGGGGTATAGCCGCCAAATTGATGACCACTATAAACTTGAGCATAATAACTCGCACCAGGAGCCGCATGGTTGGCCGACAATTGCATCAGCAATTCATCATTAGGCTGTTGCAAACCAATCAGTTGAGCAGCGTCCTCGCTCCAACCAAGCCAATGAGGATTACTGATGGGTAAAGGATAAACTTGCGAATAAAAGCCTTCTAATTGTTCAAAATAATCTTGCTTAAATTGCATCACGCTCCGCCCCTACGGCTAAGCTTTTACACTGCAATTGTTCCTGTTCGTCTACCTGACATAACTCACCGCACACAAAAGCTTGCTCTGCTGGCACTGATGACAATTGTAAGTGCAACATCCCCGCGCCCTTTGCTTGGCATTGCTCAAGAGAGTTGTAATAACCTGTTATGTGGTCTTGTACAGCAATCTCTGTTGGTAATGGTGTTTGATCTGCAACATAAAACAAGGTCCATTCTGGGGTGCGAATACAACCAGA
The DNA here is from genome assembly GCF_006385555.1 of Shewanella polaris. Lineage (NCBI taxonomy): Bacteria > Pseudomonadati > Pseudomonadota > Gammaproteobacteria > Alteromonadales > Shewanellaceae > Shewanella > Shewanella polaris. The sequence goes on along the minus strand of NZ_CP041036.1, from coordinate 426,376 downwards.
AAGTGAAACTACAGCTGCAGAAATTAGCAATATTTTAGTCAATGTACGAGTCATTAATGTCATTTTAAACCTTGTAAGCATTAGATTTTAAGCAACAAAAAAGCGAACCAAGGTCCGCTTTCCTTTTGAATATCATACCTGATATCCATCCAACAGTATTGATTAGCCTGTTAGCTAACTTTAGCTTTGGCTTTTTCGATACGTTTAATTCGCCCTTCAAACCCAGTGACAGTGCCGTCGGTTAACTGGTATTCAAGCGCTTGCTGGCAAACTTTAATCGCATCATCAAACTGACCGACATCATTTAGCAAAGTCGATAACTGCATAAATACTGGCGATTTTATTTCATCAGTACTTTTTTGACTGACACATTGTTGATGTAATGCGCTATATAAGCCTAAATAGGTCAACTGCAATGCCGCACCATATTGGCAATAATCAGCCTGTTTACGCATTTTATAACAATGGTTTATCACACTGGCTAAGTTGCTGTGCTGGCTTTCAAGATCGCTAGCATTGTTAGCGGCGTCAACCTGTTGTATAAAACTCTCACTGGCCCAATCACCTTCAACACGTCTAAGATTCAACGCTTGACCTTGATAACTTGGCTCTTTAACTGTTGATACACCAGCGACGCTTGCTTCAACGTTAGCCGTGTTTACTTCAACCTCTGAAATCGCATCTTTTACCACAGTTTCTGGTTCAGTAACCATTTCTGTTTGTGGACGATCAGACTCAGAGATTATTGCTGTTGTAGGTGCCTCAACGGATTCAGCAGTATGCTCTGCTACTACTTCATTTTCTGCTACTACGTCATCTTCTGCGACTTTATCGATGACAGCATGCTCTGGATCTGCCACTGCAGTATCGTCTGCTACCATTGAAGGTTTAGCGATCTCATTAGATGATGAATGCGCTGCAGCATTGCTATCGGTTTTATCTTGTTCTTGTTTTGCCACCGCTTGAGTGCGTCTGTACAGATACAGAGCAATTGCAACCAATATGACAATTAAAATTACCTTCATTAGGCTTCACCTTGCTGATTATGTGCATAGCACATGATTTTATCTCACTCACAACAGTATTCGTCGTGAGGCAACGTAACGACATTCATACATAATAGTGCGTTGTTGTTTAAACGCTGTGCTTTTTTTAAGCACCGCCCATTATTATTTCAATGTACACTATAAAATCAAGTATTTATCTATTTAAATCTGTAATAAGCCGTAGATCGCTCATCATTTATCCCTTGTTTGGATCATTTTTGCGATCCAAACCTCAGAAAAGTACGTTTTGTGTTTAAGTTCAAAGTTAAATAAGCTGAATTTGTCAGCTCATATTGCCAAGCTTACACTACTAATGTCCGACTGTTTCACTAGGGTATTAAATCAGGAATAACACTATGGCCGATGTAGAATTATTAAGTGGTAAATTACTTTACGAATTTCAAACCATGCAAGCCATGGTCGAAATATATTGTAAAGCGCATCATCCCCTCAAACCATCCCATGGTGTTTGCCAGCAGTGTAGTGAATTTTTAAGCTATGCCAATACTCGCCTCGATCGTTGCCCCTACGGCCAAGACAAACCCACTTGCAATAAATGCCCTGTGCATTGTTACAAACCCCATATGAAAGAAAGAGCACGTGAAATAATGATGTATGCGGGGCCAAGAATGCTATTGCCTCATCCCATTTTTGCCATTAAGCATTTACTGGCAGAGCGTAAACCGGCACCGGGTTTACCACCGGAGAAAGCGTCAAACAGGCATTTACGTAAAGCTGAGCAAAGTTAGCAAGCAAAAACTATTCGGTTAGCAGGAAGTAGGTTAGTATTCACTATCGTCAAAGAGAGTGAAAATGAACCAATTTAACGATTTATTCATTCAAACATACTGGTGGCTCTCCTTACTAGGAGGCATTCATTGCCTTGGGGTAGGTTTGTATGTGCATTATATTTACCAAAGTACCACCCGCAGCCATAGCCTGCTGGCTGGAATATTTTTACTTATCGGTTGTTACTTCTTAACAGGTTTACTTACCCCAGAAACCACCCCAATCCCGATACATTTAACCCTAACACTGTTTATCCCGATCTATTTTTTATTAATGCCAATGCTGTATTTATATTGTAAAAGCAGCCTAACAGGACAAGATTATCAACCACTGTTAATTAAACATTTTGGCTTTGCCATTATCGTTGCATTAGTCACCAGTTCAACTGTTTTATTTCATATTGGTATTGATCCACAAGCCTCAAGTAACACCATTGGGACACTCGATAAATTAAGCAGTATTAATCTATTAGCCATGATCTTACCCATATTTTTAATGCTACAAACTGTTGGCTATTTCTGGGCAATTTATCGTTTATTATCCCACTACCGCCCTCAATATTTGGCCAAAAGGCAACTTAACTTACAAGTGATTCGATTTCGTTGGTTAAGTGTACTCACCATAGGTATTCTAATTAATTGGGTACTGCGGATTATATTGGTTTATTTACCATTTTACTTAGGTGACTCTGTTTCATTATTAACCCAAGGAGTTACCCGTTTAACGCTTTTACTGACCGTATACATATTTGCACTATATGGTATCCAGCAAGTCACGCGAACCGCCTATCTACGCGGTGGGCTCAACGCCAGCGACAAAACTACATCGCCCCACAAAACACTCAACACTAACTCGTTACTAAACGATGAAGAAATGAGTTATTTGCAAGATTTAATGGTGGATGATGAGCACGATACAAGCGATAACGTAACCGAAACCAAAGACCACTCAAAAAAGTAACTCGCACCTATTTTGCATTCGCAGACAGCAACCAATAACACCCTGACACACAGCAAGTATAAATGTTTATTCATTAGTGCCATTTAAGGGGTATGCTACTCTATGGTGAGTTTTTACCATGACAACTTAGTCAATGAGGTTATTTATGAAACGTTCAATTAGCTTAGTTTTTTCCAGTGTTCTCGTGTTATTAAGCTTCGCTTTTTCAGTTCCAAGTTTTGCTAGCGATGAAGCTTACAACGACGCTATTACTAATTTCAAAAAGGCCGATGAAAGCCGGAGTTTATTTAATACGGCTTATGGTTATGCCATCTTCCCCAGCGTAGCCAAAGGCGGTATCGGTATTGGAGCCGCATATGGTAATGGTCGCGTATTCCAAGGCGATAATTACATGGGTGATTCCACGTTAACCCAGCTATCTATCGGTTTTCAATTAGGTGGACAAGCTTATAGTGAAATCATCTTCTTTAAAGATGCCAAAGCTTATAATGAATTCACTAGCGGTAGCTTTGAATTTAGCGCGCAAGCGTCTGCAGTGGCAATTAATCTTGGCGCTAATGCTCAAGTAGGTACCACAGGTAATTCAGCTGGTGCAGGCCAAGCAGGCAGTAATCATGCCGCCGCCGCAGCCTATATCAATGGTATGGCGATATTTACCGCCGCAAAGGGTGGGCTAATGTTTGAAGCCGCTCTTGCAGGTCAGTCGTTTACCTTTGATGGTAAGTAACCACTGCTAGTTTGTATTTATGGCCTGCGGCCACTAACGTCGTGGTGCTTCGCCCACACCAGACATTTAAGAACGCAAGGTTCCACCCTGCACGGGCCAAAAGGGGATCAACAGCAATCCCCTCTTGGATCACCCCTGCCGTTCCGGCAACATTTTCGCTATTCAACCAAACAACAGCAGCGAAAAAATTGCGACGAAAATTTATCCAGCTTTTGGCTTCATTTTAGCGTTCCTCGGTCTTATTCGAAAATGCTAACGCTTTCGATGGTACATCTGATGTGAATGGATTCACGAATGTCGTGATGGCATGGTCTATGATGTTCCCGACATCATAATGACATTTCCCATATCCATATGGGTCTGATGCCAAAGAGCGACCTGTACCGCGAAAGCTAGCCCGTCATGCATGGCTAGCTCACGCATTCTTTTATAAAGAGTCTTCAACGGCCTCAAGTTCAGAGTTGAATTTAGGCATTTTCAATCATGGCTTCTGACTCACTTATGGACAGAAACGTTTTAGAAAATCCAGTGTTTCAATTTACTTTTCATAAAGTTTACCCTGACCCCACTAAATTCTTCTAGCGGGAAATGAGCGCATCAAAAGCAACGACAAGAGTGAGAATGTTGTACAGAAAACTAGGGGCACAAAGCCTTCGGTGAGCAGAGTATTATCTTGACTCACCGGGAGCGTCCATATATGGCTAGTTTTTTCGTTGATTTAACAAAAGCTGTCTAGGTTGTTTTACGCCGGTAACCAGTCGGTCTATTTCATGGAACATAAGGTTTGGGGAGCGACGACCGCAATGTTAGAACAGTTGATTCGTCAGCTAGGTTTTGGCTCGGCGAGTAATCAGCTCAATTAATCTAACTCTATTGTGGCAATCTCCTTTCCCGCACCCACTACTATTGTTATCTCCTGCACATGGCGCTTCAAAAGCTCCTGATCAAGTAAGAAATATTCTAACTAGCTAACAAAAAAACCGTTTTTGTAGAGGTACAATAATTGGAAATATCCCCTGCGTTATGGAAATCACAGATGTCGTCTATTTATCAACAGTTACTCACTACAGCACCAACCAATCTACCACCAATCAAAGCAATCCACATTTGCCACGAAGAAAATAACCCAAGTGCCAAGTTTGGGGTTGTCGAATTAGAAGGCGGTACCATTGGCCTAACCTACGTAAAATTGGGCAACGCGTTTGAGCAGTTACAAAATGAATCGCTATACAGTGATTACATTGGTAAAGCAGTAACGGATTTAGCCCAATTAAGCGTGCTGCAACAAGATTGGCAGCAAGTGCTTGGCGCCGGAGCGCTTAATGCCATTAGCCAATATGTACTCAAACAACGTGGCTTTAACTACCACAACGAAGAAGACAGTTTAGAGCTGCTAGATATTCAACCTGGTGAGCGCGTTGGTATGGTTGGCTACTTCGCCCCGCTTATAGCCCAACTCCGCGAACAACAAACCCCTTTAACGGTGATCGAGCTGCGGGCTGAATTGGTTCAGGCCAAAGGCAATTTTGAAGTAACCACAGATCCAAGCAAATTGGCGCAATGCGATAAGGTACTTATTACTGGCACCAGCGTAATCAACAACACCCTAGAAGGCTTGCTAACGCATTGCCATAAAGCCCAAGAGATCGCGCTGGTGGGCCCAAGCGTTGGCCTGTTGCCAGAGGTACTATTTGAACATGGCATCACTCGCATCGGTGGCCGCGCAGTAGTAAACAGTGAACTGTTCCTTGAGCGTTGGAAAAGTGGCGAGAAGTGGAAAGAGTCCGTTACTCGTTACTCTTTGAGAAACAGCGACTACAAATAATTTCTCATATTAAGGGCGAGACATAACCGTGCGCCCTTTCATCCACCTATATAATCAGAAAAACCACGCCCATTTGTGGTGACAAAATCAGCAAACAAGCGTAACAGCGCTATGCTTGAGCTGTTCCATAAGCGGTTATCGTCAGTTTCTCTGAGACAGGCTAGTAACTGCCGGTGAGAATAACAATAGGATAAACCTATCAAAAACCTATTTATACCCCCAAGGCACTGGTGGTAACGCAACCGGTTGGGTTAAATCAAACTCGACTTTAAAGTCGCGATCTTCTCTGGTTAAACGATAAGTAAAAGTATGTGCTTCAATCATCATCTGCCACTCGTTAGTGACCGACTGAGTTAAGCCATGTTGCTTAAAGTTGGCAATCGACTCGTCATCGACAGGGAAAGTCTGCATATTTGCAGTACCAGTATCACGGGTATCGCCACCATACATAGTCACTTTATCTTCACTACCATCTTTATGACGATGATCATGCTTTAAACGTAGCCCTGTATCGGTTTGAGTGATAATCCACGTTCGTGAATGATCTGCACCCACATGAAATGGGATTTTCAACTGCTTATCTGTACATTCTCGCACATGCATAACTAATGGTTTGCCACTAAAACCATCACCTTCAGCTCCACCAGCTGTGATTTTACCGGCAAAAGCTTTACCACAAAGCGCACTAATCGCTTCAAAAAATTGTTGTTGCTGTACCGAATTAGCAGCATAACTTGGGGTTGCCAATAACATACCGCCACACATTAACGCACTGCTGAAGTAACCACTTAGTCTAGACATTTTAGCCATGATGCTCATTCCTTGCTTATCATTTTTATTCAACACAGAGTACACGCTTTAGATAAACTAAACCCGCATAAATGCGGGTTTAGTTAACTCAAGTCTATAAAGGCAACCTGACTACTTTGCGTATTTCGATTTGGTTGCCCAACCCGTTTTTGCAGAATGTTTAGCGCCTTGGCTTTTGGACGTTTGCCCTTTTGCCGCTTGGCCCGAAGCCTTAGGCGAAGACTTACTGTTTTGCCCTGCAGGTTTGGCGTTGCCTTTATCTGCTTTAGTACCGCCTTTACGGTCTTCAAACTGATCGGCAGAAAAACGGGTCATTGCTTTTTGGCCGCTTTGCTCTTTTGTTTTAGCCGATGGCTTTTGGCCCCACTTCACTTTAGTTTGCTCGTTACGGGTTTCTGGTGGCACCAAATGATTTGGACCATTACCAATTAACGACTCTTTACCCATGGCCACTAAGGCTTCACGGATCATCGGCCAACCCATTGGGTCGTGGTAACGCAATAAGAATTTATGCAATTTACGCTGACGGCCTTTTTTCGGCACCGTCACGTGCTCACTATCATGCTTAACGTTTTTCAATGAGTTAAGTTCGGTATGATAAATCGTGGTCGCATTGGCCATCGGAGATGGATAAAAGTTTTGCACTTGGTCGAGCTTAAATTTCTGCCCTTTTAACCATAATGCCAAATTAACCATGTCTTCGTCGGTGGTACCTGGATGCGCCGAAATAAAGTACGGAATTAAAAACTGTTCTTTACCCGCTTCTTTAGAAAATTTATCAAACAATTCTTTAAACTTGTCATAGGTTCCCATACCTGGCTTCATCATTTTACTGAGAGGACCTTCTTCGGTATGTTCTGGGGCAATTTTTAAATAACCACCCACATGATGCTTAGCTAACTCTCTAATATATTCAGGGTTTTCAATAGCTAAATCGTAACGAACCCCCGATGCAATTAAGACCTTTTTAATACCTGGCACTTCACGTGCGGCTTTATATAAGTCGATGGTGTGTTTATGATCTGTACCTAAATGGCCACAAATAGACGGATACACACACGATAAACGTCGGCAGGTTTTCTCTGCTTTCACGCTGGTACAGCCTAAACGGTACATGTTTGCCGTTGGGCCGCCTAAGTCAGAAATAACCCCTGTAAAGCCTGGTACTTTTTCTTGAATATCTTTAATTTCTTTGATGATCGACTCTTGCGAGCGACTTTGAATAATGCGTCCTTCATGCTCGGTAATCGAACAGAATGAACAGCCACCAAAACAACCACGCATGATATTGATTGATGTTTTAATCATATCGTAGGCTGGAATTTTTTCTTGGCCATACATAGGGTGTGGAATGCGTTGATAAGGCAAATCGAATACTGCATCCATTTCATCAGTGTTTAATGGCCAAGCCGGTGGATTGACCCATACCCCACGGTTAGCATCATGTGGTTGAAACAGCGCACGGGCACAACCCGGGTTTTGCTCTTGGTGCAAAATACGCGAGGCATGGGCATACAAATACTTGTCTTCGCTGACCTTGTTATAGGCAGGAAGCAGCACATAGGTTTTTTCCCATGGCTTTGGACGAGGCGGTTGAACGCTAATGGCTTTAGGAGCCTCGTTATCAAAAATCTTTTCGTCTGTTGGACCTGATAAATTACTGCAACCAACGTCATCTGCACCATATGGACTAGGTAATGGCTCAATTTTATGTAATTGGTCTATTTTACGCGAATCCATACCACGCCAACCGGGCATAGGCTCTTTCCGCATTGTTGCGGTACCACGAACATCATCAATATCGCTAATGGCTTCACCCGCTGCAATACGGCGTGCCACTTCCATTAATGGTCGTTCAGCATTACCGTAAATTAAGATATCTGCTTTAGCGTCAAAAATCACACTGCGACGGACTTTATCAGACCAATAATCATAATGTGCAATGCGACGTAAGCTAGCTTCAATGCCACCAATCACCACAGGGACTTCTTTAAAAGCTTCTTTACAGCGCTGGGTATAAACGGTCACGGCACGGTCTGGGCGTTTGCCACCAATATCACCCGCGGTGTATGCATCGTCATGACGTAGCTTACGGTCAGCGGTGTAACGGTTAATCATCGAATCCATGTTGCCAGCGGTTACCCCAAAAAATAAATTTGGGCGACCTAGCTGCATAAAGTCTTCTTTGTTTGACCAATCAGGCTGTGAAATAATCCCCACTCGGTAACCTTGGGCTTCTAACATTCGCCCAATCACTGCCATGCCAAAACTAGGGTGATCAACATACGCGTCGCCAGTCACGACAATAATATCGCAGCTATCCCAACCTAAAATATCCATCTCTTTACGAGACATGGGTAAGAAAGGTGCTGTTCCGTAGCATTCAGCCCAAAACTTTGGATAATTAAATAACGTTGACTCAACTTGCATGTATATGACCTACATAAATGGGGAAAACCAGTCTCGCTGATCCGATGACAACATCAGCCTATAGCTGAATTTAACGGACGCGGAGTATAGCAGTACAGAGACACTAAGTGTGACTAAAAAAACACCACAAGTGAAATATTTTTATCCCTATATACCCTTATATAAAAAGCGGGAACATTGCTATTCCCTTATGATTTCAATGTTATAACCCAAGAAAGAAGCCAACATTAGCAACAGCTAAGGTTAATAATACAATCCAAGTAATTAACACACCGTAAAAACGACCAAAATGAAGACCTCCTTGACCTTGATTAAGTCCGATAGCATGCAATAAGCGCGCAACAATCCAAGCTGTGCCTAAGCAATGGATTAAGTACAGCGGCATACCGTTTAATTCTGCAAGCATCAATAAAATCAATACTATTGGGGCATTTTCAACTAAATTACCATGAGCTCTTATGGCAATGGTCAATCCTTGATGGCCGCCATCACCAATCCCTATTTTATTTGCACGACGAAATTTAACCACTTTGTAAGATAATGCTAGAACCAACAACGCCGTTAAGCCTGCATATAAACCCGATACCATCAATGTCATGTGTTATTCCTTGAGTCGACTATATTATTGTTTTAATAAGTTGATGTTATTTTGGATCAGTTTGGCTGTAAACACACGCCTTAATCGGTTAATATTCGCGCCAAAATAACTACCTTACCTTAACAAAAGTGACCATAGCCCAGTGGATAATCAGGATTTTTTAGAAAAACGCCGATTTATTATAAAGTTAGGAAAATACCTACATAAATTCGGTACTCCGGCGTATCGCTTAGAATCCCACTTACAAACCGTATCAACCACTCTGGGCATTGAAGGATATTTTTTAATATCACCAACATCGATGACATTTGTCCTCCAACATGACACTGAGCAAGAATACAATCACGTCGCACGCGTAAAACCAGGCGACTTAGATTTAGGCTCGTTAGCGCGTACTTTCGAGCTTGTAGAAGAACTCTGCTCTGGACAACGCACCTTACAAGAAGCCCTAGAACGCTTAGAAGAAATTGCCAATAAACCCAACCCCTATGGACATAAACTCACATTACTTGCCTTTGGTACCAGCGCGGGTGGTTTTGCGATGTTAATGGGCACTGGTTGGCATGATGTTTTTTGGTCTGCTCTTTTAGGCTTACTGGTATACGGCTTAGTTTTTTGGGCTGAACGCTCAAAACGAATAGCCGAAATGCTCGAACCTATGGCCGCGGTAGTGTGCGCGATTTTAGCGTCGGGGATTGCCACCCTAGACCCTAGTGTCAATTTACCGGTCACCATTTTGTCTGGGATTATTATCTTTGTTCCCGGCCTAGCACTTACACTAGGGTTAGCCGAGCTTGCTGCCCGAGATTTAATCTCTGGTACGGCACGCATTATGGATGCGGTGATGCAGCTGTTTAAATTGTATTTTGGCGCAGTACTTGGCATGACCATTGGCAAAGCCATTTTTGGCGACGTTACTTATATTGACCCCATTCCACTACCTCGTTGGGCTATTTGGTCTGCTGTTCCCATATTATCTATGTCATTGGTGATTATTTTTAAGGCCCGTTTAAAAGACTCACCTTGGGGCGTATTTGCCGGCATTGTGGCATTTTTCTCTGCGATGCTCGGGGGGATTTATTTAGGCGAATCTATTGGTATTTTTGTTGGAGCATTAGCGGTGGGAATTTATTCAAACCTTTATGCCCGTTGGATGAAAGCACCTGCATCCATTGCACTACTACAAGGTATTGTTATTTTAGTGCCTGGCAGCAAAACCTATATTGGGTTAAATGCGCTAATTTCTGGCGAAACCATGCTTAATCAAGCCCATTTAGGCTCCCAGATATTTCTTATTTTCATGTCATTAATTGCTGGGCTTATATTTGCTAACGTAGTGGTTCCGCCAAGACGCTCATTATAATCTCATCAGCACTATCAATTTAATCATACTTCTTATAAGGGCTGCATTTAATGCAGCCCTTATACTTTCTGATGTTGATTTAGTCTAAATAACCTAAATACTTGACTCTTTAACGATTCCAGTGTGTTATTAAGTGAAACCCCAACGCAAAGGCACCATTCCAATAACGCTAAATTAACATTTGTATTTCCTTAAAAATTATAACAAAAACAATAATAAGGACGAATTTATGCCAACAGTCTTACTGTCAGCTTGTTTTTTCGTCATCTTGCTTTTTCACACTAGCGTTAGCGCTAATGATGACGCTGCAGTAAGTCAATCTGAACCGTCAACTGTGAACAAACATGATGTCGATAGCGTTGCTAATATCGTCATTGTCAGTCACCCCATTTTTGATGAATCAGCCCCAGATGCTATTTTTTTGCATCGCTGGGCAAACTATTTACACATCAATACTAAAGAATCGACCATTCTAAACAGCTTGAGCTTTGAAAAAGGCGACAAAATCACCACCAACAATCTTCTCGAAGCCCAACGCCTATTACGTTACGAGTCTTACATTCGTGATGCCGAAATTAATATTGCCAGAAAAGACCCATTAGCAGCAGACAACGTTGAAGATGTGGTGTTAGTTGAAACGTGGGATAACTGGTCATTATTACCAACCGTAAGCCTGAGCAAAAATGGTGGCGACACCAAGTACTCGTTCGGAATTAAAGAAGATAATTTGCTGGGTTTAGGGGTACAAACAAAAATAAAATACCAATCCAGTGAGGACCGTACTGGGTATAAAATTGCATTTGATGCACCAATACGATGGGTAAAGCACGGTAATATTTCGGTAGATTTTTATGATAATAGCGACGGCCAAACCTCGTCTCTAGCGTTTAATAAACCTTTTTACTCATTAGACACCAAAGACATGTATACCGCGGCATGGTTAACAGATACTCGAACAGACACCATAAGACAAAATGGCGAAGACATTAACGAGTTTGAACATATTATTGATTACGCCAACTTGGGTTTTGGTTGGTTAGTGGATAAGCAAGATGATCAATTGCAACGCATTAGCTTAGGTATCACTCAAGACCAACATCAATTCAATAATATCGCTGAATATCCAGAGTCGCAGTTACCCTACGACCGTGAATTTATTTACCCGTGGATAAGCTATGAATACCTAGAAGACCAATTTACGGTACTGAATAACATCCACCTGATAAATAACAACGAAGATTTTAACTTAGGCTGGCGCCATGTTGTCACTCTAGGATTAGAACTCAACGATGTGGCTGACAGTGCAGCGTTAGGTTATCACCTCAACTTATTAACTACTCGAGGTTGGCAACAAGACAATCAATTACTACTGATGAGTTTAACTGGCAGGACAGATATTCAAACTGGGCAACAAGATTTTTATAATATCGGTTTAGCGGCAGAATATTTTCATCAAATTAGCCCTAAATGGACCGCCTACTCCAAAGCCAGAATTGCCACCTCACACAATAATTATCTTGACCAAACATTTGCGCTGGGTGATGAAACCGGTATACGAGGTTACCCTAATGACTACCAGCATGGCGATAATCAGTGGTTACTGACCAGCGAAATTCGTTATTACCCAAATATCAATTTATACCAATTGGCTGAATTAGGTTGGGCGATATTTGCCGATATTGGCCAAGCAACTGGCGGCACAGATGAGCTAAACGAGGTTAATGGCCCCATTGCGAGTATTGGCATTGGTGCACGTGTTTACTCATCTAAATCCAGTTACGGCAACGTGGCACACATTGATGTTGCAGTGCCAATGACCACCGGTGATGATACCAATGCTTGGGAGTTTCGATTCCAAGTTAAAAATCACTTCTAAATCTACAGCTCTTTGTTACTACAGTGCTAAACCAAAACTGCTAACGAGTAGATGACAAAGACGAAACTCTCCACACTTCCAAGCAAAAAGATGATTAATCTTCATTTGATTTAGTACACAAAAACAGGCATCTAATTAATGTAAAAAATGTAAATAATCTGTATTCATTAATGATAATGAATATCATTACATACCATTCATTGTTTATTAATCGGTATACTTATGTTATTCAAGCCTAGCCAATTGGCTATAGCGACTCACTGTGCATTATTTTTATTGGTACTCCCCGCAACTAATGCCAATGCAGAATCATCACCACAAGCCACGGACGGTAATGCCTCAATGGAGCGCATGATTGTTACTGGTAGTCGCTCATCTGAGCGAATAGAGGAAGTTCCTTCTTCCGTCACGCTCATTGAGCAAGAAACCCTCGCGCGCGATATGCTTGTCACATCCGAGTTACAAAACTTACTCGCATTTCGTGTTCCTGGCTTGGCGCCAAGCACTGGCACATCAAGTAACTCGGGACAAAATTTACGCGGTCGTGCTGCATTAGTCATGATTGACGGTGTGCCACAATCTACGCCATTACGAAATGGAAAATTAGGCATAAGCTCCATTGATGCGGGAGCCATTGAACGTATTGAGGTGATTAAAGGTGCAACCTCTATTTATGGCAATGGTGCTTCAGGCGGGATCATTAACTACATCACTAAACGAGCCAGCGAAGACAAAGTACGAGTTAATGTTGGAATTTCCAGTAAATTTAGCGCGATAAAGTTACAAGACAGTGCCGGTTATCGAGTGGATACTTCGATAGATGGTACGATTGACAATTTTAGCTATGTATTTAGTGCCATTACAGAAAAAACAGGCGTGGAGCGAGATGCAGAAGGCGACGCTATCGGATTAGTCTATGGCTTATCAGAAACTAAATCCAACAACTATTTTACTAAACTGGGCTATCAACTTGACGACGATAAGTCCATTCAACTGACTTATAACTACTATGAAGCCCAACAAAACTCAGACTATATTGATGTTGCAGGTAATGCTAACACCGGTGAAAAAACTTACGCGATAGAAAACACCACTGGGGTAGCAAAGCTTGGCGTACCTCAAGGGCCACGCGGTAATCATAATCTAATGTTAAAATACGTCGATCAAGAAGTATTCACTAACACCCAGTTAACCGTTGATGGTTATCTGCAAAAAATTGAAAATATGTTTTTCTTTTCAACGGCACTAGCTAACCTAAGCGAAGGTTACGAAGGGGGTCAATCATTCATCAAGTCAGAAAAGAAAGGCCTACGCGTTAACTTTGCTACCCAAGTTGATTGGGATAATGTTGAATCAACCTTTATTTACGGTATTGATGCGCTGCAAGACATCAGTTCACAACCATTAGAAGACGGCCGAATTTGGGTGCCTGAAATGGACATGCGTAACTTAGCCGTTTATTTACAAACTAAGTTTGTTATTGCCGATGATTGGGTTTTTAAAGCCGGTATCCGCCAAGACAGTGTTGATTTAACGGTCGATGATTATCAAACTTTAAAACTATGTCGAACGCCAAGTACTTGCTCAGTACCTTTTGATGTCACAGGCGGAGAATTAACATATAACTCAACCACCTATAATATTGGTTTACGTTACAACATGAACGAGTTATTTAACCCGTTCATGAGTTTTTCCCAGGGTGCTGACATTTCAGATATTGGACGCCTTTTACGAACCGCCACAGTCGATGATATTGCATTAATCCGCACCGAATCATCCATTGTCGATAACTATGAAATTGGTTTTTCTGGTCAACTTGGTGATTTAAATTATGAAATTTCCGCCTACCGAAGTAAATCAGAATTAGGCACAAGCAACAGCTTTGATGCAACAACAGGCATTTACTTACCCGTACGCGCACCACAAAAAATTTGGGGCTATGAAGCGCAATTCGACTACCGTGTATTTGATAACCTCAGTACCGGTTTAAGTTATAGTTGGATTGAAGGGAAAGACACTGAAACCGATACTTATATAGATGGTGGTACCATATCACCCCCTAAATTAACCGCTTATGTTAGTTGGCAACCCGTTGAAGAAGCTAGTATCGGGATTAACTACATGTATGTTGGTGACCGAGACCGATTTGACCCGATCGATGGCGAATATATTGGCTCTCAAGGACCTATAGCAAATTATAACGTCCTGAATCTAACTAGTAGCTATCAACTCAATAATTGGCAACTATCGCTAGGTGTAGAAAACTTACTCAATGAAGATTATTTTTCTGCACGAGCACAATCTTCTACTAATGCGAGTTACTATACCAAAGCACTGGGTACCACCATTAATCTGGGCGTTAAAGCCAGTTTTTAAACCCGTTGTGAAATAATAAAAAAGGGAATAAACAATTAATTGTTTACTCCCTTTTTTATTAAAGAAGACCTTATGGGTCTTCCGTTAATAGTCTTAAGTTAAAAGTGATGTGATACCTGTAATACCACTTCTCTTGGCGCACCAGGGAAATGACCATTACGTTCAGAAAAGCCACTTACTGCATATTCTTTATCAAACAGGTTTTTGACATTTAACTGAAATTGGGTCTCTTGCCAGGTTGTTGTCCAGCTCATATCAAATACAGTATAAGGTTTAACCTTTTGCGCATCCGCACTGACTTGCTCACTGACATAATCAGCACCAAATGCAATAGCAGACTGTAAACTGTCGATATCATAACGAGTCCATAAACCGGCTTGATGTCGTGGCGCGTTCACAAATTTACTGCCATCTGCATAGGTATCGCCAATATCACCTTCAGTGACTCTGGTATCGTTATAGGCATAGTTTGCCATAATGGTCCAATCGGCGGTGATATCACCAACTAGGGTAAATTCAACACCTTTACTTTCTACTTGACCTAAACTGATTAAGGCTGCGATACCATCATCGTCACCGGTATAGTCAGGATTATTCATGGCCACGTCTTTTTTGTTAATTTGATACACAGCAAGCGTGGTCATCATACTACCGTCAAACCACTGGTTTTTAATACCAACTTCAACCTGCTCACCTATTTCTGGTGATAAACCACCATCAGCACTGGACTCTTCTTGATCACCAATAGATGTCGGATTAAAACTTTCAGAATAATTCGCATAAAAAGAGGTATCTGGAGAATACTTGTAAACTATGCCGCCTCGAGGTGACACATGATGATCGCTATACTCAAAACCAGTCTCTTTATCAAAATCATTAAAGTGATCGTAACGTAAGCCTATCAGCAGCAGCCATTTATCACTTAAACTAATTTGATCTTGAGTATATAAACCCATACGTTCAGTTTTACTACCATCTCGGTTTTGATCGGTTAAGTTGTAATCAGCCGGATCGCTCTGACCATAATTCAGATCAAAAATATTGAGATTAGCGACGCCATCGGCTTCATAACGAGCACGCCAATAATTATATTCAGTATCCACATGATGGTAATCTGCACCAAATAGCAAAGTTTGCTCAATGGCACTGTCTAAACGATACACAAAATCGGAGGTCACGCTCATTTCTTTATTAGCACGATACTGCTTACGGTACTCGCGCTTAATGGTTTCATCGTCGACGTTGGCTTCACCGTCGCCATTGACATCTACCCAGCCTTGGGATTCGTGATAGCCTTGAACGCGTTCATTATCAAGGTAACGAACTGTGGTATTCATACTCAAAGCATCGCTAAAGTGATGTTGTAAATCAGCTTGTAATATTGTTGCTTCAAGGTTTTGATAATCAGATTTTTCATTGGCGTTGTAACTTGGATCAACCAAAAAATTACCATCATCATCAACCGGAACACCACGTAAACGATTACCGCCTAAGTCTTGCTTAATGTAATCAATCGAGGTTGTTAGTGTGGTGTCATCACCAAGTTGAAATAATAATCCACCCGTTAACTCGGTATTTTTAGAATCTGCATTATTTCGGAAACTGTCTTTTTGTTCATAAAAACCACCAAGGCGATAAGCAATATTGTCTGTTAAGCCACCTTTTGAGTCTATTGAGCCACCCATACGGTCGTTATCACCCGCAGTTAATGTTACCTCGGTGTCTTGGACAAAACTCGGCTTCTTGGTAACATAATTGATCATGCCACCCGGTTCGCCACCACCGTATAATGCTGCGGCAGGACCTTTTAGCACTTCAACGCGTTCTATATTGAATAACTGTGGTACGCCAAAACCAGAAAATGGATCGCCTCTGACACCATCATAAAAAACATTACTGTCATCTCTAAATCCACGAAACGTTACGCCCGAATAACTGTAGGCACTCACTCCTGCAATAGAACGATATAAATCGGTAATTTCACGTGCGGCTTGGTCAACAATCAACTGCTCATTCAACACCTGCACCGATTGTGGCAAATCCATTATATCGGTTTCGACTTTAGCACCAACCGAGGTCGATGATTCTCGGTAAAATGTCTGCGCTCGACCCATTACGGTTATTTTTTCAATCGATTCACTTGGAGCTTTTTCGGTACCTTGTTCATTAGCACTGACACTCAGTACAGGTAACAGCAGGCTTAATATCCCAATATTAATCACGTTCAAATGCATAACAGCTTACTCATTAACAACAGTAAAATTTGGCCGTAATATAACACTAAACACTAATGATAACCATTTGTATTTAATGGTTTACATTTATTATGATTTTGTTAACGATACAAGCACTTTGTGTTGATGTTTATCGGAAAACTAATTAAATATAAATGAATTAGGGGAAGTTTATCTTGTCGATCATTGAGATTACGACAAGATAAACTGTCATTATGGTTATATAGACTTGAGTTTTTGCGCATCGCGATAAAGGCGATATTCGGCCCCACTTAACGTGCTGTGAGTAGAATAAAAATATAATTTATCAATGATCTCCAACGAATCTTTCTCTATTTCGTCAATATATTCAAAGTTGCCTTCAATACTGGTGGCACAAATCAAAAACATGAAACAGCCGGATATACAATACATGCCTAAATGAATAGGTGATAACGTAAACATACCTAAGAAAATAGTAATACATAATGCTATTTCATAAAATGCTAACCCCTGCCTAAATTGATAATGTTTAGACTGAGCAATGTCAGTTCTTTCTTTAATATAGTGATCATTAATATAGTTTTTTTGGGCTTTTTTGTATTTAGCTGTACCTGGTTTTACACCAAAAATAGTGGTCTTTTTTGGTGGTTCAATATTAAAAACCTCAAATAACTCTGGTTGATTTATCGCGAATTCTTTGGCATAACGTGATGATAAATAGTGGTTACCATCACGGGATTTTTGCAAAATAATGCTCTCTGGGTTGTTTTTGTTAAATCCGTTTGAAATACCAAGATCAACATAAACTCCAAGAGCCAATAGACTGAAACACACAACACCAATAGCCGCAATTGTTTTGGTCGCACCAAGTGATTCCTTACCACTTAATCGGATAAGCTTTGTCAGTAAACTACGCTGTGGCGTTATAATGGCAGCAATAGCAAACCACGCAAATAGTGCCAGCCAAATTGCCATTTCAATATGCCCGAACATCGCCATGAATATATCGAATGTATAAGGCGCTAATGAAGTGCCAAGCACTTGCTGTCCCATACCCAATACGTCTAGTAAGCGCACAAATACAAGCGGTGAAATTAAACTAAATAACGCTGCGTAACGTAGATAACTTAACCCCTTACGACCTGATTTTACCGCTACCATAGCCGCTTCATTGCGCTGCAAAATAAGCGCGTTGACCTTATCATCCGCTTTTACGAATAAGCGAATATAGAGCACAATAATTGAAGTAATGGCGGGCTTAATAATGCCATGAAATAAAGACAAAAAGCAGGCAACAATACCGAATGGAATTAACGCCCAATTTCCCCCTCCCGTTTCAACCATATTATTTTCAAAAACATGATTAGATACCAGTAACACTAAAAAAGCCGTCAATCCCATACCATAGTAATACACAATAGTTAAGCCATATTTATCAGCATTATCACCAATGGCTTTAACTTTTATGCTGTTTTTAAACATTGACCCCAAAATAACAACGGTTAGCCACAAGTACAATAACCAAGGAGCCCTTTCATAAAGCCAACCTAACGATGTAAAACCGTAGGAAAACCCAATAACAAAAGCGCAAAATAGTCCTATGGTGAACAAGAAAGCTAAAATAACCAACATTAGCGCGCCTAAACCGCCGCCATTCGATGCTTTAGGGCCACTTGCCCCAACAAATACCAGTCCCATAAATCTCAGGTAGTAAAAAAAACTGAGGATAAACTGCATCACACCACAAAATATTGGGATGGTAGACATCCAAAGATAGAGTTCATCATTAAACTTTGGTGAAATTAGTCGCATTGTCCAAGTACTACGTGGCTCAATGATTTCGTTACTCATAACGGTCCTTTTATAATCGACATTTGTTTTCAATGTTGAAATTAATTAATACTCAAAAAAATACAGCGGGGTTATTTTTCTAAAGGATATATTAACAATGCATCTAGCCCAGAATTATTTAGTTTAATGATTAATAAACTTCATCATTTGAGCTCTCACGCTTATATTAATACTCAGATCTCACATAAACCAATAAAAACTCAGTTGTTACTATTTCACTTTTTCTAAAATAGCGTAATTCCTTTCACCTCGGCCAAAGTTGTACACAATAATGAGTTCATCGTTCACCACATCAATACCAACCATATTTTGTTTATCGTTGAGCATTATAAAATCAACGTCGATATTAATATCCAAACCCAATTGCTTATATGTCGTCTTAGCATGAGCAAAATGCTCACGTTGATTTTTTCGCAACACAGTAAAATGTTGATACTCAAACAGTACAAAAGCATTAAGACCAACGACAACATTGTTTTGGTTGTAGTAATCAAAAACTAAGGTATTAGCTTCATTCTTTTGTACAAAGTCTTTTCGTAATGGCTTAGCACCGTTATAAATGGTGGATTCTTGAACACTATCAATATTCTCAGAGGTGTAATGTTTATTAATATATTCAAATTCATTTATATTATTTAGTAGCGCCTGTATTTTACTTTTACCTTGAGCCGCGACAATGGTTTCAAGGCGTAGTCCGGCGACTTTATTTTGCGTAATTCTGCTGTTAAGACTCTCTAAATCACCTTGGTAAATAGACACAATGTGAGGTTTTCTGTTGGCGAAATGAGTATATTTACCTTGCGCTTTTATCACACTCCATTGGCCACTAAAAAACTGACTATCAAATACTTTAGGGGTGTCGCCTTGGTTCCCATGATAAGGGCTAACGTCACTTGAACATGCCGATACCAACATCATTACCCCAAAAATCACCACGTTACATATCGATCTATACATAATATTTCCCTTAATCTAGCGCCATAAGCAACAATCTTTAACCGGAATACCTTTGGGACGGCAGATAAGACGCTTATACAGACAGATATTTGATGATGAATAACACTCACCAAGCTGTCTCGTTTTTGTTAAGGGAATAATGACTGACACAATGGGTTAGCAGTAGGTACGTATTCGCGAAAATTTTACGCAAAATATTTTTGCAAAGAAGTTATGTGAAGCGTTTTATTTTAAGAGGAAAACATGTTGAACAAGGGATTCGAAGGTATTTTGAATCATGTCGACTGAAGATTTGGGGGCACACTTCTGGTTAGTGTACGTTACCGTGAAGTCAGCAAAAAAAGATGCATATACATACCATAATACGTTTCCACAAAAACAAAACTTGCACATTTTGGTTACCATGTTACATTATAACCAAAGTTTGTAGGGGAGAATAAGGTGATGAGTCAAGTAATACGTATTACCGATGATTTATATAAGAGGCTAGAAAGCCACGCTGACGGGTTTGCTACTCCATCAAGTGTGATAGAAAAAATCCTAGATGCTTATGAAGGAAAAGAACCTTCAGTAAATCAAGAGAGTGATCAGCACTCAATTTCTCATAAGCTTGAATTAATGTTTTATCCTGAGTCCGAAGAGGAGTTTAAGAAAAAGTTCATGGCTATTAAACAAGCTTTTGTAAAAATAACTTTTTCTAATGGAACCACAGAAATCAGGGATTGGGTTTCAACCCGGTTTACCGAAAGCTCAAGTGTAAGTGGTAATTTGAGATCTGGTTACTTAAGGGGTTGGAAGAAAAAAGGTATTGTAAAGGCAGAAGTTGCTTTATCTAAATCTGAATTTAACACTTAACAGGAGAGTTATTATGTTACCAAAAGAAATCGCTCAGGCGGCAATCTCAGAGTAAAACCAAAAGCTTACAAATGAGATTTTTCTAATTATCCAAAATAACCGTGAATTAATGCAAGCATATTTAAAAGCTGTTGAAGCTGATTCTCTAGAGTTAGTAAATAGAGAGATTGGCAAAGAAATCAAAGCTGTGTATCAGTTAGAAAATCTGGATGAACGAGAAGATGAGCCATCTTGTACATTGATAAAAAGTCATCAAATGTTCAAATAGATACACAACGAACATAGTAGCTCTGAACTGGTAGAGGCTCACTCCCCTACCAGCTCATATGTGAGCTTACTTCTCATTGATGAAATCACCGTCTAGCCACTCAAAAAAGGACTAAGATAAATGACAAAACTAATTTGGACTACCGAAAGTGTTAATGCAAAAGGTTATGATTTCTTACAAAGTGTATTAGCCAATATGGGAAGTGAAAAGTTTCAGGCCACTGTACGATTCGGCACATTAGGAACGGGGGAGTCACCTAATTATCAGGTGAAAAAAGACCTTGGATCATTACTCGGTGTAAAGATCGAAGTTTTTCAAAGCAGAAGTGAACATCACAAACCATATACGGGAAAGGAAGTATTCAATGACGATAACCTATCAAAAGAATTTTCGTATGCAGAAATCAATGCAATGCTTCCTCAGCGTTAGGTAAAGCAAAACCTTTTCCCACTAGGTCTGCATAGGCCTAGAACTACACATAAAGGTATGAATATGAAAATACTACATCTCAGTGATCTTCATTTTATTCAAAAGCATTTTGATTGGATTACTCAGGTACAAGATGATTTTGATGTTATTTGCTTAACGGGGGACTTACTTTGTGACAGTAATGCCCAGAAGGTGGATAAGAAATATGGCCATCCATTATAAAACAGTAACATAATGCTCTTTCGACATGCACTCAAGTGAGATTAATGAACATCGCTGCCTGAAGGCCGATATGGCAGGTGTTTATGGAAGCTGATTAGCCAAATGAACTGATTTTCTTCAAAAAGAGTGATTTTTAGGCACAACTTCCTAACCCATTAAATGGATAAGCTGATTTGGAATAAATTGTTATTACAAGAAGATAAATGTCAGCCCGCTTTTAGATACTGGCAGCAACTGGCAAAGTGTCGTCGCCGCTTTTCTAAATGCTCACAGTAGTGAGTGAGTTCTTGAAGTGTGCCCACCGGCCCGTGAAATAGCTTGCCAAAATCAGTGGTGAGTTTGAGCCAATTGTCTTGAGGAATATTCAATTTTGTGAGTAACTTAGCACTATTGGTGCTGATAGCACCTCGCTTACCATTGCGAATAACACGTCCAGTATCGTCAACCAGTTCGAGATAATCTTGCAATGAAAACGCAATACCTTTGGGCTGGTTTTTACGCTCGTTACCAATGAAAGGCAGTAAGTTTTTGGGGTGTTCGCTTTTTAATGCCGCCCTAATGCGCAATTGAATACTGGTATGCTCTGAATGCTCTGGTGTGTCAGCCATCTTAGCTCTAATGGGATTGAGATCAACATAAGCCATACAAGCGAGTACAGCGGCTTCATCGAGCAGAGCTTGCGACTTAAAGCGCCCTTCCCAGAAACGACCTGAGCAGTTATCTTCTTGCCTTGCAATCGGTTCATTTAAACAACGCATGAACCAAGAAATATCACATAAACGACTGCGGTAAGTGGCAATGGTGTGTTTTAATCTGAGCACTTCATGAGTTTCAACTAACTCACCTTTAACAAATTTTTGAGTTAACTCATCACCGTTAAACAGTTTATGCCACTGTTCAAGTACTTCTCGGTCAGTCCAGCGGTTTGCAGTTTCTATATCAATCCGCAACACCACGTGTTGATGGTTTGACATCACAGCAAAGGCAGCTAAATCAATAGCGAAAACATCAACTAATTCAAGTAATAGAGACCCGACCCAACCACGGCGATGATCGTAGTTCCGGCCAGAAAATTTATCATCGCCACAAAGGTAAGCACGCCGTACTACACGGCTACAGCAGTGATAAAATGGCGTGTCTTCAACACTAATCTGACTTCTACGAGGGCGTGGCATAACAAACTTCAACATCGACAACTTTATTGAGTTTAGTAGAAGATGCTAAATCACGCGATTTATTGTGGCTGTCCACATTTATTATATTAACTTCAGTGGCTCCAGCTACTTTGCCGAACTTTCTAATTTATATCCTTGGGTTAGGGCTTAGCAAATTAAGCTCACCTCCTTTAAGTTCTACTTTCTTATATTTAAATATGAGAAAGCAGAACTTAAAGGTGATTCAATAAAAGGTATTAGTTATCAAACAAAGGTATTAGTTATCAAACAAAGGTAAGATTTTCTCTTTCTCTGAGCTAATTGAGGTTATATTTGAAAGGCTGTATTGACGCTTAGATGCGGTTGTTTCAACCCATGCGGTTGCATTAATAATTACAGGCTGCTCAATATTCTCACCCAGAGTTTTCATCAATTCTTGTGCGGTGTCCATATCAATTTGAGCATCACAAGTTCTTTCAGAACTTTCCAAAAATATTTTTAAGCGAACTAATGCATGATCTGATTTCAGATCAAGTCTGCTTAAATGAGCATTTGCATTCCTTAGTAAAAACGATTTACTCGAATTAAACTTAGCTTGGAGCTTTATGACCTTCTCTCTATGACTCCGAGTAAACACTAACTTGTTTGCTTTTAACTTCGGCGCAGGCTCGGTATCAGACCAGTCAAAACTACATTCAATAGTTTCAACATCATCAGCAAATAAACTAATAAAACCTGAAAAAATATCGTCACTTAACCCCATATTAACAAGAGTCGCTGTCGTCACATTATCCACATTTATCAAAAATAGTTCATTGAGTACATTTGCCAGTTTACTATTTACATATCTTTGCAAGCTTTCAGAGCCCTCAAAGCCATCTGACTTTAACAGGTCAACATCTAAGTTATAAATAAATGATCCGCCAGCTGGAATTACTGTATTGACACAGCTCAAGTAATTTTCAATAAATTGAGATTTACTCACTTTTTTCTCTTTTTTGTTGTTTCGCCCCTTTTTAATAAAGCTGTTGGCTGCAGACTTAATAATCGAATAAATTGCAGACTCAATTTTATGATTTGTTCTGAAGTTAATTTTGCCATGCTCAATAGCGCTTCCAGCCGCACGAATATGAATATGATCCGCAGCAGGGACTAGCAGACTTTGAATTTTTTGCTCTAACCTCAATACAGGCTCGCCGATGATCTCAGCTAAATCTTCGATTGCTTCATTCACCGCCTTCTCAGATCGTTTGTGATGAAGACCTAAAGCCGTAGGAAGTGTAATACTCTCATTGAGTTGATTATTAACCCATAAAGTAAGATTTTCAGATGAGTTTTCTTTATCAGTAACCCAATTATTATGGCTTAAATATTTTTCCAATGACAAACGAAGAGTTTCTAATTTAGACATAAACTCCTCCTGTATTCTGAATTGGTTTTTTTGATGCGACTTGCTCCATAAGCCACATAGCTGCCTCAGGCGTTAATCTTTGACTCAAAGGGATTTTCAATGTTCTACTCCCCTTAGAAAGCTCGGCTTCACCCATAAGACTATACCAATAACAGTTGTACCGAAGGCCTATGCTATGGTTAGTCAGCTTTATCCAATCAGCTTGGTTAGTTGGAACCGTATGCACAATCAGAATACTAGGATAATCTAAATCGATAAGCTCATTGTAGTTCTCTTTTTTTAACTGAAAAGATAATGTACTACTTTTGAAGTTGATATTAGATCTTTTAAAACGTGTACATTTTAGCTGAATGTCAAGTTTAGGCTTTGACCAAGCGTAGCTTTTATATCCTTTGCCACGAAGAGTGACATCAACCCCATCATTATCAAGTTTAGGTTCTGTTAGGTTAAGTCCAGTCTGTGCACAAATTGCAAACATATAACTAATACTTACCAACTCTTTCGAGTGGGAAGTTAAAGAGCCACCCTGCCCTCTCACGTTACTCATTAGCTTATATATTCCTTGCTACAACTTATAATTCCAAAAGACTAGCCTCACTCAAGGGAAAGTGTCATCAAGAACACCTAAGTAAAACCACACCATATTGGTTAGATAATGGAATGGTTTTTGTACTTGAGAATACGCATTAGTAGAAGGTAACAGAAAGATCTACCATAAACCAGATATACAAAAACCTTCACGGCCAAGGTGTTAAGGTTTAATTTTGGTAAGTGAACTTGAAACTGTTATTTCCAAAGAGTTCAAAGATATCTAGCTTATCCAGCACTTGCTGGTATTTATTTAATCTCGGTTGACTTGCAATGCCACATAAATCAGGTTTTCTCTGTGTTGTAACTGTGTAATGTGCTATTAAAAATGGTACTTCTACAGCCAACGTCATGATCTGATATGAGTATATACGCTACATGTAGAGGGACAAAAGTGAGTCAAAGCAATCTTTTTAGATTTGCCACTCTAGTTTTAGAATGTGGACCGATACAGCGATGATGGCAACGCTCTGGAACTATCGCTTCTTGCATCAAAAAGCTTAAAACCTCGGGCTACTAACCGGAGATTTTCATTTGAGTGGTCTAGCAAGCAATTACAGGACCTTTTTACAAAAACCCCTCACCATCTACGCCCAAGCATGCCGCTTCACTTCCTAATGAGCTCTACAGCGCGTTATGCTCTACTTAACTGCCTACCTCCTGCAGGTTGTCGCTAACCTTAGGCCTATAAGGAATAGCATCAACAATATCCTTCAATTCTTGTAAACTAAACAGCTCTGTATGAGTATAGTGAGCCTGAATCCCACCTTCAGTGCTATGACCCATAATTGCAGATGTCATTGCGATATTAGCCCCTGCTGACCGTATTAGAGATGTAACCGTATGCCTAAAAGAATAAACGGACAAAGCTCCGCCTCGCAGTGCAACCGACGGTAAATCACAGACTCGCTTCAAAACACCGCTGTAGTAACGCGTTAACCACTTATCAGAAACGGTAAAGATTCTCCCCTCATCTAAAGTGTTTATAAACGATAAAAATCCTAAATCTAACAAAGCCTGAGCTATTGGGACTTCCCGTGAAGAAGCGATAGTTTTACTGTCGGTGATACGGATGTACCAAACCTTTGTAACTTGACAGCATCTGACGTCACTTTTAGTTAGCCGCTGTATTTCACCATTCCTCATACCGCTGTAAGCCATAAGTAACGGTACCCATTTCTTAGCCGGATCTTCACATTTCACACTAAAATCAAGTATTCGCTGAACCTGAGCAATGTTAAATGCGCCTCGTTTACCACCCTGTTTATTTTCATACCTCATTTGATTAAAAGGACTTTCATCAATGATATGTTCTCTTTTTAACCACTTATAGAACCCTTGATAAACCTTTAGAGCATGCTTAGAACTGGTAACTCTATCTTCTTTAGGTATTGACCCATCTAGCGCTGCATCAATTCTTTGAGTTTGAGTCCACTTACTATATGGGTTGATGTTAGATTTTGGCATGGCATCAACCGTCTTCATTAATTTGTCAGCTTCTTTGGCTGTGATGTTAACTGGCTGCTTCCCAAATAGATGGACTAATATATCCGTATACCGAATCCGCCCTTTGACTTCCTTGTCAGATAAATCTTCCCAACTAGCTTGCCACTGAGCCAACATATCGTTAATTAACGGGAGTACTTCAGGTTCTTCGTGCACCGATTTATTAAGCCACCCATTTTATGTTGCAGCCAATAATCATGGGCCATGTTATTTATTCAACTAACGTCCTTTTTATTTAATAGACATAAGCTTAGTTTTAATTTCTGTTGCGAAGTCATGATACCCACCATTAATTCAAGCAAAAACAAACTCTTCTCAGTCATTCTTAAAGTGATTGTCATCACATTAGCCCATGATTGTGTTAAGCTTATCGCGACAACAATGTTGTTACATTAAGTCATAGAATTTAACAAACCAAGTTAATATCTAATCAGATGTAAGATCCAATACAAGTTACCGTCAAACATAAAGCAAGTATTCCTTTTATGCAGGAGGCATTAAATGCAAGACTACGTAGAACAAATCGATATTAATCAATACCTACCGTTAATAATTGATGTAGGGATCAATGTATTATTAGCTGCGCTAATTTTAATCGTTGGTCTTTATATTGCTAATAAAATGAGCTCAATCATCAATAAAATTGGTGAAAGTTACGATAAACTCGACAACACATTATTCCGTTTTTTAGGCAGTGTAGCGAAGTACATCATTCTCGCTTTCGTTGCTATAGCGGTGTTAAATCGTTTTGGCGTGCAAACAGCCTCTATTGTGGCATTGTTAGGTGCTGCTGGTTTAGCTGTTGGTTTAGCATTGCAAGGAACATTATCTAACCTTGCTGCAGGCGTAATGTTATTACTATTCCGTCCTTATAAAGTAGGTGACTTTATTAGCGCTGCTGATCGATTCGGTAATGTTCAAGAAATCGATTTATTCACCACGATCCTTAAAACTTTTGATAATCAGCATATTATTGTGCCGAACAATCAAATTTGGGGGGCTCAAATCGTTAACCATTCTTTCCATGATATTCGTGGTGTAGATATGCACTTTGGTGTGGCTTACAAAGAAAATACCGATGAAGTACGCAAAGTTATTGATGCGGTATTGGCAGCTCATCCACATATTTTAAAAGACCCAGTGCCATTTGTTGAAGTTGAAACCTTAAATGACAGTTCAGTGGACTTCTTGGTCCGTCCTTTCTGTCATGGTGAACATTACTTCGACATCCTGTACTCAATCCCTGAGCAAATCAAAAAAGCACTGGATGAAGCAGGTATTGAAATTCCTTTCCCACACAGAAAGCTGATCATCGAAAAAGAACAATAATCTCTATGTTTTGATGACAACAACGAGCAAGTGCCTTAGGGCCTTGCTCGTTTTTATTAGCCTATAAATCGCGTCTGTGTTAGCTAGCCACCTATTATTATGAAATCTTAATTTCACTCCTTTCATTTATTTTACGACTCTTATTTTTCGCTATTTTTAATTACTCAATTTTTTGAGCTTGTGGGGTAAGTGTAAACTTTATTTCATATCTTCAATCTGGCAATCAAAAACTGACTTATTTGTTCCTAATACAGCTAACATTATTAGTGCTTACAGCGCCTTGCTTAATCATAAACATAAGTTCGCTTATTAATATGCTCTCCACATTTGTCACAATCTATAGGTCACCTGCGTCAGGCAATTAGTCCGCATGAAGGTTTAGTATAAATAAGCTTGATTCCTCCCTTTGGGGTAGGCAATGACGATAATCAATAATTTTTCATACCAACAAAAAAAGGCCTCGCATTGCTACGAGGCCTTTCATGTAAAGAGGTGAGTTGGCCGATAAGCCGCCATGCCCTAGTTGAGCGCGGAGTGGACAGTTATTTGCTGGTAAAATTTTTCAGGCTTGAGTTTTAGCCTATAAAAAAAGGCCTCGCATTGCTGCGAGGCCTTTCATGTAAAGAGGTGAGTTGGCCGATAAGCCGGGTCCTGTCGAGGACAGTTATTCATCTAGGCCTGCAATCGCTCACAGGCTCAAGCGACCTACCCGGTCCCAACGCGAGCAGCGCCATACGGGACCCTATTTGGTCTTGCTTCGGGTAGAGTTTACCTTGCTACGGACTATTGCTAGCCGCACGGTGCGCTCTTACCGCACCCTTTCACCCTTACCACTTTAGCCGAAGCCAAAATGGCGGTTTCCTCTCTGTTGCACTTGTCGTCGGTTCACACCGCCCAGGCGTTACCTGGTACCCTGCTCTTTGAAGCCCGGACTTTCCTCCCCGTACTTGCGTACGCGGCAACTGTCTGGCCAACTCGGCGCGGATTATAGCCTAAGCAGACCAACAAACCAATGCCAAAGCGACGGGCTTTTTATAAATCCAGTTCTAAACCATATTTATACAAGGCATTTTTCTTTAAACCGTGTATTTGCGCGGCTATTGCTGCAGCTTTTTTAAGTGGTAGTTCTTCACAAAGTAACTTCAACGTGGCGACAGCAACCGCAGGAATACCCTCTTCGTCTGTTAAGGTAAAGCCGTGGCACATAATCACTATTTCGCCTTTTTGCTGATTATCATCGGCTTCTACTAACGCTAAGACTTCTGCTGCAGTCCCAGAGAGAAAAGTTTCAAACATTTTAGTGACTTCACGAGCCATCACTATTTGTCTGTCTTCGCCTAACACCTCAACAATAGCGGCAAGACTATAAAGAATACGATGCGGAGACTCGTAAAATATCAATGTACGAGGATCTTCTTTCAGAAATTCTAATTTGTCGATACGGGCTTTTTCTTTTGAGGGTAAAAAACCTTCAAAACTGAATCGATCGGACGGCAAACCAGATGCACTCAAGGCCGTAATCGCGGCACAAGCACCTGGTAACGGTATCACTCGATGACCCGCTTGACGAACATGGTTAACTAAATGGTAGCCAGGGTCAGAAATTAACGGTGTACCCGCGTCGGAAATAAGCGCAATTGACTTTCCGGCATCTAATTGTTCAACTATCCATTGCACTCGGTCACGTTCATTATGATCATGTAATGCCGTTTTACGGGTTTCAATACCAAAGTGACTAAGCAGTCTTCCGCTGTGGCGTGTGTCTTCACAGGCGATTAAATCAACCTGTTGCAGCACCTCTATTGCCCGAGCGCTGATGTCGCCAAAATTACCAATTGGGGTGGGAACAATATACAGCGCGACCATTTGGTCCATAATTACCTCGATAATGAATCTACCTGATACTTTCGCCAAGCGTAAGAGCAGGTTAAACTAGTGCCAGCATCTTACCAGAGTATAGCCAAGTGTTAAAAAGACTGAATACTACAAAATTTGTGTGTGCGTTGATTTTCTCTGTATTGGTGGCCAGTTGCGCTACCCAAAAACAGCAAGATAACGTTGAAGCAAGTGCATCGCTCGTTGCCGCGGAGCATCCGGCTAAAATTTATTTGGCTCAAGCAACCAAAAGCAGTTTACCAGAAAAGCGCGATCGTTATTTATTACTCGCCGCTCACGCTTATATAAATGATGGTAATTTTAATGCTGCAACTAATGTTTTAACCTCAATGCAAAAGTCGATGGTGAATGTGCAATCACTTCAGGCTGAGCATATCTATTTGCGCGCTCGCATTGCGGAGAAAACCACTAACAGCCAAGCCGCTTTAGATATTTTACAGTATCCACCACATTGGCAGCTACCACGATGGCAAATGGCCAGCTATCACCAATTTAAAGCTAAATTGTATAAACATACCCAACAACCCATTGAGCAAGTTAAACAATTAAGCTTATTAAGTAATTACCTACCAAAGTCTGAAACTGCAGCCCTTAACAATGTTATCTGGAAATTACTCCAGCCATTGCATGAAGAAACCGTGCAAGCATTTATGCGCGATCAATCTAATCCTATTTTTTCTGGTTGGTTACAACTGACTTATATCGCTAAACATTATGCCGTTGAGCCGTCTCAACTAGTACGTTATTTAGGTGAGTGGCAACGTAATAATCCTTACCATCCAGCTGCGATGAAGTTACCTAACGATTTAGAAAAAGCACTTAATGCTAAACCCTTTAGACCGCAAAATATTGCGATATTATTACCGTTAACAGGTCCACGAGCTGCGGTTGCAGAACCTATCCGCCAAGGATTATTATCTAGTTATCTATCTGACTTCGATAGCAATGTCTCACTTAACTTTTATGATACTCAGCAAGGTGTGACTGGCGCTTATCAGCAAGCTATTGCCAAAGGTGCAGAGTTTATCATTGGGCCATTATTACCCAATGAGGTTGAAGAGTTACAAAAAATCAACGACAAGCAAAAAACCACTGTACCTCAACTATATTTAAACCAAACTGATACGTTTACGCCGCAGGCTAATCTCTTTTATTTTTCATTGTCTCCGGCGCAAGAAGCCAGTGATGCCGCGCAAAAACTGTTTAACGACGGGGTAAAGTTGCCATTATTGCTTGCCAGTAATGATTCTATTGGTAAACGTATGGCTGAGAGCTTTAATCAGGCGTGGTTAGCCCTAACAAATAATACTGTTGAAGTGCATTATTATGATGCCGGCGACCAAATGAAACTGACCGTTCAAGAAGCCTTGGGCGTTAAAGACAGCCAAGCTCGCATCGCTAGAATGCGTGAATTGTTGGGCAGTCGTTTAGAGGCTGATTTCCGTTCACGTCAAGATATTGATGCAATCTACATGATTTCAGGTTCACAAGACTTGGCTCTACTTAAGCCGTTTTTAGATGTTAACTTTAGCGTATTCTCTGAACCAGTCGCCTTGTATACCACTAGCCGAAGTCGCCTCGAAAATGAGTCGGCCCAGTCATCGCAAGAACTGAATAACTTGATGATTAGTGATGTTCCATGGTTAATGCAGTCTAATGACGAAACTCAAATGGTGGCAGAGCTATGGAGTGGTTGGAATAACAGCCAAAAACGTTTATATGTAATGGGCTTCGATGCACTTGAATTGGTTAATCGTTTAGCGCAAATGCGTGCTTTCCCTGGTTATCAATTTATGGGGCGAAGTGGTGCATTATCGGTTAAACCTAATGGGGTGATTGATCGTCAATTGTCTTGGGGTCTATATACTAAAGGGCAATTAACACCACTATGAACCGTGGACAATTAGCTGAGCAACAAGCGCGAACTTATCTTGAACAACAAGGTCTGACGTTTGTAGAGGCTAATGTGCGTTACCCATTTGGTGAAATAGATTTGATTATGCGCCAACAGGATGTGTGGGTGTTTGTTGAAGTAAAATTTAGGGCGTCAAACCAATTTGGTGGTGCCTTAAATGCATTAACAAGCAAACAGATCACCCGGATAAGATTGGCGGCAGATCATTATTTACAACGACAAAAATTGAATCCACCTTGTCGCTTTGATGTCATTGCAATGAATAATGATGAAATAAACTGGCTACAAGGGTGTTTTTAAGCAACAACTGATTACCATAACTTTGATTTATGGCATTATATAGTCAAATTACTGAGTCTAACTGATGGATGCTCACAAAAAGCCCATCAGAGACATCGTAGATATAATTTAGCGTAAGGATTGTTGCATGTTAGAACGTATTAGAGATAGTTTCACCGAATCAATTCAGACTAAGATTGATGCTGCAGAAGCATTACCAGAGCCGATTGAAAAAGCTGCAGAGATGATGGTGCAATGTCTACTTGGCGGAAATAAAATTCTGTCATGCGGTAATGGCGGCAGTGCTGGCGATGCTCAACACTTCTCTGCTGAATTATTAAACCGTTATGAAATTGAACGTCCGCCGCTACCTGCAATTGCATTAAGCTGTGACACGTCAACGATTACCGCCATTGCTAACGATTATAACTACGATGAAATTTTCTCGAAGCAAATCTTTGCATTGGGTCAACCGGGCGATATTTTATTAGCTATTTCGACCAGTGGTAACTCTGGCAACGTTATTAAAGCCATGGAAGCAGCATTAAGCCGCGACATGACAATTGTTGCGCTAACTGGTAAAGATGGCGGCGCAATGGCTGGCTTGATGAGTGCGGGTGATGTAGAAATTCGTGTACCATCAAACGTCACTGCACGTATTCAAGAAGTCCATTTGCTGGTTATTCACTGTTTATGCGATAACATCGATCGCACCTTGTTCCCACAGGATGAACAAGCATGATAAAAGGGTTACTCATCATCACAACTCTAGCAATATTGCAGGGATGTGCTGGTGCAGTCATGGTTGGTGCCGTTAGCGGTGCCAAGATGGTTAATGACGAACGCAGCATGAGCACTCAAGTCAGCGATACTAATGCTGACTTTGTTATTGCCAGCGCATTGTCGAAACATGATGACCTTAATAATCAAACCCATATTGCGGCAATTGTGATGAACAATAATGTATTGATGATAGGTCAAGCGCCTAACTCGATGCTGCGCGATAAAGCCGTTAAAGTAGTGCAAGATTTACAAATCGGCGGCAAAATACATAACCAAATTCGTATTGGTAATCCCACCTCATTCACCACTCGCAGTAACGACACTTGGGTAACAACCAAAGTGAAAGGCCGTATGCTGAATGAGAAATCTCTCGATATTACTCGAGTGAAAGTGATTACCGAAAATGGTGAAGTGTTTTTACTGGGCTTAATTGACCACAAGCAAGCTGATTTAGCCGTAGACGTCGCTCGAAATACTGCCGGAGTTCGTAAAGTGATTAAGGTATTTGAATATACTGATTCTTAATCCAACTGTCCCACATTTTGTTAGCGGTATAAGATTCATCCAGCATTTTGCTCGATGAATTTTTTTTACCTTTATTTGTATCAATGGCATAAAGCAGAAACGGTAGTATCAAAAAGATTGTTCATATTGGATTTATCCAGCAGACCTTTTTAAAACTTTAATAAGCCCAACAACGCCTCATCAAATAATAGTCACCCCAGCAACCGTCAACTCAATAACCACATATTAAATAACCGCATATTAAATTAAACGTCACAAAAAATAAGCCAGCAAAAATGCTGGCTTAATTAACGTTAATCCTTGATGGTTTATACGATAAGACCAATCTTCTCATAAACCTTTTTAATGGTTACGGCTGCACGAGCTTGGGCTTTTGCCGCACCTTCGGCCATAACTTGGTGTAAGAATGCCTCGTCAGCACGATACTCTTTAAAGCGAGCTTGTAATGGCTCTAGCATACCCACAACAGCTTCGCCGGTTGCCACTTTTAAATGACCATACATTTTGCCTTCAAACTCTGCTTCTAAAGCAGCGATTGATTGCCCAGTACAACCAGACATTAAGCTCAATAAATTTGAAACACCTGGCTTTTGCTCCATGTCAAAACGCACTACTGGTGGCTCGTCGCTGTCGGTCATGGCTTTTTTCACTTTCTTTAAGATCACTTTAGGATCTTCAAGCAAACCAATCACGTTGTTACGGTTATCATCCGATTTAGACATCTTTTTAAGCGGTTCTTGCAACGACATGACCTTAGCACCGTGTTCTGGAATGAACGGTTCAGGAATGGTAAAGGTGTCGCCATAGGCATTGTTAAAACGAGTAGCGATATCACGGGTCAGTTCTAAGTGTTGCTTTTGGTCTTGACCAACAGGGATTTCATTGGCTTGATAAAGCAAAATATCTGCCGCCATCAATACTGGATAGCCATATAAACCAACGTTGATATTATTGGCATGCTTTAACGACTTATCTTTAAACTGGGTCATACGATTTAACTCACCCATTTGGGTGTAGCAGTTTAATGCCCAACCCAACTGTGTGTGCTGCGGCACTTGCGACTGAATAAACACTGTACTTTTTTTAGGGTCAACACCACAAGCAAGGTATAACGCCAAAGTATCTAAACAGGCTTCTCGCAGCTTTTTTGGATCTTGGCGAACGGTAATGGCATGTAAATCAACAACACAATATAGGCAATCATGACTATCTTGCATGGCAACCCATTGACGAAGTGCGCCCATATAATTACCTATGGTTAATTCGCCTGATGGCTGTGCACCGCTGAGAACTATGGGTTTAGTCATGTGTTTTATTGCTCCAGTTTATCTTATGAATAGTAAATTATTGTGGCAGTAGGTACTGACCAATATCAGCAAAATGTTCGCATACCGCATCCGGATGACTTAGACCGATATCTTCGCCGTAGTTGTAACCGTAGGTCAAGCCAATAGACATAACATTCGCGCCTTTGGCTGCAAAAATATCATTCTTTGAATCGCCGACCATGAGTAAATGCGATGCCTCTAACTTCCATTGTTTAAGTAGATGTTGTAATGGCATGGGATCAGGCTTCATTTTTGCCAATGAATCACCAGCAAGTACTTCAGAAAAAAAGCCATCAATACCAAAAGCCGTTAATAACGGTACCGTAAATCGGTAAGGTTTGTTGGTGACAATAGCGAGTTTGAAACCCGCTTCTGTTAACTGTTGTAACGTAGCTAATACGCCCGGATACAAACGGCTATGCTTTTGTAAGTTTTCACCATAATTACGCAAAAATTGCGGCATAGTTTGCTCAAGCATCGCCTGCAGTTCTGGAGAGTCTTCTGCCATGGAAGAGGAATAACTTAGTGCTCGTTGCATTAACATTTTAGCACCATTACCCACCCAACTACGCACCAATGCATCTGTCACTGGTGGATATTGGCTTTGTGCTAAGGTGGCATTTGTAGCCACAACTAAATCAGGTACGCTGTCTATTAGCGTGCCATCTAAATCAAAAGCTATTGCGCTGATATTTGACCATTGCATCATGTAAAGTCCCACTGATGGCGAATAAAGATATTATGATACAGAAGCGAGTTCAGCACGCATTTGATCAATAACAACTTTATAATCTGCTTGACTGAAAATGGCCGAACCAGCGACAAACATATCTGCACCCGCTGCGGCGATCTCTGCGATATTATCGACTTTAACGCCGCCATCCACTTCTAAGCGAATATCAAAGCCACTGGCGTCAATAAGCGCACGTACTTGGCGAAGTTTTTCGAGTGTATGCGGAATAAATGACTGACCACCAAAACCTGGGTTAACAGACATCAACAAAATCACATCAAGCTTATCCATCACATGATCTAAATAATGCAGTGGGGTAGCAGGATTAAGCACTAAACCCGCTTTACAGCCAGACTCTTTAATCAATTGTAGAGTGCGATCAACATGCTCTGAAGCTTCTGGATGAAAAGTAATGATGGATGCGCCAGCTTTAGCAAAATCAGGAATAATGCGATCCACAGGTTTAACCATTAAATGCACATCAATATCTGCGGTGATACCGTAATTGCGTAACGCCGTGCAGACCATTGGGCCTATGGTCAAATTTGGAACATAGTGATTGTCCATTACATCAAAATGAACAACGTCTGAACCTGCATCTAATACGGCTTTAACATCGTCACCTAAACGGGCAAAATCGGCGGACAAAATTGATGGTGCAATTAAAAATGGGCGCATAATCTTCTCTATTGGCAGATCAAAGTGACGACATTTTACCCTTTGCGGCTGCAAGCCTCTAGTCTAGCAAGGGAAATAACCCATTTATAATGCGATTTTAGTCTAAAACTAGACCAGAAGTAGGAATTGTTATTTTTTACACATAAACCAGTGTTCAATAACTAAGCTATTTTGCTATACTCAAAAAAGTTGTTATCTTAAGGACTAAATTGTGGATTCACATTTGGTCTAGGATTTAATATTAGTCGTCACTTCAACCGATATATAAACCACGGATAAAGTAACCCTTATGGTTAAGCAATTACTTCGCAAACTTTCGAATCATGATGGCAAAATATTGCCAGCATCTGTTTATGCTGTATTTGCAACGTCAGCACTTGCATTATTATTAAGCCAAGTATTGATAGCATCAGAGATCCATAATGCCAGTGGCGAAACCTGTGTATGCAATAGCAACGCAAGTTACGACGCCAAACTACCAAGCAGTCATCCTAAAAATCGCTGCACAGAGCAGTCAAATGATGTCAGTTGGGGGAATTGGGTAGCAGGTAATAGCCGTTCAAGCCAATTTCACTTTATTGATTTACTAGAGTTGATCCATGGTCACAAAGATAAACCTTTGAATGATATGCCAACTTCTAGTAGTTCAAATCAGATCTTACACTAATGTCGATTTGGCAGGTGTTCAGTAGCACTGTTGCAGCTTTCTTTGGTGTGCAGACAGAGCAGAATCGCCAAAAAGATTTTAAAACTCAATCCCCGCTACCTTTTATTATCATGGGGATAATTCTCGCTATAGCATTAGTCATTTCTTTGATATTAGTCGTCAACCAAGTGCTAAGTTAATCAGCAGCCGTTATACACACCCACTAAAGTACCCGTTAATGTAGCGGTTTTACCACTCTTCTTCGCGATAATGTTGGTCGTACAACGCCATAATTTCATCCACTTTTTTCCGTGAGCTGCCTTTTTGGCTAATATTACGTTGTACAGAAATCGTTGAGAAAGAGGCGCCACGATATAACTCTCGTGTTAATGGAATATCATGATTACTGATCAACACCGGAATATTGCGTTCGTGAGCAATAAGCCGTGAATGACGCGCGAGTAATGCTTGGTCGTCTAAACTAAAACCTGGCCCCACATATGTGGTAAAGCTGGCGGTCGTTGATAATGGCGCGTATGGAGGATCACAATAAATAACGTCACCGCTATTAGCTAAATCAAACGCCTGCTCATAACTAATGCATTTAAAAGTCGCTTTTTGCGCTTTTAATGAAAAGTGACGAATTTCAGCTTCAGGAAAATACGGTTTTTTATACGAACCAAATGGCACGTTAAAACCACCCTTGCGGTTATAACGACACAAGCCATTAAAACCATGGCGGTTCATGTATAGAAAATAAACCGAGCGAGTAAAAGGATCACGACAAAGATTGAATTCTGCTCGAATACGATAATAGGCTTCTTTATCATTCATTTCATCAACGAACATTGCCTTTGCCGCTTCGATATAGACATCCGGCTGCTGTTTAACAATTTGATATAGATTGATTAAGTCTTGGTTAATGTCGCATAACAAGTACTCATCATAATGAGTATTGAGAAAAACCGATCCCGCCCCAACAAAAGGCTCAATAAGTCGATTTCCAGATGGAAGGTGTTTTGCTAGCTCATCAACGAGTTTATATTTACCACCCGCCCATTTGAGAAAGGCTCTATGCTTTTTTATCATGAATAGTCATTATGCCAGCAAAATTAAAGCACAAGATTGTACTCTGTTTAGCAACAATTATCATCGGCTAAAGTAGAATAATTGTGTCGAATTTTCATATTATTGACTTAGATAGCGTTGAATACAAAACACTTAATCTTGCCGTTTATAATCATTTAAGTCCGCCCACTTTCTTACCCAAGGTTCAGCCAACCCATACTTTTTCTGGAGCATTTTAGCTTTCGAGTTTGCCGCAGCTAAATCATCGAAATCGCCTAAAAATAAGATATAACGTTGTTTGTTGCTCATAATGAAAACCTGCGACTCTTGCGCAAGCTTTGCCAAAATAGGAGTGAGTGATGATTTATCATTTACGCTTGCGAGTTGCAGTGTAAAACCTTGTACTTTCACAAGCTGTTTATTATCTCTCTCAACAATATCACTTGGTTTATCTGCCGCTTTGATTTTTACTTTGGTTAATTCGCCTTCAAAGGACAGCCCTTTTATTGACGAACTCACCTTCACATCGGTGTAATTGTTTGCAGGCAATTCATTAGAGAAGGTTAAGTCATTATTATCCACAACCAAACTGCCGACTACTTTTTGCGATTCAACTAACAACATTGGCGGGTAATTGTCACCAAATTCAGCCCGTGTTAGTCCCCGCAGAGAAAAGTATTTATTCAACGTATTATCTGCAAATTCAATTAGATATTGATGCGCGCTTTCACGTTCGATAGCTTCTTCGACCGTCAACGTTGGTTGCGGCGATGTGGCAATTGGTTGAGGTAATAGTGTACTGACCACGAAACCAATAGCGACACAAATTGATATGACAAATACAGTGATAGACAACTTAGTCGCGAAACGCCAAGGAGTTTTATCTGTTTGAGGCTCTTCTAATGCTAACGCTAACAATTTAACAACTTCAGCTGGTGTGCCTTGTTGTTTCTCTAATTGTTTATGGATAATTTCACGTGGGATAAACGGCGTTTGTCGACTTCTCAGTAATAAACTCTGATACAAGCCGTCACGTTCTGCAACCGATAAGGATTCAATTGTGACAGGTAATAACTTAGCGCGAGTATCATCTGTTAAGTCGGCGACTAAGGTTTGCCAAAAACTAGGCGTAACAGTCATCGTTACAGCAACAGGTTTACCTGCACAGTATATTTGACTCAGCAAGATGCATTCCGCCCAGATATCTTTCGGCAAGAAATCAGCATCATCAATAATAATATGTAATGGCTTTTTTAAACTGGATTGGATTCTGAGCACTGTGTCCATTAAAGGACGCTCATCATCGAAGATAGGGGCTGAGATTAATTGAACCAGAATTTTTCGGCGAATTTCCGCACTATCTGCATGTTGAGGACAAATGATTAATGCAGAATTATAGTCATCTAACTCACTCGCTAGTGCAGCCGTTAGCGTTGACTTACCCGAACCATTGCCCCCACAAATAACCAACAACTGCTCGCTATAGCTAGCAATGTGCTGCAAACGCTGAACTAGCGCTTCTTGAGTGGGTAGTAACAATAGCCCTGGAGTCGTCAAAGATTCACCACACTATAGTTTATAAGCCGCTAACAACCTGTTTAAGTAAGTCTTCACTAACTTCACTAAACACATCAGCTTGACCTATTCCTGTAGGTAACACTAAGCGAATTTTACCACCTAGGACTTTTTTATCGCGGCGCATATGCTTAATAAAATGTTCAAAACCCATCGACTCAGGAGCCGTTACAGGTAAATCAAACGCCAACATCAGTTGGCGAATACGCTCAACACTTTGCTTATCTAATAAATTAAGCTTATATGCTGTTTGTGCTGCAAGAATAGTCCCAGCAGCAACGGCTTCACCATGCAACCAGACACCGTAGCCCATTTCAGCTTCGATAGCATGCCCAAAGGTATGTCCAAGGTTTAATAATGCTCTTACACCTTGTTCTGTTTCATCTTGCTCAACAACATCTGCTTTAATTTGGCAACATTTAGCAATCGCATAGGTTAGCGCATCAGTTTGAAGCGATTTTAATGCTTCAACATTGGCCTCAAGCCATTGAAAAAAGTCTGTATCCCAAATAATACCGTACTTAATCACTTCGGCCATCCCTGCAGCAAACTCATTTGCGGGTAATGTATTTAAGCAAAGTGTATCGATAATCACAGATTTGGGTTGATAAAATGCACCAATCATATTTTTCCCGAGCGGATGATTTACTGCTGTTTTACCACCAACAGAAGAATCAACTTGGGACAGTAACGTAGTGGGTACTTGGATAAAATCAATTCCACGCTGATAACACGCTGCCGCGAAACCAGTCATATCACCAACAACACCACCACCTAACGCAACTAATACAGAATCACGGGCAAAATTATGCTCAAGTAATCCGGTAAAAATATAATCTAGATGTTGTAAATCTTTAAATTTTTCGCCATCAGGCAAAATAACCGTTTCAATGCGCGCGCAAGCGCTCATCGCTTGTTGTATCTTTTTCAGATACAACGGAGCAATGGTGTCATTTGAAACAATTAAGGCTTTTTTGTGTGTTAGGTAGCGAGTAAATAACTCGCTGTCACTCATCAAATCCTGGCCAATGTAAATGGGGTAACTTCTATCACCTAATTGAACCTGAATCTGTTGCATGTTATTACCTAAAAGCCAAGTTGCTCGATAATTTGGTTTGCGACGATTTTCGCGCTTTGCTCATCAGTCTTAACGATAACATCCGCAATTTCCTCATATAAAGGATTACGGATCTCCGCTAAGCTTTCGAGCACTTCACGTGGATCATCTACTTGTAACAACGGTCGACGCTTATCTCGCTGAGTACGCGCGACTTGCTTGTCGATTGTTGTTTCCAAATAAACCACTATACCTCGAGCAGAAAGATAGTTGCGGATATCTTTACTCTGAACAGAACCACCACCTGTTGCGAGAACGATACCTTGCCTTTCTGAAAGATCACCGATGACTTGTGCTTCACGACGACGGAAGCCCTCCTCACCTTCAACATCAAACACCCAGGCAATATCTGCACCAGTACGTTGTTCAATCTCGTGATCTGAATCGTGGAAATCTAAATGCAGCATTTGCGCCAGATGGCGACCAATTGTGCTTTTACCTGCGCCCATAGGGCCTACCAGAAAAATATTGCGTTTTTCAGCCATTTCGTATACGTCTGAATCTTATATGGAAGAATGCCTTATCGACTTAAACTCAAGCCGACCTATAATTTAACCTTGCTCTAATGAGACTTGACGGAGGATTATCTCAGTTAAGGGCTACCGCTTGCAAGTCATCACGGCTATTTATAGTAATTTTATTATTGTTCATGATATTCCCAAGGTAAAAAATCCATAATAAATATATTAATATATAATTAAAATTATAAAATTAAATGATAAATAACAATAGTTTAAATTAAAAAACCAGCTATAAAATAGCTGGTTTTTTACGATATTGTTGCTAAAAATTATGTTATAGCTTTTCGGTCACAATCTTGGGTGTAACGAAAATTAACAGCTCTTGACGCTCATTAGAGTCAGTTGAGTTTCTAAATAAGAAGCCCACTAACGGAATATCACCCAATATTGGCACTTTGCTGACCCGACTAATTAAGTTCTGTTGGTAAATACCACCAAGGACAATTGTCTCACCATTATCAACTAGCACTTGTGTACCGATGCGTTGAGTATCAATGGCAACTGCTTCCCCCGTTCCGGTTGATACTGTTGTGCCTTGTGAATCTTGAGTAATTTCAAGATCAAGGATCACACGGTCATCTGGGGTTATTTGCGGTGTGACTCGCAGCGATAACACAGCCTTCTTAAAGGTTACGGTTGTCGCCCCACTTGATGCAGACTCAACGTATGGGATTTCAACACCCTGTTCTATGTATGCCGACTTCTGATTAGATGTGGTAATACGAGGGCTGGCAATAATTTCACCTTTATTTTCTTGTTCTAAAGCGCTTAGCTCTAAATCGAGAATGGTACCATCTGCCAATTTAGCCACATGAAAAGCGATACTGGTCGCCGAACTTGCCGCTGCTGGTAGATTCACATTAAGACGATCATCTACACTAGGAATCGTACCATTTGCAATGCTGGTAGCACCTTCAATAGTACCGGAAGTACCGTCTGATCCCTGTTGGTCTGTTATACCCCAACGAATACCTAAGTCTTCACTGACATCGTCTTTAACTGTCACCATACGTGCTTCAATTAAGACTTGTTTAATCGGAATATCTAACACTTCAATTAATCGATGTACGTTTTCTAAAATCTCAGTAGTATCTTTTACTAACAAGGTATTAGTACGCTCATCGACGGCAACACTGCCACGAGATGAAAGCAGGGTTGAATCAGTTGTTTTAAGTAACTCAGCAATATCGACTGCTTTGGCATAATTTATTTGTAAGTATTCAGAATATAGCGGAGCTAACTCTTTCACTTCTTGTCTATTTTTTAAGTCATTGCTTTCTCTGATGGCAAGTTCTTCACTTGGTGCCACCATTAGAATGTTGCCCTCAATCCGTTTATCAAGACCTTTAGTTTGCAAGATCAGATCTAAAGCTTGATCCCAAGGTACATCATCTAAGCGTAAGGTAATATCGCCTTCAACCGTATCACTGGTGACAAGGTTGAAGTTGTTATAATCAGCAATAATCTGCAAAACAGTTCGAACAGAAATATTTTGGAAGTTTAAAGACAATGAGCGGCCATTATATTTTTTGGCTTCTTTCGCCATAGAAACTCGTTCAACTTTATCTACACTGACCTTAAATACGTTGCCGTCTTGGCGATAGTTGTAATCATAGTTACCTTCTATATCAACCAAAATACGGGCGGTTAAGTCATCTTTAAATGTCTCAAAACTATTCACTGGTGTGGCAAAGTCTTGTACATCCATAACGTAAAGTAAATCACTACCAATATTGGTATTGTAGAGTTGTATTTCTAGCTTTGAACCAACTTGTTCTACATTCGCCGCGACTGAACGATTACTAAGATTAAATAATATTTCTCCACCACCGGTTTTATTGCGGCGAAAGTCAATACTGCTAATACTATTAACAAATGGGTTATTTGCTTCAACTGGGCCTGATACATCATCATTTATGGTTAAACGGTAGCTATTA
This sequence comes from Shewanella polaris, assembly GCF_006385555.1. NCBI lineage: Bacteria > Pseudomonadati > Pseudomonadota > Gammaproteobacteria > Alteromonadales > Shewanellaceae > Shewanella > Shewanella polaris. The sequence goes on along the minus strand of NZ_CP041036.1, from coordinate 383,789 downwards.
CCAACAATTTTACCTTGATATGGCTTTACTTTATTCATTGCAATAATGATTTGTAAATCGCTACCTTGTTGTTGTGCATTTAACACTTTTACACCAACAACATTTATCGGAATGGTATTTTTATTTAAATTTGAAATCGTGTCAGAGAAATTCAATATGATTTCTACTGGGTCAGCCGATAAATCAACAGATGGTGACGCTATTGATGATTCAAAAACTAACTCTAATTCTAATTGATGATCAACCATTGAATGATATTTGACATCTATAAGACGGTTAGCAGCTATCGCACTAGGTATTAAACCCATTATTAATACTGCACCTAAAAGTGCTCTACTAAATATTAATTTTGTTATTGTTTTTTTCATCGTGGCAGAAGACTCCATTATTCCCTCATCCTTCGCACGTTATTTTCCTGATAGTTCTAAATTGCTGGATCTTTCTGCCCAACAACCTGAACCATCAGGGATAATTTCGATAATTTCGATAAATTGCGGTGTTACTTTTGCAATTCGGCCATGATAAAGCCCTAAATACTCACCTACACCAACACGATAAACATTGCCATCACTAGACTCCACTAAAGCCCATATATCACTACCTTCACTCAATGTTCCACGCATTCTTAAATTATCTAATGCATAGGTTTCTAACCGACTTTTACGACGTTTCAAGTCTGGTTGCAAACAATCCTTAGATGTATCAATTACTTCTTCTGTTAATTCCCTTGACGGAGGAACAAAAGGGCTGCGCAATGATTCAACTTGATAAGCAAAATGTTCAAACTTCGGCGTTTGTTTTAATGGTGGTATACGCGCTACCTGTTGTGCTTTTGTAGTAGTAACAAATAGCTCTAAATCGCTGCGTTCGCCAATACAACCACTTAATAAAAACACCATTGACAATAATAAAGGCAAAAATTTCATTATTTCTGCCCCTTCTTAGCCGGTGGTGTTAATTCAGCCCCTTCTTTAAAACGATACGTTTTAGCAAGAATATCCATGGATAATCCACCGGTATCATTTTGCTTTATAATAAAGTCGTGCAAACTCACAATACGAGGTAACTTTGCAACACCACTAACCATATGCCCCATTTGATGGTAATTACCTTCTACAGACATTTTTATTGGAAATTCAATATAAAAGTCACGTTCGATTTCATTATCCCAATCTAGACTGTTAATTCTGAGACCTGCATCAGTCGCTACAAAGGTTAAATCATCTAACAACCCTGGCATTTCATTTTCAGACGGTAGCATTTTAAGTAATTCAGCAAATTGTATTTCCATTTCGGCTAATTGTTCACGATATAATTTAAGGTTTACCGCTAAACGATATTTAGTTTCAAAATCTTCACGCAGTTGAATTTCTTTTTGCTGTTCAGCTTCCATTTGGTCGAGCGAATCTGAAATAAATAAATAATAACTGGCACCAATAACACACAGAGACAAAAAAGCGGCGAAAACAATTTTCACCAACTTGGGCCAACCACCAATATTGTCAAAATCAATATCGTTAAATTGCTCTAAGTCGAGATTCATTTTCTCTCTCCTTGGCCCGAGTCAACATTCATTAATTGCGAATCATCACGAATAGTAATTCGTAATTTAAACCGTTGCAATTGCCTTAGCTCTTCGTTTTGGGTCACGATAGATTGCATACTAGGATCATTAAGATAAACAGAGGTTTTAACTTTTCTCATCATATTAGCGACATTGTTATTTGATTCACTTCGTCCTTCAATTAATAACACACTACCCTTTTTCTCTATGCTTGAGAGATAAATGCCAGGTGGTACTACTCGAACTAATTCATCTAAAACATGAGTCGGTAAATTACGTGACTGTTGCAGATTAAGAATAATTTCCGTACGACGTTCAATGTCTTTTTTACGCTCGGTAATTTTTTTAATTTCTGCTATTTGAGTATTGAGCAAGCTAATTTCAGATTCTAAATAGGCATTGCGTTGACGCTGATCGTCTGTAACAACTTCTAAAAAACCCAAAAATAAATAGACTACAAGTGACGTGACTAAAAACACTAACGAGAGAATACCGATAAAGTCGCGTTTTTGTTTTTCTCTAGCTTCTTCACGCCAAGGTAATAAGTTTATATTCGCCATTGAGCATAACTCCTTAGCGCAAGGCCACATGCCACCATATATTTACTTATAGTAGGTTGAAGCTGACTTTTTATTAAATCACTAGCATGTAAACAACCTTGGAAAGGATCCGCAATAATCGTATGCGTACCCAATTCGTTGCTGAGTAGCTCAACCAATCCCTCTAACTTAGCTGTGCCACCGCATAATACAATATAATCAACTTTCTCTCGCCCACTGGCGGTACAGTATATCTGTAGTGTTCGTTTAATTTGTTGTAGCAACTGCATCTGAAATGGTGATAATACTTCAAACATATAATTGCGAGGTAATTGGCCAGTTATTTTAGCGTTTTCAGCCTCATCATTAGGCATACCATAAAAGGATGAAATTGATTGAGTAAACAACTCACCACCAAAAGCTTGCTCACGTATGAAGGTAGTATCACCGTGTTCGACTACAGAAAAGGTAGTCATATTGGCACCAATATCAACCATGGCGATTGATTTTTGAGTGGCATCTTCAGGTAACTGACCATAAATTAATTCTGCTGAGCGCCCTAATGCATAAGCCTCTACATCAACTACTTTGACGTCTAATTCGACTGCATCCAATGAATCAAGCCGTGAATCGATATTTTCGGTACGGCAGGCACTGAGTAACACATCGACTTTTGTTGGGTCGGTTATGTTTGGACTGAGCCTTTCAAAATCAATACTTACTTCATCAATTGAATAAGGAATGAGGTTGTCAGCTTCAATTTCAATTTGCGCCTCCATCTCTTCTTCACTTAACGATGCATCCATATAAATGACTTTCGTCATAACGGCAGAACCGGAAACAGCGACCGCTGCGAATTTAAGAGATTTAGGTAAGCCGCGCCTAACCTGCCTTAATGATTCAAGGACAGCTTCAGTGTCACGAATATCATGATCGACTACAGCGCCCTTTCTTACAGGCACTGCCGCATAATTCTGAATTTTATATCCATCCGCCGTCTTGCTCAACAATATGGCTTTAATTTCATGAGACCCAATATCAATCCCGACCATTTGAGGTGCTTGACGCTTCCATAATTTTGAAAGCATAGTCCGTCATCATTCTATTTTTATTTTCTAAGAGATTAGCACATAATCAACTCGTTATAAGTATTTAGATAAAATGTTTAAACATTTTACAAATGCTTTTTAGTTATTTCATGTTTTACTTCACGAAAAAGCCTCCCGCTTATATACTACCGCCACTATTTCTAATTTTACTGGAATGATTGAGTGAAGTGGTTTAAACGTTTATTGATTGCATTTTTTAGCCTATCACTACTTGGCGTCGGCGCTATCGTTGCGGCTTACTTTTATGTGTTACCAAGTTTGCCGGATGTTAATTCACTAAAGACGGTCCAATTACAAACTCCACTGCGTATATACAGCCGTGACGGTAAGCTTATTTCTCAGTTTGGTGAGAAACGTCGTATTCCAGTAGAATATGAAGATGTGCCTGTTCAGTTAATTAATGCGGTTCTCGATACTGAAGATGCACGATTTTTTGAACATAACGGTATCGATCCAATTGGTATTATCCGTGCAGCACTTATTTTGGTCACGACTGGTAAAAAAAGTCAGGGCGCGAGTACTATTACCCAACAAGTTGCACGAGGTTTTTTCTTATCAAATGAAAAAACTTATATTCGTAAGATCAAAGAGATTTTCCTTGCTCTTAAAATTGAAAAAGCACTTTCCAAACAAGAAATTTTAACCCTTTATTTAAACCGTTCTTTCCTAGGAAATCGCGCTTATGGTGTTGGTGCGGCATCTCAAGTCTACTACGGTAAAGAACTTAGCCAGCTTACACTACCAGAGATGGCAATGATTGCAGGTTTACCACAAGCTCCTTCTGCAGCAAATCCTATTAGAAACCCAGAGCGAGCGATATCTCGTCGCAATTGGGTACTTAGCCGTATGCTTGAGAAACGCAATATTACTCAAGCTGAATACCAAGTCGCTATTAATAGTCCCTTAACCGCCAAATATCATGGTGCCGAAATTGATTTATACGCTCCATATATCTCAGAAATGGCACGAGATTATATGATCCAAAAATACGGCGAAGAAGCAGCCTATACCAACGGTTACAATGTCTACACTACGATATCATCAGACTTACAACTAATGGCTCAGGAGTCTTTAAGAGATAATATTTTTGCTTATGATCAACGCCATGGTTATCGTGGTGCAGTGGCTGAGTTATGGACTGATACACCGATACATAATGAAGATATTGTGGCGATTTTAAAACGCACACCTTCTATACAAGGCATTATGCCCGCGGCAGTCATCAGCGTAAAAGATCAACAAGCACAAGTTATTGATGAAAAAGGCAAACTGATTACGCTTGAATGGAAAGGCTTAAAATGGGCTCGTAAGTTTATCAGCGATAAACGTCAAAGCTTACCACCAAAACTAGCGACTGATATTTTAACTGCTGGTCAGCAAGTGTGGATCCGTCATAACGGCAAGCATTGGCAATTATCTCAAATTCCGCAAGTGTCTAGTGCAACGGTTTCGCTTGCACCCCACGACGGCGCAATTGAAACCTTAGTAGGCGGATTCAGTTTTAGCCAAAGTCAATTTAACCGAGTAACACAAGCTAAACGCCAATTGGGTTCTAATATTAAACCTTTTATTTATGCCGCTGCATTAGAACATGGTTACACATTAGCCACGCTCATTAATAACGCGCCAATTAATAAACCTGACACTCGCCAAGGTACGGCATGGCGTCCTAAAAATTCACCTGATATTTACGGCGGTCCAACACGTTTACGGATAGGTTTGGCTCAGTCAATTAACGTCATGTCTGTTAGAGCGATGCGTCATACTGGCTTAGATAACACTATCAATAAATTAGTGCAATTTGGTTTTGACCCGAGTGATTTACCTCGAAATGAATCGTTAGCATTAGGTTCTCCTTCGGTCACACCATTACAAGTTGCTACAGCATTTAATACTTTTGCTAATGGTGGTTATCTCGTTGAACCGTATTTTATTGATCGTGTAACTGACTCATACGACAACATGATTGAACAAACTATTCCTGCCATTGCCTGTAGTAAACCTGAGGCTGAAGAACCCATTGCTATTGATGACCCATTCGCGGCAATGGCTGAAGAATTAACGCCGCAAATGGTAAAACCATCAGCGGACAATGCACATGAAACAACCGAAGTTAATTTAATGACCGTTGAACAAAATATTTGCACTAATCCGCAAGCGCATTTTGCTAAACGAGTCATTTCTGAACAGACTGCATTTTTAATCACAGAAGCACTAAAGAGCGTAATTTGGGGTGGCGGCGACTGGAGCAAAGGCACTGGTTGGAATGGTACTGCTTGGCGTGCATCTAAATTAATTAAACGTCATGATATTGCGGGTAAAACAGGAACGACTAACGAATCTCGAGATACTTGGTTCAGTGGTTTTAACCCAACACTTACGGCAACTTTCTGGGTTGGTTTTGATGATCATGGTCGTCAGCTAGGTCGCTCTAGTTGGATGGCTAATGGCGAACCAGATCAAATATCGGGTGCAGAAGCCGGAGCAAAAACAGCAGGACCTGGTTGGAATGACTTTATGAACAAAGCCCTTTCTGGTACCCCTGAAGCTTCAGTCATTCCCCCTAAAGGGATTGTGTCAGCACGTATTGATTTAGCTACGGGTAAATTAACACGTAAAACAGACTACACTACTCAGTTTGAATACTTTGTAGAGGGTACTGAACCTAAAGAATACGTTACCGAAACTCAACAAAATGGTGATATCTTTATTGATAATCCAGCTGAAGATTTATTTCAGTAAGTGGGATAACCTTTTACGTAATAAAAAAGCCATTCACTTGAATGGCTTTTTTATTTCTGTTGTCACTGCGGATTATTTCGGCATCAATAGCTGATGTAGTTCAGTAAGATTACGCACCTGATAACTTGGGGAGATATCATCACTCAACGGCTCGTCATGATGATTTAGCCAACAAGTGTCGATACCGGCATTAATACCACCTAGAATGTCAGAATGTAAGTTATCACCGACCATCAACACCTGCTGTTTTTCGGGATTGCCCATTAAACTAAACGCATGATTAAAAATAGCGACATCAGGTTTTGCTTTACCAAGTTGCTCTGAAATAACGACCGGATTAAAGGTATCTTGAAAACCTGTGCGGCTCAAACGGATACTCTGTAATTCGGTAAAACCATTAGTAATGATACCTAGATTAACCTTGCCATTTAATGAATCAATAAGGGTTCTAGCCCCGGGTAGTGGCTGACAAATATCGGCCATTGCCATTAGAAATTGGCTATTTAAATGTTGTGGTGTGACTAACAATTTACTTGCCCAATGATGAAAACGAGTATGCTGCAGATGGCTAGCACTAATTAATCCATTTTGATATTCAACCCATAATGGTTTATTGACCTGCTGATAGGCAGCAAAATCTTCTATATTAAAATCGACTTCAAAGCGCGAAAACATTAATTTCAATCCAGCAAAGGCATCGAAATGAAATAAGGTTTCATCTGCATCAAATAAAATCCATTGATATTTATTGAGTATATGTGACATCAACTAAGGCCTTATTGGTTAAAATAATAGATGTTGTGATGACGACTATAAGTCGAATAATGGCATTAATTGGTTTTCTTGCTGCAACAGACTTTGATAAATTGTTAACTGATTAATGCCGCGATCCAAATTATGATTTGGATGCTTTATGCCAAAATAAATATCACCATTTACATAATCAGTTAAAAATCGTACTCCCAGCATTAATGGCATCACTTTAGTGCCTAGCCATAAACTGCGTTTTTCGAGTGGGGTAATAATATCTTTAAGAGACTGAATGTACGCGTTAGCAGCCGCGACAATTATCTCCGATCGTGCGTGCACATTGGCCAAGTTGGTTGAATCTTCAGCCTCGGGAGAGCAAAAGGCGCGAACCATATCACCAAAGTCATACATCAAATAGCCTTTCATACAGGTATCTAAATCGATAATGGCCAGACTTGATCCATCTCGTTTATCAAAAAGCATATTATTGATTTTAGTATCATTATGGCATATTCGCATAGGCAAATCGGTTTCGTACTGTACCAATGTGGCCAATAGTTCTGTTTGCGCTAAACATAAGTCTACCCATTTTTTACAATGGATTAGTCGATTGTGAGCATCAGCGGCCTTTGCATCATGTAATTGAGCCATTCGTTGAGGTAAATTTAAAAAATTGGGAATAACATCGATAACATCATTGGAGGATAAATCACTCAACGCCGCCGCAAAGCGCCCAAAAGCCTCAGCCGCCAGCATAGCCTGCTCGGGAGTATTAACCACTTCAATTGTGTCACAGTGGGGCAAATAATCTATTGCCCGCCAAAAGCCATGTTCAGCAAAATCCAAATAAAGTTCACCAGCTACTGTGGCTATTGGGCTAACTACTTGTAGTGGATAATGCTGCTGTTGGCGCTTAGTCAGTAAATGTTGGCTTATGGTGGCAGCATTTTGTATGACCACCTTAGGTTCTGTAAATATTTGGGTATTAATGCGCTGTAACACCAACGATTTTGATTTATCACTCACCAAAAAGGTTTGATTAATATGGCCATTGCCCAATGAACTAACGGTACTGAAATTGTGACTAAAACCAAATTGAGGCAGTACATTTTCGCGGATAAAATTAATCAATCAAGAACTCCAATATCCTGTTTATCAAAATAAAGATAACCCCAAAAAATTATTTATTGGTTATCTACAAGATGATTATTGGCTTAGTATCATTTCAAATTGAGGGTTTTGCATTAACGTCGCCTGACTGCCTTTAAGACTAAACTCATAACCACACAACTTAAAACTGCCTCTAAGCGCGACATTATTCACAATGGCATTTTTATCTAGCGGAGTAAATCGGGCTTCAGTAGCACTATCCTGTAATAAATCAACCGTTATAGGCCGATAACTACTACCGTCATTAAACTCAAGATGACTACAGGTTTTATCACCTTTTGCGGTAGCTAAATCCCACAGCTTATGTTCATCACCACTATCACCTAACCACCTAACAATAAGGATATTATTGTCTAATGCTAACCAAAATCCATCTGGCAATTTAATGGTTTGTCGTAAGCTAGTTTGCTGCTCATTAATTGTATCTTCAGTCGGTTGACTTTGTTTCGCTTCATTGTCAGAAAAAGCACTGACTAAAGCGAAAACTAAATAAACAACAAGACAAACAGCCAAAATAGCAACGGCAATTTTACCGATAAGTATCAGTTTTAATCGATGTAATTTGGCCATATTAAGCCAAGTCTTTGTAAGCTCAGTAATTGACCCTGACTGTAACGCATTTTGGTCGACATACAGAGGTTGATGACTACGACTTGATGATGTTGTGAATGATGCAGATTGGTCACTCTCAACGGCCGAATCAGCTGAATGAGCTATATGCACATCATCTTGATCTATTATTGTTAGTTGCTGTAAATCATCTTTGAATTGATGCTTATCAACCTCTGCAGAATGTGGCACAGCCGAGTCAGTTAAGACGGCTTCATTATCACTCAATACTGGTGACGTAAATGAATGTTCCGACTCAGAATTAACAGGGGGGATTTGACCTTTCATTACGGGTTCTTGACGCTGGTGTACCGAACCGAAAATGGATGATTGTACTATGCTTGGTCCATTATACCCTTGCACATACCTAATCGAATTTTTAGCAGGTAAAAATGCAAAGTACCCACCACAAGCAAGGCCAAATAAAAACACCCCAGCTAATATCCCTACAGGCATCATAAAGTAAATCAATATGCCAAAAATCAATACTGGAACAACACAGATCATCGCCAACTTAATCGGTTTGTTGGCGTCATTTAAACGACGAATAGCAGATAAACCAACAATAGGCATGACCGCCAACATCACAATCCAATTAATTACACTCGCCGAAAATACGATCGCAGTGACCGTTAATAGCAAAAATGCTGCTAATAAAATTGCCATTAACCTTAAACCTGTGTCACGGCCTTCTCTGCACAGTACGGCTTTTAAAGACATCAATCATTCCTATTTATTTACAAAAATATCAAAAATAACTCGCTAGAAAACACAATTCGTTGATAATTCTACTCCGTTATATTGGCAATTATTGAATTGTTGTTAACACCATAATCATCAGTCACTGCTAATAGCGCAAAGCCTACAGAATTAATCCTATAAAGCCAGAGCCGACCTAGTTTTTTCGTTACTTTTTTACTGACTCTCTTGCAAGTTGCTTATGCCAATCATTGACTCACTTTAATTAATCCTATCACCATAATATACATCAGCAATCTCTATGATTGCGCTAGCATAACCTTACTGTTAGCGAGTATAATATTAAGCTTTCTTAATGAATAATTGGATGAGACTCCCTATTTATGAGCACTCGTGGAAATCTTTTTATTGTGTCAGCTCCTAGTGGCGCAGGTAAATCGTCACTTATATCAGCACTTTTAAAAGATAAACCCAGCGATAAACAGGTTTCTGTGTCGCATACGACCCGTAAACCTCGCCCCGGCGAAGTCGATGGTCAACATTATCATTTCGTTACTGTTGAGCAATTTAAAGCATTAATTAATCAAAGCGCTTTTATTGAATGGGCCGAAGTCTTTGGTAATTTTTATGGCACATCCAAAAGTGTCATTGAACAAACCTTAAATAAAGGTATTGATGTATTTCTTGATATTGATTGGCAAGGTGGCGAGCAAGTAAAAATATTGATGCCTAATACCGTTGGGGTGTTTATTTTACCCCCATCTAAAGCCGAACTTGAGCGTCGCTTAACTGGCCGAGGCCAAGACAGCAAAGAAGTCATCGATGCACGTATGGCACAAGCCGTTTCTGAAATGTCTCATTACACTCAATATGATTTTGTGATTGTAAATGATGATTTTGATAGCGCATTAGCTGACCTAAAGGCAATTATTCGTAGTCAACGCTTAACCTGTGCTAGTCAGCAGTATGCTCAAAATGATATGCTTAATGATCTCTTGGCAGATTAATTGTCATAGTGTACAATTTTGCGTCATTTTTTCCCATAGATAACACTGGAGTTTCAACACATGGCTCGCGTAACTGTAGAAGACGCCGTAAATAAAATCGGCAACCGTTTTGATATGATCCTGGTTGCAGCGCGTCGTGCACGCCAAATCGCCGTGCAAGGTAAAGAACCTATGGTTGATGAGATGAATGATAAACCAACGGTTATCGCTTTGCGTGAAATCGAATTAGGTTTAGTCACCTCAAATACTTTAGATGCTGATGAGCGCCAAACTGTTCGTGAACGTGAAGCAGCAGAAATTGCCGCTGTCGCCGCCATTGCAGAAGGCCACGTTTTATAAGGAGTAGCGCCACTTGTATCTGTTTGAAGGTCTAAAAGAGTCAGCATCCAGCTATTTAGAGCCGGATCAAGTAGAATTACTCAAGCAGGCCTATTTAGTTGCGCGTGATGCCCACGAAGGGCAAATGCGCACAAGTGGCGAGCCTTACATTACCCATCCAGTTGCGGTTAGCCGCATCTTGGCAGATATGCGTCTCGATCACGAGTCGCTTATGGCTGCCTTGCTCCATGACACCATTGAAGACACCCCTGTTACCAAAGAAGAACTCACTGAGTTATTTGGTATTACAGTGGCAGAACTCGTAGAAGGTGTATCAAAGCTAGATAAAATTAAATTTCGCGATAAAAAAGAAGCTCAAGCGGAAAACTTCCGCAAAATGATGATGGCGATGACTCAAGATATTCGAGTTATTCTCATTAAATTGGCTGACCGAACCCATAATATGCGCACATTAGGCGCTCTTCGCCCTGATAAACGTCGCCGCATTGCTCGCGAAACCTTAGAAATCTACGCCCCAATTGCCAACCGATTAGGTATTCATAATATCAAAATCGAACTTGAAGACTTAGGTTTTCAAGCTTATTACCCTATGCGACATCGAGTAATACGTGACGTTGTCAAAGCTGCTCGTGGTAATCGTAAAGAATTAATTAATAGTATCGAAGTCGCTATCGAATCTCGCCTAGAAGATGTAGGTGTGCCCGCGACAGTGAAAGGTCGAGAAAAAAATCTCTATTCGATTTATCGAAAAATGCGCAGTAAAGAATTGCAATTTCAAGAGGTCATGGACATCTATGCGTTTCGCGTAATAGTAGACTCTATCGATACTTGTTATCGCGTCTTAGGTGCAATGCACGGTTTATATAAACCACGTCCGGGCCGTTTTAAAGATTACATAGCCATTCCCAAGGCCAACGGTTATCAATCGCTACACACCTCATTATTTGGCCCTCATGCTGTTCCTGTTGAAGTGCAAATTCGCACCGAAGAAATGGACCAAATGGCGGATAAAGGTGTTGCTGCACACTGGATGTATAAAAACAATGCCGATGCACCTCAGCAAAATACCACCCAAGTTCGGGCTAACAAATGGATGCAAAGCTTGCTTGAATTGCAGCAGAGTGCAAGCAGCTCATTTGAATTTGTTGAAAACGTTAAAACAGAACTGTTCCCTGAAGAAATTTATGTGTTTACCCCTGAAGGGCGCATTTTAGAATTACCTGTTAATGCTACAGCGGTGGACTTTGCCTACGAAGTGCATACTGATGTTGGTAATACCTGTGTGGGAGCTAAAGTTAACCGCCAGGCTTATCCTTTGAGTCAGCCGCTAATTTCTGGGCAAACTATTGAAATTATTACGGCTAAAGGTGCTCGACCTAATGCCGCATGGCTCAACTTTGTTGTAACAGGTAAAGCCCGCGGTAAAATTCGTCAGGTCCTGAAGAGTTTAAAAGGTGATAATGCAATTGCACTCGGCAGACGACTACTTAATCATGCATTAGGTGATACTAAGCTAGAAACGATACCTGTCGAATTACTTGAAAAAGTCATCAAAGAAACCAAACATAGTTCTTTAGACTCTTTACTCGCTGACATTGGTTTAGGTAACGCCATGAGTATCGTGATTGCCCAACGTTTATTAGGTCAGCAGTTAGACGCTCAAGATCAAAATAATGAAACGTCGCAAATGGCTATTCGTGGCGCAGAAGGAATGTTGGTTACTTATGCTAATTGTTGTCGCCCTATCCCAGGTGATGCAGTCATAGCCCATGTGAGTCCAGGCAAAGGCTTAGTGCTGCACATGGAAAATTGTGCCAATATTCGCGGTTATCAAGGTGAGCCGGATAAATACATTTCAGTACATTGGGATAATGTAGAAGGCGCAGAATATCAAGCAAACTTACGCGTTGAAATTGTTAACCATCAAGGTGCGCTAGCTAAAATCACCTCAATTATTGCTTCTGCGGGATCAAATATTCACAATCTCAGCACCGAAGAACGTGATGGCCGAGTGTATTTGATTAATTTACGTATTTCAGTTAAAGATCGTGTTCATCTGGCCAACGTTATGCGCCGGATCCGTGTGTTACCTGAAGTATTACGTACCTCGCGTAACCGCTAATTCCTAACAACAATAAAGAGAGCACAATATGGCTGAAAAAATTATCATCACAACAGACAAAGCCCCACAAGCAATTGGGACTTATTCTCAAGCTGTTAAGGTTAGCAGTACGGTTTATCTTTCAGGTCAAATTCCACTTGATCCAAAAACAATGACTATGGTGAGCGATGATTTTTCTGAACAAGTCGTACAAGTGTTCGAAAATTTAACGGCTGTATGTGAAGCCGCTGGCGGAAACATGAGTGATATCGTTAAGTTGAATATATTCCTAACCGATCTATCCCATTTTGCGACCGTGAACGAAATTATGAGTCGTTATTTCCAGCAACCGTACCCTGCTCGTGCAGCTATTGGCGTCAAAGAGTTACCAAAAGGGTCATTGGTTGAAATGGACGGAATAATGGAAATCTAACAGTGACACTTCAATATGTCAAAGGCGCCTAGGGCGCCTTTTTTATTATCAGCAAACTGCCTTTTGTAGAGTATTTACTCAATACCTATTGTTTATTCAACCCATTCTGCTAACTTGGTTACAGTGTTACCTTGCACACATATTGTGCAATTGTTTGCGCCAGCGCACAAAAATGGCCATAATAAGTTTATAAATACCCACAATAACAATAATGAACATGGAAGCTTCGATGGAAAACTTAATTAAAACTCCTGTTGAGATGTTGTCTCATTGGGTTGATACACAAGGTGACAAAGTTTACCTTCGCCAACCGATTGATGGTAAATATGTGGATTTCACATGGCGTGAAGTTCAACAAAAAATGCACCAAATTGCAGGTTCGCTACGCCATTTAGGTCTTGAGCGCGGAGACAAAATTGCCGTACTATCTAAAAACTGCGCCGAGTGGTTTATTGTCGATTTAGCGTTAATGTACGGTGGCTACATTAGTGTACCTATTTACCCAACAGCTAATGCTGAAACCATTCGCTATGTTGTTGAACACAGCGGTGTTAAAGCTATTTTCACCGGTAAACTCGATCATTGGGCAGAACAAGAAGCCGCTGTTGGCGGTGATATTCTTCGTTTGGCCATGCCTTATGACACCATGCCTGCGCAATACCATTGGCAGCAACTGTTAAAACTTGGTCAACCGCTTGTTGATGAACCTCTACCAACAGCCGATCAGGTCATGACCCTCATATATACTTCAGGTTCAACCGGTAAACCTAAAGGCGCAATACAAACCTTTACCAGTTATGGTTGGGCGTGTGAAGCAGTGATTCGTGACTTACAAGTTAATACCACTGACCGACTTTTATCCTATTTACCACTAGCACATATTACTGAACGCGTTGCGATTGAAGGTTCGTCATTTTATTCCGGTGCAACTATTTCTTTTGTTGAAGGCCTCGACTCATTTGTTGATGACATTCAACGCTGTCGCCCAACGGTATTTTTCTCGGTCCCGCGTTTATGGACTGTATTCCAATTAAACATTATCAACAAAATTGGCGAGAAAAAACTCAAAACCTTACTCAAGTTACCTATCATTAGCAGTATTGTTAAACGTAAAATTAAGAGCGGTTTAGGACTCGATCAATCACGCTTAAACGGCTCAGGCTCGGCTCCAATCCCACCATCTTTGATTCAATGGTATAACAACATTGGCATTGATATTTGTGAAGCATGGGGTATGACCGAAAACAGTGCTTACTCAATTATCAACTATCCATTCAATGCCAAGAAAATTGGTACTGTTGGTCGTCCCGTTGAAGGCTGTTTAGTGCGCCAAACTGAAGAAGGTGAGTTGTTGGTTAAAAGTCCTGGCTTAATGAGTGGTTATTACTTACAAGATGAAGCCACCGCTGCAGCCTTTACTGAAGATGGTTTTTTCCACACGGGTGATTTGTGTGAAATCGACGAAGACGGTTATATCGATATTACCGGTCGCGTTAAAGACAACTTTAAAACCTCAAAAGGTAAGTATGTTGCACCAGTACCGATTGAACGTAAACTGGCTCAAGATTCGCATGTTGATTTAATTTGTGTTATTGGGTCAGGTTTACCGCACCCAGTGGCTTTGGTACAGCTTTCAGAAGGTTCAAAACTACAACCTCGCGAAGAAGTCAGAACATCATTAAAGGAAACTCTGGATGGTGTTAATCCACATTTAGAATCGCACGAACATGTTGATGCCATTATCGTTGTCAACGACGAATGGACCATTGAGAATGATGTGTTAACCCCAACCTTAAAAATTAAACGTCACGTGCTTGAAAAAGCCTTTAGCGCTAAAGTAGACGGTATTCGCGGTGCCAAAGTGCGTTGGGAAGACGAATTATAACAAGCTATTTTTATTTGGTTTTACGTTCAAAAAAATACACGCTAATTGCGTGTATTTTTTTGACATATTCTGTCAATATACGCGAAATTTAAAAACCGCGCTGCTTGAGTGCGGTATACATCACAAGGCAGATACGGTCATGTTAATTGCGTTATCCATCATTGGTGGTTTTATTATTTTAACCTTTGGCGCAGAAGCTTTAGTCCGCGGGGCAAGTGCAATTGCGCTTCGCTTAGGTATTGCACCACTTATAATAGGCTTAACCATTGTCGCATTTGGTACCAGTGCCCCCGAATTGGCTGTCAGTGTAAAATCTGCACTTGCGGGTAATCCAGGCATTGCTTTAGGTAACGTTGTAGGTTCAAACATTGTTAACATTGGATTGATTTTAGCGGTCACTGCACTAATACGCCCTATCACAGTGCATTCTCAAATGGTCAAACGTGATATTCCAATCATGATTTCCGCTTCAATTTTTGTATGGTTTTTATTGCTTGATGGCGATGTCAGCTTTATTGATGGAGCAATATTATTTAGCTTACTTATTGGCTATCTTGTATTTAGTTATATTAGTTCTAAAAATAATCCAGAAGAAGTAGACATCGACACAAAACCACAAAATCCGCTACTTTCAATTACCCTCATTGCCGTCGGTATCACCATGCTAGTAGGAGGGGGAATTTTGTTTGTTAATGGTGCTGTTGATTTAGCTAAACAATTTGGTATCAGCGAAGTGATTATCGGCTTAACGATTGTCGCGATAGGGACCAGCATGCCTGAGCTTGTGACCTCGGTAATGGCTGCACTTAAAGGTCAAAGTGACATTGCAATTGGTAACGTCGTGGGTTCCAATATTTTCAATGTCCTGGGTATTTTGGGCGCTACAGCGCTAATTCATCCAGTCTCAGCTGAAGGTTTTAATGAAATTGATTTTATTGCCATGATTATCTTTGCCATTATGGTGCTTCCATTCGCGTGGAGTGGATTTCGAATTGGTCGTCGTGAAGGTGCTGTGTTACTCGCAGGTTACCTTGGATATACCAGCTACTTAGTGATGCAAGTGGTTTAATCTATTCATCACACTACCCATTGTTGATAAATAAGACCGAATGTAAATGCGGTCTTATTCACAAAGTACATGACATTTGTCACCCTATTTTGATGACCTTTGTGTCTGATAATTAATCATGTGTTTCTCCATACTAAGCCTATCCCAACAACTTGTTGGGCTAACTTACCCGGAGATAGCCATGAAGACCTTACTATTGATCACCAGCTTAACCTTAGTCAGCCATAGTAGCTTTGCAGATATCAGCGACATTGATGCTGCGGCTAACACCATGAACATTACCGAACTAAGCCAATATAGCGAAAACAGCAACGATTATGAAAAAGCCTATGCTGATTATCGTCTAGCCATCACAGCCAACATCATCGGACAACGTCAACTTGCTGCAGATTCATTAAACAATGCTCAGCAAACTCTCGAAACCATGTTGAACCAACACACTTCAGCTGACTCGCAAGCTTTGTTAGCGGCAGTATATGGTATGCAGATCGCCTTCGATAATACTAAGGGGGCGGAATATGGCATGAAAACAGCTCAGCTATTACAACAAGCCAGTGAGCTGGAGCCCAACAACCCTCGTGTCAATCTTGTTAAAGCCATTAATGCATTTTATACCCCAAGTACATTTGGTGGCGGGTTGGATAAAGCGCAAACATTGGCAAGCCAGGCTATTACTCAGTATGACCTACCCTGTGACACTATTTGCTGGGGACACGCTGAAGCTTACACATGGAGAGGTTTAGCTAAACAAGAACAAGGTGACTTAAGCGGTGCAATGCAAGACTGGCAAGCAGCATTGGATATTGACCCGCAATACGGTTGGGCAAATTTTCTATTAAACCACCAGGCTGTAAAACAATAATGCCGATTGCTTTTTTCTTGAGTTAACGCGCAGTTACTCTATGATTAACTGCGCTGGGAGCTGGGAGGCACAATGACAATTTGTTTATCATCTAATAATGAAAAAAGTTATGAGCAAAAAACCGCTTGGGTTTACCTCATAAACTTAGGCTTTTACTTTATTCCACTATATTTCATGGGTGACCAATGGTTAACAATAACCTTGGCGATCTTGTTACTGATCCCGTTTATCATTGGCTATTTTTGGGCATATAACAACTCAACAGAACAAGCATTTAAGCCTATTCTGCTCATGTTATTTATCGCTATTATCTCTGGATTTTTAACCAGCGGCGCAATTTCATTATTCAGCTTTTGTTGCTTCTTTATTGGCTTTTTTTACTCGCTTCGAACCGCTATATTGAGCTTTATAGGCATTAGCCTTCTACTTCTAGCCATTGATCTTTGGGTCGGTTACCCTGGTTACTTTTTTACATTTTACGGCATGGGGATCTGTTTAGGTGTTGGCGTATTTGGGGTTATTGAACAAAAACGCCAACAAATAAAGCGTCAACAGCAACAGTCTAAAGATGAAGTAACCCACCTTGCCACGGCTCTTGAACGCGAACGTATCGCCCGTGATCTTCATGATGTGATGGGACATCATTTAGCCTCGATAGCATTAAAAGCCGAACTGGCAGACAAACTCATTAGTGCGGGTAAAACCGAACAAGCACAGCAACAAATTAGCCAAGTTAGTCAAATAACACGCGACTGCTTGAGTCAAATCCGTCAAACAGTCAGCGATTATAAACACCAAAGATTAAGCCAAACGTTAAAAACGCTAACGCAAACTTTGCGTGATAAATCCATCGCAGTCACGATAAAGGGTCAATGCCCTAAGCTTAATGAATTAACAGAATCACAACTGTGCCTGATGTTAACTGAGTTAGTAAACAACACCATTAAACATAGCCAAGCTGACCATTGCACTATTTTAACCCAAACAACAACAGACAAGGTGTTGCTTCAATACATGGAGAATCGAGCTGTAAAAGTCCTAACAGAAGGTAACGGACTAAAAGGGATAAAAGAGCGCGCTGCACTATTGAATGGCGATGTGCAATTCCAATTAAGTCCACAGTTTGTCGTCAGCATCACTTTGCCATTAATTGAGTCAACATGAAAATTTTATTAGCAGAAGATCAAGCCATGGTGCGCGGAGCATTAGCTGCATTATTAACATTGGCAGCCGATGACTTAAATGGCATTAGCATCACCGAAGTAGAAGATGGTGATAAAGCCATGACAATGCTGAAATCACAGCATTTTGATTTACTCTTAACCGACATCGAAATGCCTGGAAAATCAGGATTAGAACTAAGCCAATGGCTGCAACAACAAGCCAGTTCGACTAAAGTGATTATTCTCACCACCTTCGGTCGAGCTGGCTATATCAAACGAGCATTAGAATACGGTGTCGGTGGTTTTTTATTAAAAGATGCGCCTTCAGATGACCTCATCAACGCCATAAAGTTAGTGATGGCGGGCAAACGGATTATCGATCCTGAGCTGGCCTTTAATGCCATTGGTGAAATTGATCCACTCAATGACAAAGAGCGACGGGCATTGCGACTGGCCAGTGAAGGTTTATCTACGGCAGACATTGCCAACCAACTATTTATTGCAGAAGGCACGGTGCGAAACTATTTATCAGAAGCAATTAACAAACTCAATGCCAGCAACCGAATCGATGCGGCCAGAATCGCTAAACAAAAGGGTTGGTTGTAATTGATTGCTGAATATTGCCTTGTATTCAAAGTCTGCTAAGATACCTTAAACATCTGTATATAATTACAGTGATTTGAGATTGATAGCTTGAAATCACTATGATTTTTACATCTTTGATAATCTATTTGGGTGAACACAATTTGCTACGACTGGATCTTGTTCCGATCACCGACCTTAAAGGCGTTGCTAAAAAGGTTGCGGAAAAACTGGCTAAGTTAGGTATTAAAACCGTACAAGATGTACTGTTTCATTTACCGCTGCGTTATGAAGACCGTACACAAATACATCCTATTGCCGCACTACCTCCTGGCAGTTATGGCACTATCGAAGCAGAAATTCAGTCGACTCAAATCATGCAGGGGCGGCGGCGCATGTTAGTGTGCAATGTCCGCGATCACAGCGGAATGATGAGCCTGCGATTTTTTAATTTCTCTATGGCACAACGTAACGCCATGGAAAATGGCGCCAGCATTCGGGCGTACGGTGAAATACGCCGTGGCAATCATCATAAAGAAATTGTTCATCCGGAATATCAAATTATTCATCCTGGTGAATCAATTACATTAAGCGACACATTAACCCCCATTTATCCGACAACTGAAGGGGTAAAACAAGCCAGTTGGATAAAATTGACAGCGCAAGCCTTGGCGATGTTAGACCAAGGTGGATTACCCGAGTTACTGCCCAGTGCATTACAACCAAACAATATTAGCCTGCATGATGCGCTGCATATTTTGCACCGTCCCCATAGTTCGGTGTCACCCTTTGAATTAGAACAAGGTCAGCATCCAGCACAGCAAAGATTAATCCAAGAAGAATTACTGGCTCATAATCTGAGCATGTTGCAACTACGCCAGCGCAGTAATCAAGATGCCGCAGTTTCAATGCCTGCTACAGGGCAATTGTTAACCCCATTTTTAGCACAACTGCCTTTTAAGCCAACAGGAGCACAACAACGAGTTGTAGCCGAAATCAGCCAAGATATTCAGCATCCAACGCCCATGATGCGTTTAGTTCAAGGTGATGTAGGTTCTGGGAAAACTTTGGTGGCGGCACTTGCTGCGTTACAAGCAATTGAAAACGGATACCAAGTGGCCATGATGGCACCGACTGAATTATTGGCTGAACAACATGCTGCTAACTTTGCAGCTTGGTTTGAACCACTTGGGCTAAAAGTCGGCTGGTTGGCAGGTAAACTTAAAGGCAAAGCGCGAGTTCAATCACTCGAAGATATCGCTTCTGGCGCTGCTCAAATGGTCATCGGTACTCATGCAATTTTTCAACAGGCAGTGGTATTTAATAAGCTGGCGTTAATTATTATTGATGAGCAACATCGTTTTGGTGTTCATCAACGCTTAGGGTTACGAGAAAAAGGCGTTAACCAAGGCTTTCATCCACACCAGTTAATTATGACTGCCACACCCATTCCACGAACTTTAGCCATGACAGCTTATGCAGATTTAGACACTTCAATTATTGACGAGCTTCCTCCAGGACGTACACCGGTCACAACCGTTGCTATTGCTGATAGCCGTCGTGAACAAGTGATTGAACGAGTGAAACAAGCTGCACTGCATGATAACCGTCAAGCTTATTGGGTATGTACGTTAATTGAAGAATCTGAGCTTCTTGAATGCCAAGCTGCAGAAGATACAGCAGCTGAACTCACTATTGCACTACCAGAACTAAAAATAGGCTTGATTCATGGCCGAATGAAAAGTGCTGAAAAACAGGCGATTATGGCGCAATTTAAATCAGGTGAATTGAACTTATTGGTTGCCACAACCGTCATAGAAGTGGGCGTTGATGTCCCAAACGCAAGTTTAATGATTATTGAAAACCCTGAACGATTAGGCCTTGCTCAATTACATCAGTTAAGAGGTCGAGTCGGCCGAGGTGCTGTCGCCAGCCATTGTGTATTACTTTATAAAGCGCCACTGTCACAAACCGCCACTAAACGCTTAGGGGTGCTGCGAAACAGTAACGATGGTTTTGTTATTGCACAAAAAGACTTAGAAATAAGAGGGCCAGGTGAAGTTCTGGGCACCAAACAAACCGGTTTGGCTGATCTTAAAATTGCAGATCTTATACGTGATCAACATTTAATTGCACCAACACAAAAATTGGCATCCCACGTTAACCAGCAAGTGCCTCAAAACGTAGATGCTATCATTCAACGCTGGATAGGTGATAGACAACAATATGTCCAAGCATAATACTGTTTATAATATATTATTCATTATCAGCAGTTATCACTAGACAAGTCTGCTGAATATTGCAAAATGGTATACCAATCGTATTCGTTATCTGATCATGCTGCGGAAATTAAAATTACTGTAATCAAAGCGAAGGTTTGAAAGCATAGCCATTTTACGTTTAAAGGCTTCAACGCAGAGTCAAGTAATTTGAAACCCGTTCTTCTGAAGCGTTTCAAGCATTCAAGTACTGCGTTGCATTAACTTAAAAGGGAACAACCATTCCTACATTAATACGCCTTGAATTGAAAAGCTTGTGATACTCAGAACTGTTCAGATAACTGTTGTGATTGGTATCATGCAGAATTTTTCGACTCCACCTAGATATTTATATCGATTAGCAATAACACCAAGGAATTGAAATGCAAGTTAATGAAGAAGACCGAATTACCCCACAAGCCTCTGAAAAGCCAGGGTCTAACATGCTGTTAATCGCTATTGCGGTTATTGCGCTATTAGGTGCAAGCAGTTATTTTTATTTTACCAGTGATGACACTGAAGAATTTGAACCACTCGTTATCACTCCCGTTGAACTACCAGAATCAGTGCCAGAGACACCAATAGAACAAACACCTATTGAAGAACCTCAAAATATTGCTACTACTACTGATGATGTAGTTCCTATTGGAGAGCCAGAAACGACTGCCATGGTTGAACCACTACCGGCCTTAAGTGATTCTGATGATTTTGTTGAAGCAAAAACCTTAGCAATTGCCAATGGTATGAAAATCGCACCGATGATTTTGAAAAAAGACATCGCACGCCAATTTGTCGTATTCGTCGACAACTTAGCCCAAGGCGATTTAGTGCGTAAAGCTAGCCCGTTAAAAGGCCCTGATACTCAATTCTCCGTGAGTGAAATAACCAACAAAACTTATCTTAATCCAGATGGTTATCATCGATATGACGTGTATGCGAATTTTATCGCAGACTTAAGCGAAAAAGATTTATTATCGACTTACACTGAATTAAAACCGTTATTTTCCGAAGCATTTACTGAACTTGGTTACAATGATGTTGATTTTGATAAGCGCATGCAACAGGCTTTTAGCATGATTATTAACGCACCCATAATTGAAGATCCTATTGAGCTATCATCTATCAGTGTTAACTATAAATATGTTAACCCTAACCTTGAAGCATTACCCAATGCGCAAAAACTGTTGATTCGTATGGGACCAGAAAACACTCGTAAGATCAAAGCAGCGATAAAGAAGTTACAAAAAAGCTTTCCAAATAAATAAGCTTGTATAGCAAACAACATTGTTATTTTATTTAACTACCAGCTATCAGCGCGACGATTATCGTCGCGCTTTTTATTTAAAAACCATTTTTGTTCATTTAACCCCCAACTATAAGCCTTTTTCGTCTACATGACTTCTTATCAGTATTAACTTAGGTGTACAATTAGTAAGGTTAACGAATTTTAATCATTAACATAATGATTGTTAACTCTTAGATAAGGATAGCTAGGCAGTTATAGAGGGAATGTAGTGCATTTAGTATTTGATCTTCTATCATGGGGCGCATGGTCACCTGACTTTCAAACAGCTGAAAGTTGGCAGCAATGGCAGCAGCCTAATAGCAACCTGTCGCCTAAGCCTGACTCACCAGCATTAAAGCACATTCCTGCTATGCAACGTCGTCGTTTTAGTCGTTTAACTAAAATGATGCTCACTGCCGCACATCAATGCCAACCAGATAACCATTGCCGGAGTATTTTTTCATCTCGTCACGGTGAACTCACTAGAACCTTAGGGATACTTAAGGACATAGCCCAGCAACAAGCTTTATCGCCAACGGCTTTTAGTCAGTCAGTGCACAATACGGCCAGCGGTATTTTTGGTATTGTAAATAATAATACTGCAGCTTCAACATCGGTGGCTGCAGGAGAACAAACTCTTATTCAAGCACTTGTTGAAGCCTATGCTCAATTAGCACAATCACCACAACCGGTATTAGTTGTGTTTGGTGACGATCCGGTTCCACCGGTATACAGTGAATTTACTCACGAAGTCGAACTC
This sequence comes from Shewanella polaris, assembly GCF_006385555.1. NCBI lineage: Bacteria > Pseudomonadati > Pseudomonadota > Gammaproteobacteria > Alteromonadales > Shewanellaceae > Shewanella > Shewanella polaris. Next base: position 360,863 of record NZ_CP041036.1, on the reverse strand, counting down.
CCTCTAGCATTGGGTTTATACCTTGCACCGCTCAATAACGTCAGCGATCAAGTAGACAAGCAGACCACTGAAACCGAATACCAACAAATTAACCATCAAAAGACGACCCTTAGCATATCTGATCATCCACTCAATCTCAGTCACCTCGACAACCAACAGAATCAAAAAAGCCATAATGGCCAAAATGGCCAAAATGACATCAGCTTGAGCGAATTGATCCACCATATTGCCAACAAAACAAATATCCAAGGTAAATTGTGCCATTGGTATTGGTCACTCGAACATCATGACTAATCAACAACAAACAGCACAACCAGCTGATGCTATTGAGCAAAAAAATGCCACATCCCCAAAACTCAGCGGATTACGTTATGTTCCCCGCTGGATTGGTGGTGTACTTTGTTATATTGCTTTTGGTTTAGGTGGTCTGTTAAGTTCATTGACTATTTTACCAATATTACGATTTTGGCCCGGTAAAAAAACGGTACGAGTAGCACGGGTACAAAAAGCAGTAAGCAGGATGTTTAGAGCTTTTGTCGCCATGCTTAGTTTTGCTGGAGTTATTGCTGTCAGCACCAAGAATATTGAAGCACTACAGCAAACGAAGGGACAAATTATCATCGCCAATCACCCAACGCTGGTGGATGTTGTGGTATTAATTAGCCTTATGCCTAATGCGGGTTGTATTGTAAAACAAGGCTTATGGCGTAACCCGTTTATTCGCGGTGTGCTTGCCAGCGCAGGTTATATCCCTAATCGTGGCGCCGATTGGTTACTACATGACTGTCGACAAGTATTGCATACCGATACTAATTTAATTATTTTCCCCGAGGGTACCAGAACATTAACGGGTAATGTCGTTAATTCTTTTGCTCGTGGTGCCGCCAATATAGCACTACGCACCCAAACTGATATTTTACCTGTAGTATTGCGTACCGATGTTGCCGGATTAACCAAACAACAACCTTGGTACCAAATTCCACGGCAAACCATAAATATGTCAGTAGAAATTGGCACAAGCATGTCATACCTATTGTATGATGCTCAACAAGGTAATGAAGCCAAAATGGCTCGACAGCTGACGCGCGATTTGCAGCAGCACTATCTTGATACACTTAAACAGCCTATCAAATCATATTGATAGCCATACTTATAAGAAAGACAAATAATGAACTTACACAATCAAATTAAACAACTGATCATTGATTGCTTAGATCTAGAAGATGTTACAGTCGATGATATCGAAACTGATGCGGCCTTATTTGGCGATGGTCTGGGTTTAGATTCAATCGATGCGCTTGAATTAGGCTTGGCGATAAAGAAAGAGTTTGATGTCAAAATTGAAGCCAATTCTGATGCGACTAAAGCACACTTTTTCAGTGTTGCTAGCTTAGCTAGCTTTATTGAATCTCAACGTGTTTAGGAGCCAGCATGCAAAATCGTGAACAAATCCTTGAGATGCTTAGTGGTATTTTAGTTGAAGAGTTTGAAATAGAAGCGACAGATATCACTCTAGAAGCTTCTTTGTATGAAGATCTAGATTTAGACAGTATTGATGCGGTAGATTTGGTGATTAAATTGCAACAGCTGACGGGTAAAAAAATTCAGCCAGAAGCATTTAAAACCGTACGTTCAGTGAGCGATGTCGTTAATGCTATTGAAGGCTTAATTAAAAGCTAATGCGGTTAACTCTGCAGATTATTACGACCTTAGTGATTATTGCTTACCCTATAGCGGTATATTTTGGCTTGCAGTATTTACCACCAGGCACCATCGCTTTGCTGCTATGTTTGTTATTATTGATTAGGTTTGTGGTCACAAAGCAGCAAGTAAAATCCATGACACTGCCAATACTGGTGGGCATAGGGTTAACGGCGGCCAGTTTCATTACTCAACGTAACGACTGGTTACTGTTCTATCCGGTGGTGATAAACTTGAGCATGTTGGGATTATTCGGTTATTCACTGATTAATGGCCCAAGTATGATTGAGCGCTTAGCGCGCTTAAAAGAGCCTGATTTACCAGACTCAGCAATACCCTACTTACAAACCATCACTAAACTTTGGTGTGGATTATTTATTGTAAATGGTGGTGTGGCAACCTATACCGCCATAGCAACAAGCATTGAAATATGGACGCTTTACAACGGATTGATAGCTTATCTGCTTATGGGTATGCTGCTCAGTAGTGAATGGATTTATCGTCGCTTTTGGTTGAAAAAACATGAATAAACTTTTACTCAATTGGTTATCAACAGGCCCTGCCTCGCAGCAACTAATCAGCTTTGACCATCATGACATCATGACGGGATCGTTGTTTTGTGCGCAAGTGGCCCACATACATGCTCAGCTGATTCAAAGTGACGCTCAGCGTTGGTTGCTTGCTGCCAAGCACAGTGACTTATTTGCCGCAGGTTTATGCGCTGCCTTGTTAGCTGGTAAGCAAGTGATATTACCTGCCAACACCCAAGATGGCACTTTGAGTCAGCTCAACCATGAATTTGATGCCATTATTGCCGACGCTCCCTTATGTGAAGTGCGTGAGTATATTGAGCTAAAAAAAGAATTAAGTTTACCCGCAGCAATTTGGCCCAAAACCAAGTCATTAGGTGAATTAGTACTATTCACCTCTGGCAGTAGCGGTCAACCCAAGGCAATCAAAAAAACACTGCAACAATTAGATGCCGAAGTCAGTATTCTTGAACAAACATTTGCTGAACATTTGCCTCACTGTTCAGTGGTATCGACAGTTTCACATCAACATATCTATGGTTTATTGTTTAAAATTCTGTGGCCTTTAGCCGCGAGCCGAGCATTCTTAAGTGAACAAATCGACTTTCCCGAAACCTTAAGCTACTACTTGGCCATCATGCCTAATTTATGTTTAATCAGTAGTCCCGCTCAATTGACCCGCTTGCCTGATGCTCTAGAAAATCAAAAACAACAACGTATCCCAAGCTTAATTTTCAGCTCTGGTGGTCCGTTAAATTTTGATGCGGCCCAAGCAGTTAAACAATGCTTTAATCAATTACCCATTGAAATATTTGGCAGCACTGAAACCGGCGGTATTGGATATCGACGCCAACAGCAACCCATGCAACCATGGCAAGCATTTACCCAAGTTAATGTTGATATGGATCCCCAAGATGGTGCTCTGATGCTGCAGTCTGTTTATTTAGACAATTCAACTCAATGGTTAAAATGTGATGACAAAATTGAACTGTTAACTGATGGCCAGTTCCGCTTATTGCATCGCCTTGATCGCATTGTCAAAATTGAAGAAAAACGCTTGTCGTTAGCGCAAGTGGAGCATTTACTGCAAACTCATCCTTTTGTCAGCGAAGCGGCCGTCACGGTTTTAGAACAACCGCGCACTATGCTAGGTGCTGCAGTCTGTTTAAGTGAATTAGGCCAGAAAACACTCAAAGCTGAAGGAAAATTAGCGGTTAATAATGCCTTAAAAAATCATTTATTAAGTCAGTTTGAACGTATTACCCTACCACGACGCTGGCGTTATCCTGCACACTTGCCACTCAATAGTCAGGGCAAGCGCACCCAATCAGAAATTGTAGCCTTATTCAGTCATGATTAAGTCAGAATTACCGCATATTGTTAGCCATGAAGGCGATAATAATCTCTACCAATGGCGTTTATTTGTCAGTGCAGATTTGGCCTTCTTTGATGGCCATTTCCCTCAGCAACCGGTGTTACCTGGTGTCACCCAATTGGATTGGGCGGTCAAACTTGGCTGTGAGGCATTTGGTTATTCAGCCCAAGTTGCCACATTAGAAGTGCTTAAGTTTCAGCAACTCATTTTGCCAAACACCTATGTTGATTTGGTTATAGAACATCAGCCCCAAAAAGCAAAAATGATTTTTAGTTATCGTGATCAAGATAAACGGTTTGCCTCTGGCCGCATTGCGCTTAAGCCTGCTGTAGTCACTACTGCGCCGACCGTCAATGAGACCGCCTCATGAAGCTAGCCTTAGTGATCCCCAATTACAATCATCATATTGCCATTGAACAAACCTTAACTGACTTGGCAAAATTTAATCTGCCATGTTATTTGGTTGATGATGGTAGCCAAGATGAAACCCGTTATATTTTGCAAGCCATGGCGGAAAAGTTTACTTGGGTAACGCTCATTAACCATCCTTTTAATCGCGGTAAAGGTGCGGCTGTGATCAGCGGGCTGCGTCAGGCTTACCGTGATGGTTTTAGCCATGTATTACAGGTTGATGCTGATGGACAACATAATTTAGACGATATCCCGTTAATGATATCAACTGCAGAACAACAGCCTCAGGCATTAATATCTGGCCAACCCATTTATGATGACTCTGTGCCTAAAGGGCGTTTATACGGGCGTTACATCACCCATTTTTGGGTATGGGTTGAAACCTTAAGTCTCGACATTCAAGATTCTATGTGTGGTTTTCGGGTTTATCCATTAGAGGCTACTGAGCAGTTATTAAGCCAGCAAGCATTGGGTGAACGGATGGACTTTGATATTGAAATCATGGTCAAACTGCACTGGCAAGGAACTCCAGTGGTTCATGTGCCGACCAAAGTAATCTACCCTGATGACGGTATTAGTCACTTCCAAGGCTTGCAAGATAATGTGCGCATTAGCTGGATGCACACTAAATTATTTTTTGGTATGTTGACTCGTTTGCCACAAATTCTGAATAAAAACAGTCCGCATCAACATTGGTCATCAATGGGAGAGCGTGGCAGTTATTGGGGCATAAAGTTACTAGCAGAAAGCTATCGATTAGGCGGCCACTGGCTTTGCCGAGCCATTATGTATCCGGTGATTGGTTACTTTTTTCTAACTGGTGCTTCCGCTCGTCAAGCGTCGATGAATTTTCTAGCCCGAGTGCAGCAACAAGTTCCTGAGCATCCAGATTTACATCAACCCACCCATTGGCGCGACAGCTTAAATCACTTTATTGCTTTTGGTAATGCTGCTCTAGATAGAATTGATGCTTGGTGCGACCGTATCAAACTCAATCAAGTCGATTTTAACGATCGTCATATTCTGGCAAACCAAGTGGCTTCTGGTCGAGGAGCCGTGCTGATTGTGTCGCATTTAGGTAATTTAGAGTTATGCCGTGCGATTTCAATCCACCAGCAGAAAGTGAAAGTCAACGTTATGGTGTTGACTCAACACGCCGAAAACTTTAACAAAGTATTACAACAGTTGAACCCACAAAGTAGCCTTAACCTTATTCATATCAATGAGCTTGATCCCAGCACCGCCATGCTGTTACAGCAAAAAATTGATATGGGCGAAATAGTGGTTATTGCAGCAGACCGTACCTCATCAAATAGCCAAGGTAGGGTAGTTTATCTACCCTTTCTCGGTCATGATGCTCCGTTTCCACAAGGACCATTTATTCTTGCTAGCTTGTTAAATTGTCCGGTTTACACCATGTTCTGCATTCGCCAACAAGGCCGCTATAAAGTACATGTCGAACACTTAAGCGATAGTTTAAAAGGTCCGCGAGCAGGGCGCATTGAACGCTTAACTGATGCAATGAAATTGTACAGTCAGCGCTTAGAGTATTTTGCCAAACAGGCACCATTGCAGTGGTTTAATTTTTACGATTTTTGGCATAAAGACGAATTGATTGATCGTCCGCTTTCACTCCCCGCTACTGCTTTTAATACAGGTACAGCACTTAATACCGGAAGAGCACTTAATACAGGTGCTGCGTCAAACACAAATATGGCACCCACTAACAACACCACTTCAACTAGTCAGGATAACTAATTCAATGAGCAACACTTCTTCATCGCCATCATCTGCCGAAAACATTGTGCATTTAGGCCAGAGCTACCTGAGTCTTGAACAAGTGGTCGCTGTCGCCAAGGGCGCAACGGTCAAGCTAGCAGACTCTTCTGACTATGTTGAATATATTCAAAAAGGCGCCCGTTTCATCGACAGTTTGCTGCATGAAGAAGGCGTGGTATATGGCGTCACCACAGGTTACGGTGACTCTTGTACCGTCAATGTCAGCTTAGAGTTAGTCCATGAATTACCGCTGCATTTAACCCGTTTTCATGGTTGTGGTTTAGGTGATGTATTTAGCCCAATGCAAGCCCGCGCGATTATGGCTTGCCGCTTAAACTCATTGGCGGTGGGTAAGTCAGGTGTCAGCTATCTGCTGCTACAGCGCATTGAATGGCTACTCAATAATGATATTACCCCTGTTATTCCTCAAGAAGGTTCGGTTGGCGCCAGCGGCGATTTAACCCCTCTATCTTATCTTGCAGCTGTATTAGTTGGCGAACGTGAGGTGATATACCAAGGTAAACGCCAAGCGACCAAAGATGTTTATCTGAAATTCGGCATGATGCCATTAACACTGCGTCCTAAAGAAGGCCTTGCGTTAATGAATGGTACCGCGGTGATGACCGCACTGGCCTGTTTAGCCTATGACAGATCGCAGTACTTAACTCGCTTATCAAGCCGTATTACAGCCATGGCATCGTTAACCCTTAAAGGTAATGCAAACCATTTTGATGAAATTTTGTTTGCCGCCAAACCTCACCCAGGACAAAACCAGATTGCCAGTTGGATCCGTGAAGACCTAAACCATCATGCGCATCCACGTAATTCTGACCGTTTACAAGACCGCTATTCTATACGCTGTGCACCGCACATCATTGGCGTACTGCAAGATGCTTTGCCCTTTATGCGTCAGTTTATTGAAACCGAACTCAATAGTGCGAACGACAATCCGATTGTCGATGCCGAAGGTGAACATATCCTCCATGGCGGTCACTTTTATGGCGGCCACATTGCCTTTGCCATGGATGCGATGAAAAATGCGGTGGCCAATATCGCCGACTTAATTGATCGTCAAATGGCCTTAGTCATGGACCCTAAATTTAACAATGGTTTACCGGCTAATTTATCTGCCGCAGAAGGCCAACGTCGCGCCATTAACCATGGCTTTAAAGCGGTACAAATCGGTGTTTCGGCTTGGACTGCAGAAGCATTAAAAAACACCATGCCTGCCAGTGTGTTTTCTCGCTCAACAGAATGTCACAATCAAGACAAAGTGAGCATGGGCACCATTGCCGCCCGCGATTGCATGCGGATTTTACAACTGACAGAACAAGTCGCTGCCGCCGCATTATTGGCCATGAGCCAAGGCATTCAACTACGCGTTATACAAAAAGAGTTAGACCCCAATTCACTAACACCATCACTTGCCAATACTTTGGCCCAAGTCAGTGAAAATTTTGAACTGCTTACCGAAGACCGTCCATTAGAAGCCGTGCTGCGCCAAACCGTAGAAAAAATTCAACTGGGCCTGTGGGAGGTATGTTAAATGAAAGGTTTATTACTCACAGAAATGGAAATGGTGATCCCGTTTCACGATGTCGACTCAATGGGCATTACTTGGCACGGTAATTACTTACGCTACTTTGAGGTTGTGCGTTGCCAATTACTGGATAAGCTCGGTTACAACTATCGCACTATGCTCGAATCTGGCTACGCTTGGCCAATTGTAGATGTGCAAATTAAGTACGTTAAAAGCAGCACCTTTGACCAAAAAATCAAGGTTATCGCTGCCATTGTTGAATGGGAAAACCGTTTACGCATTAACTATCAAATTGTTGATGCCGACACCAACGCACGCATCACCAAGGGCTATACCATTCAAGCTGCAGTTGAGATTGCTACCCAAGAATTATGCTTTGTTACCCCAGAGATATTTCAGCAAAAAATTCACCCATTACTCGATGCGAGCCAAGTGTAATGAGTGCCCGCAGCAGAGTATTTGTGAGCCTATTTACTAGCATATTTATTAGTGTATTGGCGCGAGTAAGCAGCATCATTATGCTTTGTTGTCTGTGTATTGCAGCCTCCTCGGCTAACGAACATCCACCAGCAGGCAATAATGAACCTCTTACTCAAGCGCAATTGGCAGATATTCAGGCGTTGTATACTCAACCAGCCAGCACAGAAGCCCTCAGCGCGCTGGCGCAGCAACTTAATCTACAACTAGATACTCGTGGTCAATTTGTTCAACTACGCCATTTACAGGTGCTTAAAAAGCCCTTACTCAGTCAAGGACAGTTTATATTTAGTCCAACCCAAGGATTGGTATGGCAGCAGCAACGTCCTTTCAAAACCTTGATGGTGCTTAAAGATCAGCAGTTAATCCAACAAAACAGCCAAGGCAAAATTCAACACTTTAGCGCTGAGGCTAATGGCAACCCGATTGCACAGCAATTACCGCGTTTATTACAAGCCATTATGGCGGGCGATATTGATGCCTTAAGTGCCGGTTTCAACTTATTTATGCCTGCAACTCAATCCGTAATTCAGCCCGTAATTCAGCCTGCAACTAAGCCTGAAAATAGGTCATGGCAACTGGGCTTACAAGCTAAAGACCCACAAGTGCAATCGTCTATGGGTAACATTACCCTCAGCGGCGATACCCTTATACGTTCATTAATCATGACCAGTAACCAAGCGGATATTAGCGACTATACTCAAATTCAATTTACCCTGACCCAACAAGGGCCGCTGAGTGAAACTGAGCTGGCACTTTTTAGTCTTGGCAATGAGTCCGCTAAATAATGAAGCCCATATCGCTAACCACGTTGTTATCTCCCATTGGGCGTTTTGTCTTATGGGTAGTATTGTTACTGACAATGTTAGCCTCGGGCTTAATACAATGGCAACAGGGCGCGCATATTCAAACTGATATTTTGGCGATGTTGCCGCATTTACAACAAGACAAACTCACTGAAACAGCATTAAAAAGAGTTGAGCAGCAACTCGCTAACCAAGTGTATATTGCAGTAATAGCCGATAACGACAACCAAGCTATCAGTGCCACACAGCAACTGATGAACTCATTGGATAAACAGCCACAACAGCCCTTTATTCACATTCGTAGCGGCGCGGATGATCATCTGCAAGACTTGGCTAAAGTGTATTTCGAACATCGCTTTACCCTACTCACCGCCGAGCAAGCTAAAGATATTGAAACAGATAATTGGCGCCAACTGCTTAACGCGGCCCAAAATCAACTTTATAGCGCATTTGGTTTTGCCAACAGCCAGCTGCTCAGCAATGATCCGTTACTGATGTTTCCAGCCAACTTACTGGCGTTATCACCTAATAATGCGCTACGTATCCAACAAGGCATTTTACTGACCAATACCACCGAGGGTGTGGCTGCAATAGTCATGGCCAAAGGCAGAGATAGTGCTTTTAGCCCGACCGCTCAGCAACAGCAAATACAAGCATTAGAGTCTGCGTTTAGCCAAGTGACGCAACACTACCCAGATGTCAGTTTCCTTAAAGCTGGTGCACTTTTTCATGCGATTGCCGCCACCGAATCTGCCAAACAAGAAATCAGCCGAATTGGCTTAATTTCCATGTTGGGGATCATCTTATTAGTCTGGTTGGCCTTTCGGTCAATTATGCCGTTATTTGCCGCACTACTGACGTTAACGACTGGTGTGGTATTTGCGTTTGTCGCCACCTTAAGTATTTTCGGTGAGTTGCACTTACTGACACTAGTGTTTGGTACCAGCTTAATTGGTGTCGCCATTGATTACAGCTTTCACTTTTATTGCGAAAAACAAGCTCATCCCAATAACAACGCAACAGACACCTTAAAGCAGATTTTTCCGGCGCTCACTCTCGCCCTAGCTACTAGTGCCAGTGCCTTTATCGCCATTGGCTTTACGCCATTCCCGGGAATGCAGCAAGTGGCAGTATTTTGTGCTGCTGGGTTAGTTGGTGCATACCTAACGTTGTTATTGGTGTTTCCATTACTGGGTAACCATGCGCTTAAACCGACGCCTGGATTAACCCTTGCCCAAGGTTATTTGGCGCTATTACAACGTATTTTTACCCCAAATCAATTGTGGCAAAAAATAGCTATAGCGGCTTTGCTCATTGGTTTGGCAACAATATTGTTTTTCGGTTTGTCACAAACGGATTCTAACGATGATATTCGTCAGCTACAGCAAAGCCCTGAAGCCATCACCACCGAAGAGAATCAGCTACGGCAACTGCTCAGCGGCGGCACCGACAACCAATTTATTTTAGTCAGCGGTCCCAATGAACAAACTTTATTGCAAACGTTAGAGCAATTGACACCAGTACTGGATAAAGCAGTCACTGATGGTGAGTTAGACCAAGCAATCAGTCTCAGCCGCTTTATACCCAGCATTGCCAAACAACAACAACACTATCAGTTACAGCAGCAGCTTTATGAGCAACATTTAGACGAGATTATCAGTGAAATGGGCCTCGATGACAATATAAGCACTAGTCTGATGGCGCAACTTAATCACGCCGAATCACAATGGTTAACCCCAACCATGGTACTAGCCCAAGCCAATGATGATTTACAAACCTTATGGATTGGCGCGATTCAGACAACCGATCAAACCCAGCTATTTGGCGCCATAGTGTTACTCGGTGGCATACATTCGTTAGCCACTCTTGAGCAACGACTGACTGAACATAAATGGCCTTTGGGCCAAGTTCAGTTAATCGATAAAGTCGGCGATATATCCCATTTAATGGGCAAGTATCGCCAACTAACATTGCAACTATTAATGTGGGTATTTGCCCTAGCCAGCTTACTGTTTAGTATTAAATATGGTATTAAGTTGGCATTCGCTATCGTCGCAGTCCCCGCTTTATCAGTACTGCTCACGCTAGCCTGTTTAGCCCTTGTCGGTTCAAGCATCAGTTTGTTTCACGCCTTAGCGCTTATTTTAGTGTTAGGCATTGGTATCGATTACAGCCTATTTTTTGCCGAGGCCAAGCAAACCAGTCGCGGAGTCATGATGGCAATCTTTATGTCAGCCTGTTCAACACTATTAGCTTTTGGTTTACTGGCACTGAGTCAAACCCATGCCATTCACTTTTTTGGTTTAACGCTTCTTTTTGGGATCAGTTTTTCATTTTTACTGGCACCGTTTATTTCATTTATTACTAGGAAAACACTGTAAATGCCAAGCAGTCATTCACATACAGTCAGCAACATGGACGTTGACGTTGCCATCATTGGTGCAGGCCCTTCTGGTGCCATTGCCGCAAGTCTTTTACGCCAACAAGGTCATCAGGTTGTTGTTATTGAAAAACAGCATTTTCCACGTTTTTCCATTGGCGAAAGCCTACTGCCTTGTTGTATGCAGTTTCTCGAACAAGCAGGCATGCTAGACGCCGTTAAGCAGGCTGGATTTCAATTTAAAAATGGCGCAGCATTTCAACACCAAGGACGCTACACCACCTTTGACTTTACCGATAAATTTACCCCAGGCCCTGGGGCTACGTTTCAAGTTCAACGGGCAGATTTTGATAAACTCCTAGCCGACACAGCTATCAGTCAAGGGGTTGAGATCCGTTTTGGTCATCAAGTTGATGCGATTGATTTGACTCATAATCCTCGCTTAACGGTAACGAATGACCGAGGTGCACAATATCAAGTGAATGCTAAATTTGTGCTCGATGCTAGTGGTTTTGGCCGAGTATTACCGCGATTACTGAACTTAGAGCAGCCATCAAATTTACCGCCACGAAGCGCCATTTTCACCCATATTGAAGACAACATTAGCGATCCCCATTTTGATCGTAATAAGATCTTAATCAGTGTTCATCCTCAACATAAGGATATCTGGTACTGGTTAATCCCTTTTAGCAATAACCGTTGCTCAATTGGCGTGGTAGCCGAGCCGCATTTACTCGAGCATTTATCCGGGAGCCTTGAACAACAATTGTTAGCGGTAATTAATGAAGAGCCAGAGCTAAAGAAGTTACTGAGTAATGCCAATATTGTTCAACCTTGTGCGACACTCAAAGGTTATTCGGCCAATGTCACCACCTTAGCAACCAATAAGTTTGCTTTACTGGGTAATGCTGGCGAGTTCCTTGACCCAGTATTTTCATCAGGGGTGACAATTGCAATGCAGTCAGCATCAATGGCTGTCGCCTGTTTACATAAACAATTGTATGGTCAAACAGTCGATTGGGATAACGAATACTCTGCACCATTAATGCAAGGGGTTAACACCTTTAGAACCTATGTCCAAGCTTGGTATGACGGACGCTTTCAAGATGTCATTTTCTATCAACAAGCTGACAACAAGATTAAACAAATGATTTGCTCAATTTTAGCGGGCTACGCTTGGGACATGAGTAACCCGTTTGTAAAAGAGTCCGAAAGACGCCTCAATACCATTGTTGAATTATGTCAGGAGCCAGAAACCGATGTTGCTTAATCGGCTGTGGCATTCTGCAGAGATAATGTTGCCTCGCCTTGTTGCGCTGTTACTGTTAAGCCTATTAAGTGCTTGTAGTCAGCAAATCGAGCGGCAAACTTGTGTCCCACTCGCCAGTGAAGCACAATATTGCTTAAGCTCGGCCTCTGCGGTGTTAGCTACGTCACCGCAGCAAGACATCAGCTTAAGCCAAATGGTCAGCTTTACCCATGGACAAGAAAATCATGAGTTATTAACCCAGCTGGAGCTTAATTCACAACAGATGACATTAGTGGGATTAGCGCCACTTGGACAAGCATTGTTCACGTTAGTATATGATGGGCAGACCCTGCAAAGTCAGCAAAGTCTGTTATTAGGTGAGCAATTTAAAGCAGAGTATTTAATGGCCATAATGCAGTTAATTTACTGGCCAACGGAGCAAGTTAATCAACATTTAACCGGCGGTGAATTAGTCACTATGGCATGTGATATCCCGTTATGTAAGCAACTTAATAATGCAAGTGGTGCGTTAATAACGATAACCTATAGCGATATCGACCCGTGGTTAGCGCAAGTGAATGTAGACATCAACGCCGGCGATATTCATATACAAATAAACCCTATTAATTAACTAATTGATTAACCGATTGATAAACAAGTGCACCAGCATAACCCAATAAACCGAGATAAATAGGCAATCAAACTAAACATGAAGAGTCGCATTGCAATAACTCACATCGGATTGTGTACACCTCTGGGCAACTCGCCTGAAGAGGTACTGCCGCGCCTCATCAATGGTGATATTAGTGCCATGCAGTGGCGCGATAATTTATTGTTCGATGCACCAACATTAGTCGGTTGCGTCGATGATAAAAGATTAATAGAGATAGCCGATCATCTCAGTTTATTCGCTTGCCGTAATAATCGTTTATTAAACACTGCCGCCCAGCAACTTGCTCCGGCAATAGAACAAGCTAAACAGCGTTTTGGAGCGGATCGCATCGGGGTGGTATTAGGCACCAGTACCTCAGGCATTTCCAAAGGCGAAGCAGCGATAAAATATCAGCTTGAACATGGCTATTTTCCTCCGAGTTACCATTACTCACAGCAGGAACTCGGTAGCACCAGTGACTATTTAAAACAGTTATTTGAACTATCAGGCCCTTGTTATACCGTGTCTACAGCGTGTTCATCGAGTGCAAAAGTGTTTGCCAGTGCCCAGAGATTACTCAATGCGAATATGTGCGATATGGTAATTGTGGGTGGTGTAGACAGTTTGTGTCAATTAACCGTTAATGGTTTTGCCGCATTAGAATCAGTATCCAAAGGCCATTGTAATCCGTTTAGTCTCCACCGTGATGGCATTAATATTGGTGAAGGGGCAGCCTTATTTACCTTAGAACGTGGCCAAAGTGACGTTATGCTTGCAGGTATAGGCGAGTCTGCCGATGCACATCATATTTCAGCGCCACACCCGCAAGGATTAGGCGCTATTGCCGCCATGCAACAAGCCCTAGCAGAAGCCAACATTACTGCAGAACAAATCGATTACCTCAACCTTCACGGCACCGCTACCCCTAAAAATGATGCCATGGAATCGCGTGCTGTCGCTGCAGTGTTTAGCCATTCACTGCCAGCTTGCAGCTCAACCAAACCGCTTACCGGCCATACTTTAGGTGCTGCCGGCGCGATTGAAGCTGCCTTTTGCTATTTATTATTAAGCCCACTTAACCATGACAAGCGTTTGCCGCCGCACATCTGGGATGGGCAGCAAGATGCTAATGACCCTAATATCGCTCTCGTTAGCGCCAACAATAATACTGGCCTTAATCAGCTCAATTTTATTATGAGTAATTCATTTGCCTTTGGCGGCAGTAATGCCAGCCTGATTTTTTGTCGAAAGGATGCCTAGTTTCATGTCAATAGCCACTGCAACGCCGGCGATGTTAGCGCAAGATATAAGTACGTTTATTCCACATCGGGCGCCAATGATCTTAATTGATAATATCTTAGAGCATCGCCCAGACTGCTTAATTACCGCAACCCATATTAGCCCTAATAATGCCTATTTCGACGCTCAACTCAATGGCGTGCCAAATTACGTTGGCATCGAGTATATGGCCCAAAGTATTGCTGCATTAGCGGGTGTTGAAGCCTTATTACGCAATGAGGGTATCCGAGTCGGTTTTTTACTCGGCACCCGCAAACTGCAAATGCATATCGACACATTTACCTTAGGTGAGTCTTATCGCACCCAGGTCACTCGGTTATACCAGGAAGAGTCTGGATTAGCGGTATTTGATTGCCAAATTTATCATCACGAAATATTAGTGGCGGCAGCCAATGTCAACGTGTTCCAACCACAAGACACCCAAGCCTATATCAATGAAAGCCAAGCCGACGGCTAAGCATGATCAACAAACCTTTTGACACCCCATTGGAGTTCCTCGAATCAATCACGGAGAGACATTTTGAATAACAGAGTATTAGTTACCGGTTCCAGCCGAGGAATAGGTAAAGCCATCGCGATTAAATTAGCCGAGAATGGTTTTGATATTGCACTGCACTTTCACAGCAATCATGCTGCCGCAGCACAAGTACAAAAAACCTTATTGGATCTTGGTGTGCAGGTTAGTTTACTGCAATTTGATATTGCCGACCGCCAAGCGGTTAAGTTCGCAATCGAAACTGACATTGCCGAAAATGGTGCCTATTATGGCGTGATTCTTAATGCAGGTATTAATCGCGACACGGCTTTCCCTGCGATGACAGAAGATGAATGGGACAGTGTGATCCACACTAACCTTGATGGTTTTTATAATGTTATCCACCCTACGGTTATGCCAATGGTACAAGCTCGTAAAGGTGGACGTATTATCACCCTAGCCTCGGTGTCAGGCATTGCAGGCAATCGTGGTCAAGTGAACTACAGCGCCTCAAAAGCGGGAATTATTGGCGCAACTAAAGCTTTGTCACTTGAGTTAGCTAAACGCAAAATCACCGTCAATTGTATCGCACCGGGGTTAATTGAAACCGATATGGTCACAGATATCTCAACCGATATTGTCAACCAAATAGTACCGATGAAACGCATGGGCAAACCCAGTGAAATTGCCGGCCTTGCTAACTTTTTATTATCAGACGATGCCGCCTACATAACTCGCCAAGTTATCTCAGTTAACGGAGGCATGATATGAAGCGTGTAGTCGTTACCGGAGTGGGCGGTATTTCCGCATTAGGCCAAAACTGGCAACAAATTAAAGCCAGTCTACTAGCCAAACATAACTGCGTTATTCGGATGGATGAATGGGATCGCTACCCAGGTTTAAATACTCGTCTGGCGGCACCAGTGACTGATTTTACTCTCCCAGCCCATTATTCACGTAAAAAGATCCGCTCTATGGGGCGAGTATCCATGATGGCAACACGTGCCAGTGAATTAGCGCTTGAAGATGCAGGCTTGTTGAACGATCCCATCCTTAATTCCGGTCAAGTTGGAGTTGCTTACGGCTCATCAACTGGTAGTACCGATCCAATTATGGGCTTTGGTGACATGTTAAAAACCGGCGAAATGTCGGGGTTAACCGCCACCAGTTATATCCGCATGATGGCCCACACTACCGCGGTTAATATTGGGGTGTTCTTTGGCCTGCAAGGCCGTATTCACACCACCAGCAGTGCGTGTACCTCTGCCAGTCAAGGCATTGGCTATGCTTATGAAGCGATTAAATATGGCATGCAAACCATTATGCTCGCGGGTGGTGGTGAAGAGCTTTGCCCTACCGAGGCCGTGGTATTTGATACTTTATATGCCACCAGCACCCAAAATGATACTCCAGAGCTAACGCCACGACCATTTGACCAGAACCGCGATGGGTTGGTTATTGGTGAAGGTGCTTGTACCTTGATATTAGAAGAGCTTGAACATGCTCAAGCCCGTGGTGCTAAAATTTATGCAGAGCTAATTGGTTTTGGTACCAACTCAGATGGCCAACATGTCACTCAACCCAATGCTAACACCATGGAAGTGGCTATTCGTTTAGCCTTAAAGGATGCCCAATTATCGGCTCAAGACATTGGTTATATCAGTGCTCATGGCACCGCAACAGATCGCGGTGATATAGCAGAAACTGCCGCGACTCACGCAGTCTTTGGTGCAGAAACGCCCATCTCTTCATTAAAGAGTTATACCGGTCATACTCTAGGCGCTTGTGGTTCGTTGGAAGCGTGGACCAGTATTGAAATGATGAATGAAGGTTGGTTTTCGCCAACACTCAATTTGACTGATATTGACTCAGAATGCGCCCAACTTGATTACATCAAAGACGATATTCGACATATCGACACCAACTACATTATGAGTAACAACTTTGCCTTTGGTGGCATTAATACTTCATTGATTTTTAAACGTTGGCGTTAATTACATAAGGGTACACACTCTTTTGCAGCCAAATAAAACAGGCGAAAGCGATGCTTTCGCCTGTTTTTTACACTTTGTAAGCAGCAGCTTTGGTTTGATAGTCTTGAGTAATCTGTTTCATTTCTACCGCGCCACCAGCTAACTTTTTAACTTGTTCTGATAACAATACAACTGCTTGGGCATTATCCAAAATTTCAGTACCAATCTGAGTCAATCTATCTGCTTGTTGTTGTGTACCATTTGCCGCATTATGGCTCAAGGTCGCAACTTGACCGATTTGGAGTGAACGTTGTTCTAATCCTTGAGCAATACTACTGGTATGAGCTACATTTTGCGTCGTACGTTGCTTACCTTGATCCATCGACTCAACGGTTTTTAGCATACTGACATTCAAACGACTCAGTACTTTTTCTATGCCATCTGTAGATTGACTCGTACGTTGTGCTAAAGTGCGAACTTCATCTGCTACCACCGCAAAACCTCGACCACTCTCACCCGCTCTAGCTGCTTCAATTGCCGCATTTAACGCAAGTAAGTTAGTTTGATCTGAAATACTGCGAATAGCCTGCAGCAGCGCTGTGATAGCACTAATATCCGTGGTTAAATCAGTCATTGATTCAGTCACTTCAGTCATATTGGTTTCTAGCGCCTGCATGTCTTTCATAATGCTTAATGCACTTTGGCTATCACCAAGGCTCGAGGCTGCTCCTTCTTTTGCCTGATCCGCTGATATTTGACTGTCATGAGCCATTTGTTGAAAATTGTCGATCACATCTTGAGTCGACTCGGCAATCATTCTAGCTTGATCATTTTGCTGCTGCACTGCTTGCTGAGTTTGATCACTCAAGCTCATCAAGTTGTCAGAAGTGCTACCCATCTTCACCGCAATATCACGATAATCGTTAAATAATTGCGACAGTTCTTCGAGCATTAGATTAAACGACATTTCTGCATGAGTATCGGCTGAAGGTAAACGAATAGATAAATCTTTATTTGCTGATATCTGCTCAATAGCCCCAGCAATACGTTGATTAGCCAGTGAATCAGTACGCATAAACAAGGCAATACGAATAAGAATAAAGGTTTCAGTCGCAGCAAACAAAGCATGAACTAACATTATGGTCCAGTTACAATTACCGGCAAAAATCATTAACTGTGTACCTAATACTTCAATATCTTGCAATTGAATATAGGTCATAAGAATATGGTGTATTGCCACCGTCAACAAAGCAGCCAATAACGGCTGCCAGCGTAAATAAATAAGAAATACGCCCATGGTGGCAAAGATATGAAAGTGCATTTCAATCATACCCATTTGGCTTTGAATCAGTAATCCTGACACCGTCATCATAATTACTGCACCAACTATCGCAAATAACTCAGTCCCTTTCAGCAAGCTATAACTCAACTGAACTATGACTAAAATAGCTATCGCTGCAGTAATACTAAAGGTCAGCATTTCGGCACCAAAAAATCCACTGACGACTAATAATGGGGCCTGCAACATCAACAACCGATAGATATATAAATCATGTTTTTTGAGTAATGTTACAGTTTGATCATCATTCATATATAAACCTAAAGTTGAGCTGAAATAATATGGTTAAGGTCAATCAACATCTTGGGTATTGAAAGCTGTTTAGCCGTATAAATACGTTCGATGTTTCCGTTTGGAGCCAATAAAAATAGATTTCCAACATGGCTAATAGTAGTGAGTTCTCGATTAATATTATCTGATAAGAGAAATTCAAGAGAATACAAATCTTCTTCAACCAATGAAGCACTCACGAAACGTTTTGATCGTCCGTCAATCATAGCTTGTCGTACAGCAAATGAGTCGTTATCAGGATCGATAGTCACAAATATAAATTGGATATCCACTTTGGCTAACAAAGCATCTTGCTCTATGCGTTGCTCAAGTTGATCTAATTGTTTAATACGTATTGGACAAATTTCTGAGCACGACAAAAAGGCCAAAAATAAGTAGGTATAGGTTCCCACAGAAGCAGGGTAATGGTGGACTTGTTGATTAACGTCTTGCCAGCGAAAACGAATTTGTTGGCTATCACTGGTGGTAATTCCATAACTCTGCGAACCTGCTCCCCATTGATTAAGCAACATCAATATAGGGATAAGACTCACAGCAAGCAGAATTAAGATTGACGCGATGAAAATTTTGCTTAGCTTCATAAAATATAAACAACAGTATGGCGGCTTTTCAACGATAAGCTTGTGGGCTTTTGTTAATGAAACTACATTCTGAAAAGTAAAATTGGCATCAAACTAGATACTGACAGTTAATACTATACGCAACAAATGATTTTGTTGATCAACAAAATAAAAAAATAAAAAAACGCTTAATGATCCTTTAAATGCCAAAGTATCATCAGACGTTAATTATTTGAATCAGTGACTTTATATAAGCCTATGCATAAATTGATTAAAGTGTCATAGCATCAATAGCAAGTTTAGCTTGGCTAATGCCAGCTTCAGCAGCATCTGGACCCATATTTAATGCTTCAGCATAAATAGTTTCAACATTATTAATCCCGATAAAGCCCAACAAAGTCGTTAAGTAAGGCACCACATGGTCTGTAGGGCCACCTTTATGTACTCCACCACGAGTGGTCACAATAATGGCGCGCTTACCTTCGATTAAACCAACAGGTCCGGTATCGGTGTAAGTAAACGTCACACCTGCACGGGCAATAAAATCAATCCAATTTTTTAGTGTTGTCGGAATTGTAAAGTTGTACATAGGCGCGGCGATCACAATGGTGTCATGAGCTTTTATTTCAGCCACTAATTTATCAGATAATGCGAGCGCAGATAACTGACGCTCCGAAAGATTATCGCCACCGCGTAAACCTGAAGCAAGTTCGCCGTCTAACATTGGTAGTACATTTTCACCTAAATCACGCACTGTAATTTGCGCACCTTTGCTGTTCCATTGCTGATGTAAATAATCAACTAATGCTGAAGATTGTGAATAACCGCCTAGAATGCTTGATTTTAAAATTAATACTTTTGTCATTGTAAAGTCTCACCCATATGTATGTTGGGTCATATGGCTGTGTGCCTGACCAATGAAATAAGTATATTGATCTATAAAAAAGAATAAAAGCGCAATAAATCCGCAATTATATTCGATAAAAACGAAAGGTTATAACCTAGTCTGCATTAACAACTCTAGGAGGAAAAGATACATATTGGCCGGTAAAAGTGGCGCACATAATGTCATCGCAATACAATGCGACTTCTAAGGTAATCTTCACTCGGCGACCTCGAGTTAATGGGGTTAAATCAGTATAAGGCCAAATAACTTTGGCATAGGCCTGTTTGGAAATGGGTTTTAAATACCTTACCTTCGCATCAGCTAATACAATGTCACCATGTGCTTGTGACAATTGTTGCTGTAACCACACCATCCCCCAACCAGTCAACGTCATTAAGGTATAGATGCTGCCTGCAAACATGGTGTGATGTAAATTAATGTTAGGTTCAATAGGTGCTGTAACCTGTAAGCTATCTCCGTTGAACAACACAGGAGTAATATCCATAAATTTACTGACAGGAATAGTATTATGCCAAGTTTCACACAAAGTCTGTAGCAAGGCAGAGACCTTGGTATCCGATTGCGATTCAGTGAACGAAATATCAAGCATAGCGACATCCTTCCGATTGATGACTAGCTAATCTCAACTTGGGATAATAAACAGCTATAAACCAAGATGTTATACTTGCAGATTAAAGGTCACTGGACCATCATTAACCAATTCAACCTGCATATCTTCACCAAATTTCCCTGTTTCAGTAACAACTCCTTGTTGGCGACAATATTCTACAAAAGCGAGATAAAGACTATCGGCTTGCTCAGGGGTTGCCGCACTGGAAAAGCTAGGCCTTAAGCCTCTGCCGGTATCAGCGACTAAAGTAAATTGCGACACCACCAACAATTGCCCTCCGACTTGAGTCAGATTAAGATTCATCTTGCCATTTTCATCATTAAACACTCGATAATTAATGACTTTTTTAGCTAACTTAACCATTTTCTCAATGTTATCTTCGCGTTCTACACCTAATAAGACTAACAAACCTTGGTCAATTTTGCCGACAATCGTACTATCTACCGTGACTGACGCGCGTCTAACACGTTGAATTAATGCAATCATAACTGCCTTAAATACTATTTGGTGATACTTATTAAATGAGATAAAACAAGGCCGCTTTAAAGGACAGACTGAACAACAGGTACTTGTTTCCCAAGGCCCATCAAAATTAGCGGTTACTGAATATATTCACATAAAAAATTAAGATTTTTCAGAAGACGGACTGGATTTATCAACCTCAAGAGGATCATGCACATTATTATGATTCTGGCTTTTAGTTTCAGTCTCTGTAAATATTTCAGCTTTGAGATCATCCGCGATGACCGCTAAACTTTCTAAATATTCTGGTAATGCGGCCGTAATTTCTGCACCTAACAACACAATCATCCACGATAAGTACACCCATACAAACAAAATCGGGATCACTGCCAGCGCACCGTATATTGCTTCATAACTCGGAAACTGAGTCACATAAAACGCAAAACCCTTTTTGCCTGCTTCAAACAATACCGCCGCAACGACAGCGCCTAACAACGCATGTGAAAAATGGATTTTCTTATTAGGTACTACCATGTATAGCAGTAATATTGATGCGACTGAAAACAGCAATGGCAAACGTTCAATAATCCAAGGTACTAATCCAGATAGATCACTCCCCGTCACCACCTCTAATGAGACCACATACGAGGTAGCCACCAAACTAGCACCAATGAGTACAGGACCAAGCGTTAAGACCATCCAATACATCGAAAATGACACCACATATGAGCGTTTTTCAGTAATCCGCCAAATATTATTTAATGCTTTATCGATAGCTGAAATGAGCATAATGGCGACAAACACTAACGCGATAATACCCACAAAGGTACCTTTAGACGCATTAGCGACAAATTCGTTAATATGCACTTGTACCGTATCACCCGCTGCAGGTATAAAGTTGTTATAAATAAACCCTTCAATATTACCGCGAATACCTTTAAATACTGGGAACGCCGATAACATCGACATAGTCACGGCTAACATAGGCACCAATGATAACAAGGTAACATACGCCAAATGCCCTGCACGGATATTAATTTGGTCTTCAGCTAACCGTTGTTTGAGGTGCAATAGAAACTGCCAAATCCCACTAAAAAAAGCCACAATAGGGCTGTAATCAAACTTTTTGGGCATAATAATCCTTATTTAATAGCGCGTTATTGGAGATAATAATTGTATTCACCCGCTAACTTCGTACAATGTTATAACATATTAGTGATAAAAGAATGGAGAGAATTGATGTCACAACAAGGTTCAGCGGGTAATGTACTCGCAGCAGTAGCCAGTTTATTTTTCCCCGGCTTGGGTCAACTTTTACAAGGTCGTATTTTAGCAGCTTTGTTATTTTTCTGTATAACCGTCTTCTGCTATTTCTTCTCAGTACTGGTTTTTCCATTCATTATTGGCGCACTTTTCCATCTTTGGAGCATCATTGATGCAGCAAGATTTAAATCAGATAGTTAGTCCTTAACGAGGTAATTTTACGCCTCAAACAATAAAAGAGACACATTTATGAGAAAATGGATATCACTTGCGCTACTAAGTAGCAGTTTACTGTTGAGTGGCTGCCAAAGTGCCTATTACGGTGCAATGGAAAAAGTTGGCTACCACAAGCGCGACATAATGGTCGATCGCGTTCAAAGTGCCAAAGAATCCCAAGAAGAAGCGCAGGAACAATTTAGCTCAGCTTTAGAAGAAATGCAGGCTTTATTGGCATTTGATGGCGGTGATTTAGAAGATGCCTACAATAAAGCAAAAGATGAATATGAATCGGCGCAATCAGCAGCAGATGAAGTCACCGACCGCATTGGCAAAGTAGAAGATGTTGCAGAGGCATTATTTGACGAATGGCAGGCCGAAATAGAAGAAATAAGCAAAGCCAGTTTACGCCGCAACAGCACCAATAAACTTAATGAAACTAAGCGATCATATAGCAAGCTAGTTAAAAGTATGCGTCGAGCTGAAGCCAAAATGCCACCCATATTAACCGCGATGAAAGACAATATGTTGTATTTAAAACATAATCTAAACGCTCAGGCAATTGGTGCTATTAAGGGTGAATTTGCCA
Organism: Shewanella polaris; assembly: GCF_006385555.1. Classification (NCBI taxonomy): domain Bacteria; kingdom Pseudomonadati; phylum Pseudomonadota; class Gammaproteobacteria; order Alteromonadales; family Shewanellaceae; genus Shewanella; species Shewanella polaris. The sequence continues at coordinate 337,979 of NZ_CP041036.1, read as the reverse complement.
GTTTACAGACAGATATCTCTAGTCTGATTAAAGAAATGAATAAATCGATTGCCGAATCGAATAAATTTATCGAGTCAATGGAGCAAGGTTAGCCATTACCGCAAATATCGACTCAATGCCCTAAAGCGGTAACCTAAAAAATCGTTACACTAAAACGATCTAGGTGCTGCTTTGGGGTAATTAAAAATCGTCAGATATCCGTTATCTCGATATATAATAGACCGAGATACAATAAACCTAAAATTAGTCGATTGGTGATTCGTCCATGGGCAAAGCCGTACGGCTAAAAACTTGCCTTAATACCACAGTGGTTTCAATACTGGCGACAAACTTGAGGTTACCGAGTGATTTTTTGATAAAGTGTTGATAAGAAACTAAGTCTTTAGCGACTATTTTTAATAAATAATCATAAGCCCCAGTGACTACCGCACATTCCATCACTTGAGGAAGTTGTGCCATTGTAGATTCAAACAATGCTGTCGACTGATCAGTATGTTCAGTTAAGCGTACCGATGTATAAACTACAACATTCAACCCGACTTTTAGCGGATCCACTTGCGCACCATAGCCCAAAATGACTTTATCTTGTTCAAGTTTTTTTACCCTGCGTAAACAAGGAGTATCCGACATATTAACCTTGTCGGCTAATTCAGAAATAGCAATTCGACCATGACGTTGTAAAATATCTAATAGCTTGAGATCTTTCTTATCCATTGAACATATCGCTTTTTAGTGAAAGACAAATGAGTGATTAATCATATAAATATCATATTTATGAGTGAATTCCTCTACAAACTTATCACACTGTTAATTTATTCAATGAGATGCCCTCTCACTGATTACAAAAAAGCTGTCAATGATTGAAGCCTTAGAAGACAACACACTAAAAAATGGAATACTTAAATGACATGTAAACCATGACCTCCACACCCCCACAAAACAAATAAAACGTTGTATTAATTGAAAATAAATATATTCCAGTAGTGGCAAAATATACTTTTAATCATCAAATAAAAAACCCGATAAAGACTTATCGGGTTTTTTTATTTACTTGCCCTATATAAACTAGGGCACTACTAAGCTTAAGAATTACAAGCTGTAATACATTTCAAACTCAAGTGGATGAGTCGTACGTGAGACACGCTCACACTCTGCTGTTTTAAGCTGAATATAAGACTGAATAAAGTCTTCGCTGAACACGCCGCCTTTAGTCAAAAACTCATGATCCGCCTGTAGATTTTCCAGTGCGTTTTCTAATGACGTAGCAACCTGTGGGATCTCAGCCGCTTCTTCAGCAGGTAAGTCATACAAATCTTTGTCCATTGCTTCACCTGGGTGGATCTTGTTTTGAATACCGTCAAGACCAGCCATTAGCAATGCAGAAAAACCTAAATATGGATTTGCATGTGGATCAGGGAAACGCGCTTCGATACGACGGCCTTTAGGGCTTGGTACCACTGGAATACGGATTGAGGCTGAACGGTTACGTGCAGAATATGCAAGCATAACTGGCGCTTCAAAATGCGGTACTAAACGCTTGTAAGAGTTTGTACTTGGGTTAGTAAATGCATTCAATGCACGAGCATGCTTAATGATACCGCCAATATAGTAAAGCGCGATGTCACTTAGGCCAGCATATTTATCACCAGCAAATAAGTTAACGCCGTCTTTAGCTAAAGACTGATGCACATGCATACCACTACCGTTGTCACCTACAATTGGTTTTGGCATAAATGTCGCTGTTTTACCATAAGCATGAGCCATGTTATGAACAACGTATTTTAGAATTTGGATTTCATCAGCTTTCTTAGTCAATGTATTGAAACGTGTTGCAATTTCGTTTTGACCCGCAGTTGCCACTTCGTGGTGATGCGCTTCAACAACTTGACCCATTTCTTCAAGTACTAAACACATTGCAGAACGTAGGTCTTGTGAAGAATCAACTGGTGCTACAGGGAAATAACCACCTTTCACCATTGGACGGTGACCAGTATTGCCTTCTTCATAGCTCTTAGCAGAGTTCCATGATGCTTCTTTAGCATCAATCTTAACGAAACAACCTGACATATCCGTACCAAAACGGACATCGTCAAATATAAAGAATTCAGGCTCTGGACCAATTAATACGGTATCAGCGATGCCAGTAGAAATTAGATACTGTTCGGCTTTTTTTGCAATAGAGCGAGGGTCACGATCATAACCCGTCATCGTACCTGGCTCTAAAATATCACAACGGATAAGTGCTGTGGTTTCTTCTGTGAAAGGGTCTAATAGAAAAGTTGTTGCGTCTGGCATTAGCACCATGTCAGATTCATTAATGCCTTTCCAGCCTGTAATTGAAGAACCGTCAAACATTTTGCCATCTTCAAAGAAATCTTCATCTACTTGATGAGACGGAATAGAAACATGTTGTTCCTTACCTTTAGTGTCGGTAAAGCGTAAGTCTACAAACTTAACTTCTAACTCTTCAAGTTGCTTTAAAACTGATTCAACTGACATTCTAAGCCTCCGTTAGGGTAAAGGGTTGTCCCTTAATATAATTTTGTTATTCGCCAGATAATGCATCTGGAAAACGAATTTTGCATAATTATCTGCAGTAAAGCGATATTCATGCCACATCGCTAAGTAATTGATTTTACGAAAATGAGAAATACACTTCACACTCCGAACACACCAATTGCACCAATACAGTGCGTCACGAGTTTACTTATGGTGCAATAGTCCATAATAGTGCGTCGTAATTATCTTGGTGTTTTAGCTCTGTCACATTTTAGTATCACACCTTTGTTATGTTTAATATATAAACGTTTCATATTGTTTTTTTTAGGCTTAGAAAGCAATATATTTACAGGTGTTCAAAAATAATCCTATCTACAAAAGCCGCTGTGAAGTAGAATGGCACGCTTTTTTACATTGGCTATAATAGATAGCTTTTGTTAGATCCTTTTTTTTATTTGCTGGTTTAGAGGTTTATCTGTGTTAGAGAATTTACGTAACATCGCCATTATTGCCCACGTTGACCATGGCAAAACAACCCTGGTTGACAAAATGTTGGCGCAGTCAGGAACCCTTGCATCTCGTGGAGAAGCTACTGAGCGGGTTATGGATTCTAACGATCTTGAAAAAGAACGTGGGATCACCATTCTGGCAAAGAATACTGCCATCCAGTGGAACGACTACCGTATTAATATCGTTGATACTCCTGGCCACGCCGATTTCGGTGGTGAAGTAGAACGTGTTTTATCTATGGTCGATTCAGTATTACTATTGGTTGACGCAGTTGATGGCCCAATGCCACAAACTCGCTTTGTAACCAAGAAAGCATTCGCTCAAGGCCTTAAGCCGATTGTTGTTATCAACAAAATTGACCGTCCAAGTGCTCGTCCAGATTGGGTTATTGACCAAGTATTCGATTTATTCGTTAACTTAGGTGCCACTGACGAACAATTAGACTTCCCAATCGTTTATGCTTCGGCATTAAATGGTTTTGCAACATTAGATCCTGATGTAGCAAGCGATGATATGACGCCTCTATTCCAAACTATCGTTGAGAAAGTATCTTTCCCTGACGCTGATGCGGAAGCGCCATTCCAAATGCAAATTTCTCAAATCGATTATAACTCATACGTGGGTGTTATCGGTATTGGCCGTATTACCCGTGGTAGCGTTAAGACTAACCAACAAGTGACTATTATTGGCGCTGATGGTAAGACTCGTAACGGTAAAATGGGCCAAGTATTAGGTTACATGGGTCTTGACCGTACCGAAGTGCCAATTGCAAATGCAGGCGACATCGTTGCAATTACAGGTTTAGGTGAACTTAAAATCTCTGACACTATCTGTGCAGTGAATGCAGTAGAAGCAATGCCACCGTTAACTGTTGATGAACCAACATTAACAATGACATTCCAAGTAAACACTTCTCCGTTCGCGGGTAAAGAAGGTAAGTATGTGACTTCACGTAACATACTTGAGCGTTTACAAACTGAATTAGTTCACAACGTTGCACTTCGCGTTGAAGAAACAGAAAGTCCAGACCGTTTCCGCGTTTCAGGACGTGGTGAATTACACTTATCGATTTTAATTGAAAACATGCGTCGTGAAGGCTATGAATTAGCAGTATCGCGTCCTGAAGTTATTCTCAAAACAATTGATGATGAGTTATGTGAACCATACGAAACGGTAACCGTTGACGTTGAAGAAGAACATCAAGGTACCGTAATTGAAAAATTAGGTGTTCGTAAAGGTGAAATGAAAGACATGCAGCTTGATGGTAAAGGTCGTGTACGTATCGACTTCATCATTCCTAGCCGTGGCTTAATTGGTTTCCAAACCGAGTTCTTAACTGCAACATCTGGTACGGGTCTAATTTATCATTCATTTGATCACTACGGTCCACACAAAGGTGGCGATATTGGTCAACGTGCTAACGGCGTATTGATTTCAAACGCAACAGGTAAAGCGCTAACTTTCGCTCTTTTTGCATTACAAGACCGTGGTCGTATGTTTATTGGTCACGCTGCCGAAGTGTATGAAGGTCAAGTTGTGGGTATACACGCTCGCTCTAACGATTTGACAGTAAACTGTCTTAAAGGTAAGCAGCTAACTAACATGCGCGCATCAGGTACTGATGAAGCACAAGTATTGACGACTCCTATTACATTGACGCTTGAACAAGCGCTTGAGTTCATCGATGATGATGAATTAGTTGAAGTAACTCCTAAGAACATTCGTGTTCGTAAGAGATTCTTAACTGAAAATGAGCGTAAGCGTAATAACCGCGGTTAATCAATGAGTGGCAAATTATATTTGTCACACTTGACACCTAAAAAGCCCAGATGCCTGTTGCATCTGGGCTTTTTGTTAGCGGTGATTTGGAATCAACATGAAAACATTTAACTAGATATTTTACCCAAACCTAGATAAATTCACGTAATATCAAATTTACTCATTATCTGGTTATATAATTAACGAGAATAGAATCATATCAATTGAAGGAGATTATATAAGTATGTTGCATCAAGTGAGTGTCGCGAAACTGGCCAATGTTTATTTTAACGGTAAAGTCGTCAGTAGAAGTGTAGTGTTAGCCGATGGCAGTAAACAAACTTTTGGCGTAGTAATGCCTGGTGAATATGAGTTTTCAACAGCTCAAGGTGAAATAATGCAAGTCATTTCAGGTGAATTTGACGTATTATTACCAGGCCAAACAGAATGGGTAGCTTACCCTACTGGTAGCCAGTTTCAACTTGCACCAAATGTGAGCTTTAGTATCCGAACAGAGCAAATTTCAGAATACTGCTGTCAATATATCTAATCATATTGAGTGCTCATCTCATTACCCACTTCAGCTTAACCAGTTTAAGCTGATTTTTTCTATAAAAACGTCTACTCTATTGAAACGATTGTTTTATGGAGTGGATCATGCGCCTTATCATACTTATTGGTTTGCTATTATTGAGTAGCCAAAGCCTTGCTACTGTTTACCGTTGGGTAGATGACACTGGTAAAGTTCATTACTCAGATGAACCGAAAAATAATGCTGAAGTTGTTGATCTAAATGAAAACACCCAAAATAACATGACAATTAACACGCCTACAAAAATCAATACAACACCAACAACAGAAACCAAAATTAACTACAAAATATCGATTATCTCACCTCGAGAAGATACCACAATTCGTGATAATAACGGTGCGTTTACGGTGTCAGTTAGCGCCTCACCTCAGTTACCTCGCGGAGTATTATTTACTTTACTTGTTGATGGAGTGACTACGGCATCACCTCAGGTATCCAATGAGTTTCAATTAACGGGCATCAATCGTGGTCAACATTCTATTGTTGTTAACGCTGTAACACAAAGCGGCAAAGTCCTTGCATCAAGCTCTCCTAGAAAGATATTCCTTCACCAAGCATCTGTATTTGGGCCGGCAAAAAAGCCTAAGTGATTAAGATAAAATCTAGCTTATTCATTGATTTATAAATTTATGCGTGACTATTTATCTTAGGAAGAGCTTGTGTGTTCCGGGTTGTGCGTCGCACCAAATCGGTGCATTATAATAGTGCAACCCTATACTAGGACGACTAATGGACACAAATAATCTACTAAATCATTTAGTCACAGCAGTGCTGGTAATCAATACCGAGCTCAAGCCGTGCTATGCCAATGCGGCAGCTGCACAATTATTGGGAGTCGGTAACCACAAAATACTTGAACAAACTTTACCTGAGTTATATCAATTAATGGGGGTTGAACCACAATTACTGCGTAATGCCATTAATGCAGGCCAAAGTCTTACCGTTAATACTGCAGCGTTAATTACCCTAGAGGGTCAACACCACACTATTGATATCACCTTAATGCCCATTGAAAATGACACCAATTTAAGCATTTTGGAGTTACGCCAAGTTGATCAGCAGCGTCGTATCCATCAGCAACTTAATATGGACGCTCAACAACAAGCGGCACAATTTTTAGTGCGTAATCTCGCCCATGAAATAAAAAACCCACTCGGGGGGCTTCGTGGCGCAGCGCAGTTATTATCACGCGAATTAACTTCACCCGATCTAAAAGAATTTACCAGTTTAATTATCGAACAGGCTGATAGATTGCGTAATTTAGTCGATCGCTTGCTTGGGCCACAACGTCCAACCCAGCATGCTGAGCACAACATCCATCAAGTAATACAAAAAGTATTGAAACTCGTTGAGATGGCACTGCCTAGTAATATTAACTTAACGCGCGATTATGATCCGTCGATACCCGATATTCAAATGGACCCAGAGCAAATGCAGCAAGCAATATTGAATATTGTGCAAAATGCCATTCAGGCTTTGGAGCATTGTGGCGGTGATATCGTCATTCGAACGCGTACCCAACATCAAGTCACTATTGGAACAAAGCACTATAAAGTAGTACTCGCCTTATCCATTATCGATAACGGCCCCGGTATTCCTGCAGAATTAATCGACACACTTTTTTATCCGATGGTTACGGGTCGTGACGAAGGTTCAGGATTAGGTTTATCCATTGCACATAACATTGCTCGATTACATGGCGGTCGCATCGATTGTGTCTCGGCACCAGGTCATACCGAATTTATTATTAACCTGCCATTACAATAACTAGCATGCCCTTTGTAGGCAGAATGAGGTAGTAAAATGAACATTAGTGAACAAGTTTGGATCCTCGATGATGATAGCTCAATCCGTTGGGTACTCGAAAAAGCACTTCAAGGTGCATCACTGTCAACAGCCAGTTTTGCAGCTGCTGAATCCTTATGGCAAGCTCTAGAAGCATCGCAACCACAAGTCATTGTTTCTGATATCCGTATGCCTGGCACTGATGGGTTAACCTTGCTTGATCGCTTACAACTACATTATCCACATATTCCAGTCATCATCATGACAGCGCACTCAGACTTAGACAGTGCCGTGAGTGCATATCAAGCCGGTGCATTTGAATACTTGCCAAAACCATTCGATATCGATGAAGCCATTAATTTGGTCGAGCGCGCACTCACTCATGCAACAGAGCAAATACCACAACCTGTTATTGATACGACGATAAAAACACCAGAAATTATTGGTGAAGCCCCTGCAATGCAGGAAGTATTTCGTGCCATTGGTCGCTTATCTCGTTCATCGATTAGTGTCCTCATTAATGGCCAATCAGGTACTGGTAAAGAGTTAGTTGCAGGCGCATTACACAAACATAGTCCTCGCAAAGACAAACCGTTTATTGCATTAAATATGGCAGCGATTCCAAAAGATTTGATTGAGTCAGAACTTTTCGGTCATGAAAAAGGCGCCTTTACTGGTGCAGCCAACGTGCGCCAAGGACGTTTTGAACAAGCTAATGGTGGCACCCTGTTTTTAGATGAAATTGGTGATATGCCAATCGATGTCCAAACTCGATTATTACGTGTGCTTGCTGATGGTCAGTTTTATCGTGTTGGCGGTCATCAAGCGGTGCAAGTTGATGTACGAATTATTGCCGCAACACATCAAAACCTCGAAGTGCAGGTGCAAAAAGGCACCTTCCGCGAAGATTTGTTTCATCGCCTTAATGTGATCAGAGTGCATTTACCACCATTATCACAACGCCGTGAAGACATTGCCCAACTCGCCAATCATTTTTTAAGCACGGCAGCTAAAGAGATCGGTGTTGAACCTAAAATACTCACCAAAGAAACGGCCGTAAAACTGGCTAACTTACCTTGGCCGGGCAATGTTCGCCAACTTGAAAATACTTGTCGTTGGTTAACGGTGATGGCGTCCGGACAAGAAATTTTACCGCAAGATTTACCACCGGAATTGCTCAAAGACCCAGTAGCAAACCAGCAAAAACAAGCTGGATCAAGTGATTGGCAAACCGCATTAACTGATTGGATTGATGAAAAGCTGGCTGCAGGTGAAAGTGATTTACTCACTGAAGTTCAACCTGAATTTGAACGTATTTTACTTGAAACTGCACTTAGACATACTCAAGGCCATAAACAAGAAGCCGCTAAACGCCTAGGGTGGGGCCGTAATACCCTGACACGTAAATTGAAAGAACTGTCGATGGATTAAGCACAAGTATTGCCATCATAATCGCAGTAATGCCTGTGTTGCTTTAAGGTTTGTTAAGTTTGACTCACTTAACAAACCTTAATCCAACGCAGACTAAACCTTGTATCTAAAATAGCCATTTTCGCGAGACTATGTTGGATTATCATCCAATCAGTTAGTTGTCATCCCACAAATCTGTATCCAAACAACCGCCAAAGAATCAATTAACCCCGCGATAAGGGTTAATAAAAAGCATAGATCTCTATTCATCATTGATTAAACCGGATCTTGGTGAATAATCACTTCAGCATCATCAAATGCCGCTTTAATCGTAAACTCTGCTTTTTCTGCTATTTTATGAGCATCATACAGTGATAGGTCACCCGCTAATTCCATATGTAATTGAATAAAAGTTGTTTTACCCGCTTGACGAGTGCGTAGATCATGAACCCCTTGAACCCGAGGATCTTGTTTAGCTAATGCTTTAATCTTATTGCGAGTATCATCATCGAGTTCCCGATCGAGTAAGCTTTGAATGGAACGATAACTCAAACCAATGGCTTGATTGCCAATAAACAACGCGATAAATACAGCAAATAGACCATCAGCCCACCACCAACCATATTGCGCTAATACCAAGGCTAATAAAACCGCCGCATTTAGTAACAAATCAGATTTATAATGTAATGAATCAGCTTCAACCACAGAACTGTTGGTTTTCACCAAAGCGTGACGTTGCAGTAACACTAAGGCAAATGTCAGTACTATCGCAATAATAGACACCACTATGCCACTCATTGGATTGGTTACCGGAACAGGGTTAATTAACTTTTCACCGCCATAAAGCAAAAGTAATGACGCAGAGCCTAAAATGAATGCAGCTTGGGCCAACGATGCTAACGGCTCAGCTTTACCATGGCCATAGCGATGATCTTTATCTGCTGGCACAATGGCATAACGAATCGCGATAAAATTAACAATCGACGCCAACGCATCAGCAAATGAATCTGTTAACGACCCCAGCATACTGGCCGAACCTGAATAAAGCCAAGCGATTAACTTAATGACAATAAGGCACAGTGCCGTAGCGATTGATGCTCGACTGGCTAACTTGACCCAAAAGTCATATTCAGAGGTTGTAGACATAGTGAAGTTATCAACTCTTTAGCTTGGTAATAAACAGCCTTTACTATAGCAAGTTCATTGCTTCATGAGGATAAAGTTTACTAAAGTAAGCGTTAGTTATATGCAATATGTGACCATTAGCAAACTTGCATAAACAAAAAAGCCGTTACCACAAGGTAACGGCTTTAAACGATTATACTTTATAACCATGCGCTAACGATTAATCACGAGACTTATGGCCTTTTTCACCTTTACCAAACTGAAACTTATCTTTAAACGTTTGTTGCTGTTCAGGCGTTAATAATTGGTAAATTTCGTTTTGCATTTTCAAATGCGTTAGCATGCCCTGTAGACGTTGTTGCTGCTGCGCTTCGGCCATCTTAGTTGCTTTAGCTTCGTCAATACTAGTGCTAGTAATTAAGGCTAGCATTTCTGCACGGTGTTCAGAACGCTGCTCTTTAGTTGGGCGCTCTGGACGTTTGGCCTGATATTTGTCGAATATCGCTTCAACTTTCGCTTTTTGTTCATCCGTTAAATCCAGCTTGCGGAGCATTTTATGCATACCGTCTTTAGGACCATGATGTCTGTCACCTTTATTAGCACAGCGTTCAGTTTTTGCAGTGTTGTCTGAAGTATCTGCGGCATATAACTGACCAGCTAATAATGCCGAACTTGCCACTAAGGCAACTAAACTCGTTTTGATGATTGATGATGTTTTCATTGTTAAGTTCCTCGGTTTAAATGGGATTCGATTTCTGCCTTAGCAGATTTGATACTCAGTTTACCGAATGCAATGTCAATGAGGGTTAAGACAGAGTAAACCTATGTAAAGAGTATTTTTCTTAACACTTTAGCACTATTATGACATGATCGATCTTGCATATTGTACGATAAGAATCCTTGTAATGAGAGCTAGTTAACGTTATTCATACTTGATCCTTACAGCAATCATATTAGGGCATAAAATCACTTTATTAGCGCTTTTATGGAATAAGTTATGAATAGATTGATTGGCCAATTACTGTTACTTCTTTGTGTTTTTGTCGTGGCTCCAAGCTCAATAGCCAGTACCACAGCATCAACAGATGACTCACTTTGGTATAGCCAGCAAAACCAACAGCCAATAGTTAAACTGCATTTCTTTTGGTCTAAAACTTGTCCACATTGTCGTGAAGCGCACCCTTTTATTGATGCTTTAGGCGAACGTTTTGATTGGATAGAGTTACACGATTATGCCATTAACGAACCCGGCAACGTCGATAAACTCATGGAAATGGGTAAACAAACGGGTGTTGAACCTAAATCAGTGCCCTACTTCGCCATTTGTGGTGAGGCGGTGGTTGGCTATAACAGTCATGATGTCACTGGGCGCTACATATTAGAGCGCTTAGTTAACTGCTACCAACGCCAAGGTGGTAAAGCAGACGTTGGTGATAAACTCGATGATTTTCTCGGTGCAACTCAAACCGTACCCCCCCCTTTATTTGAAACCTGTAGCGACAATAGTGACAACCCACAAGCCGAAGGTTCATGCGGCATGTCGTTTGAACAGGCCAGTGATATTGTCCCTGAACCAAGCGTTCAACCTGTCGACATTCCATTAATTGGTGCCGTACACCCTGAAGAAATGTCATTACCTGTACTCACCGTAGTATTAGCGGGTGTCGATGCCTTTAATCCTTGCGCCTTTTTCGTACTACTGTTTTTACTGAGCATTATGGTTAATGCTGGCAGCCGCAAACGCATGCTATTAGTGGGCGGGATTTTTGTATTTTTCTCAGGCTTTATCTATTTTATATTTATGAGCGCTTGGCTTAACTTATTCCAAGTACTTGGCGGTGGTGACGGTGGAATAATTATTACTTGTGCCGGTGTATTGGCATTAATCGCAGCGCTGGTGAATATAAAAGATTACTTTTATGGTCGTGGCGACGTTAGCCTATCAATGTCCGTTGAAAATCGTGGCTCGCTTATCAAGCGAATGGGTAAATTGTCAAAAGCCAGCTCGCTACCTGCGATGCTTTTAGGCTCAACCATTTTGGCTATTTTAGCTAACACCTATGAGCTGCTGTGTACTGCTGGTTTCCCGATGATTTACACCTCAGTGTTATCATTATCAGATATCGACACTATGCAACGTTACTTATACCTCATTGCTTATAACGTGGTTTACGTTATCCCACTTGCTGCCATTGTGATTGTATTCTCTATGACGCTAGGTAAACGTAAACTTACCGAAAAAGAAGGTGAAGTGCTTAAACTGATGTCAGGCATTATGATGTTAGGGTTAGGCAGTATGCTCGTCTTTAACCCTAGCTCATTGCAAAATGCAGTCTTTTCGGTAGGCCTGATCCTCGGATCTATTGTTCTTACCTTTATCATCGCCAGAATCAAACGTTATCTATTGAGAAATAAAGCTGGCTAAATGTAAAACAATGCAATGTTGATATGATTTAATCTTGGCATGCTATAAGCTTAATTGATCAAAAAATCTGTATGTTAACGTCAACATACAGATTTTCTTTGTGCCAGAGGACAGTTATGAATCGCATTCTACTTATCGACGATGATATTGGTCTATCAGACCTACTTAGCCAATTACTCGAGCTGGAAGGTTTTGCCTTGACCCAAGCTTATGATGGTGAGCAAGGGCTTATGATGGCGCAACAGCAAGACTTTGATTTAATCTTACTTGACGTTATGTTGCCTAAACTTAATGGTTTTGAAGTATTGCGAGCTTTGCGCCAGAGAAAACAAACGCCGGTATTAATGCTAACCGCTCGCGGCGATGAAATTGACCGTGTTGTGGGTCTTGAAATCGGTGCTGATGATTACTTGCCAAAACCCTTTAATGACCGCGAATTAGTGGCTCGAATTAGAGCCATCTTACGCAGAGCAAACACCACCCAACAAGACAGCCAAGCTAATGAAATGCTACTGTTTGGTGATTTACGCCTCGATCCTACCCGCCAAGAAACCTATTGTAATGAGCAACTGATCATTCTAACTGGCACCGAATTTTCTCTATTATTTAATTTAATCGAGAAAACCGGCGAACTGGTCACCAAAGAATCATTAAGCGAAAACGTATTAGGCAAAAAGTTAATGCCATTTGACCGCAGCTTAGATATGCATTTATCTAACCTACGCAAAAAACTACCAGAGCGTCAAGATGGCCGCCCACGAGTTAAAACCCTACGCGGAAAAGGTTATATTTGGATACCATAATGCTAAAAAACAACCCATTTAACAGACTGTTTTTTAAATTATTATTGGGATTTTGGCTATGCAGCTCCTTGATTATTGCCTTAGTGTCATTATTGCCGCTATTACAGCAAAGTCATGACCGTTCGCCTTTACCTCCTAGTCTTGAGCGCATACTGAAAAATGTCGCCGAGCAGATACAAGAGGAGCCTCAATTACTTGAAAATAGAAACTTACAACGCCTGTTTCCTCGACGAAATCAAGATGAGCCCCGTAATAAGCATGAAGGCGGTCCTTTACGTTTATATTTAGCCGATGCCGAAGGCCAAGTATTAAATACTAAACGGATCTCACGAGGATTTAGACGTTTTCAACTCATGGCAGAGGAAGCAGAGCAACCAATTAGTCACCAATTTAGAGACGAACTTATTTTTGGCCCCTATTCATTTGAGGTCAACGGCAAAGCTTATCAATTATTTGGCCGTTTTCCCGATAATCATCCACAACCGTGGTTTTTCTTCTTTTCCGACAATAAGCTACTCACAGCAGCTCTAGCCACTTTATTATCGGGCCTATTATGCGGTCTGCTCGCATGGTATTTAAGTAAGCCATTACGGTCTTTAAGACAGAGTGCCAATGCCCTTGCCAAAGGAGATTTATCTAGCCGAGTCGATGTAGCTACCGTAAATCGTGGCGATGAAATGGGCCAATTAGCACAGGCTTTTAACGGCATGGCTGATGCCGTACAAACCATGATTAACAATCAACAAAGATTAATGGGCGATATATCCCATGAACTGCGCACTCCACTTACTAGGCTGCAATTAGCCTTGGCCTTAGGCCGTAAAAAAGGGCAGCAAAGTAAAGAGCTAGATCGTATCGGCTATGAAGCCTTACAACTTGAAGCGCTAATAAGCGAATTGCTAACCCTCTCTCGAGTAAGCTTAGCCAGCCATGAAAACAAATTGATGTTGGAATTAGCGGAATCTTTAAGCCAAGTATTAGATGACGCCGAATTTGAAGCCGAGCAGCAAGGAAAAAATTTACAGATTGATATACCAGAGGCGCTGAAACTTCCTCAACACCCGAAGACTCTCTCCCGCGCCATAGAAAATTTGCTACGTAATGCTATTTACTATGCCAATAGCCAGATAACCATAAGCGCAGCCCTAGTGGGCAAGTACATATTGATTACAGTAAAAGATGACGGTCCAGGTATAGACCCAAAAGAGCTTGAAGCTATTTTTAAACCTTTCTATCGCCCCGACACTGCCAGAGACAGGCAAAGCGGCGGTTGGGGTTTAGGGCTGGCAATCACTCAAGCCGCCATTACATTACACCAAGGCAGTATAGTGGCAGAAAACCTTATCAGCCCAACAGGTCAGCGCCAAGGCCTTAAGCTCAATATCAGTTTACCAGTAAGCTAGCCGAACCCAAAAAGACGAAACTTAAGCAATGTAATTCTAATAGTCTCTGTAAAGGTGTTATTCAACTCCCTCTGCACACGCAGGGAATCGGTAACAGCAAGCTCACCTTCATAAGACCACACGGCTGTATCAACATTGAAAGCATTGACACGATAAACATTTAAGTATTAAGCATGTCATTGCTAAGTAAAAGTTACTCCTAACTGGCAATATTTTCCGATTAAGGCAAGCGGCCTGAGCCGCTTCACCATCAGGCCTAATTATTTTGGCTGCCACTATCGTTTGGCAATAACCCATACCGCGTGCACAATTCCTGGAATGTAGCCTAACAAAGTTAGAATTATGTTTAATAATAAGGTCTTGCTTAGCCCAACTTGCAGAAAAACCCCAAGCGGTGGCAGTAAAATTGCGATTAAAATACGCAATAAATCCATAATCTCCTCCATTTTTAATGTGCTGAGGTTAACTGTTACCCCAACGTAGATTAGCTGACTTGTATTTATTGGCATAAAGTAAGTAGCAATTACCAGACCACTATTTCAAGTATTGTTGTTATTTCTCTTAATGAGGATAGGATTTTAAGCAATAACAAAATCTCATATATTGGCTTATTAGTATGCTTTTAGCAGAGAAAAAGCCTTTTTAATATAATCCAAAAACATTAGGAGATAACTCTCACAACCTTTGGTGCCTTTGAAGATTATTTGCTAGTATAAATTATGACAGGCCTATACCTTTCGGATAATCTTATGATTTGTAATTTTTTTTCACACAGTTTTTCTCACTGTTATCAAAAAGCAC
The DNA here is from genome assembly GCF_006385555.1 of Shewanella polaris. NCBI lineage: Bacteria > Pseudomonadati > Pseudomonadota > Gammaproteobacteria > Alteromonadales > Shewanellaceae > Shewanella > Shewanella polaris. Next base: position 322,868 of record NZ_CP041036.1, on the reverse strand, counting down.
TCTCAAGATTAAGTCGATGGATTCTACTATGGAGTTTAGTCACTACTGTTGTTTGCCTTACCTGCTTTGTATCTACAGATGCTCAGGCAGCGCCCTCGCCTGACACCGTTAAACAACTCATACAGATTACTGATCCAAACAGCGCAATAGACATTGAAATACAAGGCTCTGTGGTCAATCTAAACGGCTCTGCCACGGAGCAAGCGAGTAAAGAGCGTATACTGCAAACCATAGCCGCTTTACCTGATGTGACTCAGGTTGTCGATAACATTCACTTGCAACCTATCAAGCCCTTATCTTTGACTCCCCTGCAACATGATGCTGAGCAATTTTGGGACAAAACCTTACTATATTTACCGCGCTTGGCTTTAGGGCTGTCGATATTCTTATTCCTATTTTGGCTTTCACACCCTTTAGCTCGTTTATTCATTAGCCCCTTAGCTTGGGTAACAAAAAGTGAGTTGATCCGTTTAGTGATGCAGCGCAGCATCAGTGTATTGATTATATTGTTGGGGCTATATATATTCTTGCGTCTTGCGGGCTTAACTCAGTTTGCAGTTGCGATTATTAGCAGCACTGGTGTCATTGGCCTGATTTTAGGTTTTGCCTTTAAAGACATCGCCGAAAACTTTATTTCCAGCTTACTACTCAGTGTACAGCGTCCATTCAAATTAGGTGATGTAATATCCGTTGAGGGGAATTTGGGGGTAGTAAAGCAAGTCACAGCAAGGGCTACCACGTTAGTCGACTACGACGGAAATCATATCCAAATTCCCAATTCCACTATCTATAAAAACGTAATTAAAAATCTTACCGCCAACCCGAGAATGCGTGGCCATTTTGTGATTGGCATTGGCTATGATGCAAGTATCCGCAAGGCTCAGGATATCGCTATGGAGATTATGAGCGATCATCACGGCGTACTCGCAGATCCAGAGCCACAGGTGCTGATAAAAAACCTTGGTTCATCAACGATTAATCTGCAAGTGTATTTTTGGGTCAATGCTGAAACTCACAGTGTTCCAAAAGTGGCTTCAATTCTAATGCGCTTACTGGTGCGCGCTTATGAAGCGAATCAGATCAGCCTGCCTGACGATGCTCGCGAACGCATTTTCCCTCAAGGGATGCAATTGGTAACCAACGGACATCAACAAGATGAAACACCTCTGAATACTACACAAAGTACTGAACACAACACTGAGAAAACTCAAGAGTCATTAGAAGATACCCATAATGAGGTTAGCGATGACATAAGCAGCGATACCGATGATATACGTCAACAAGCTGCACAATCACGAGACCCTGAAAGTGGTGCCAATATTATCTAAGCTCTGATGTTGGTAGAGGAATAGTCATGGAACTTTTACTTCTCCATATGCTAGCTATACCGCTAAGGCGTCTATAAAATCACCAGTGTTTTATGCAACTGTTACAGCCTATATGCAAGTCTCTATTAGCAATTATCATCCGCACTGTATCGTTCATTTTGATAACGTCAGCATTGATAACGTCTCGCAGTTATACCTTGCTTAAGGTATAATTTGTCACTCTTTTTTTGCTTCGCACTATAAGGTTGCTATGTTTCATATTGCCCTTTATGAACCCGAAATCGCTCCAAATACCGGAAACATCATTCGTCTATGCGCCAACAATGGCTCACAGTTACATTTGATTGAACCGTTAGGTTTTGATCTCGAAGAAAAGAAACTTCGCCGCGCGGGCCTAGACTATTCCGATCTAACCACAGTGACTCGCCATAAAAACTATGCAGAGTTTTTAGAGGCCATGGCAGGTAAACGGATTATAGTCTGTACCACTAAAGGCAGCCGTCCTCACACTCAGATAGCTTTTCAAGAAAATGATGTGTTGTTATTTGGCCCCGAAACCCGTGGACTACCCATGGATATTATTGATGCGACGCCACTTGCACAGCGATTACGTATTCCAATGACCGCCAATAGTCGCAGTTTAAATTTATCAAATTCAGTCGCCATTATTAGTTATGAAGCATGGCGTCAACTAGGTTTTGTAGGCGCTGAGTAATGAAAAAAACGTTATCACCCGAAACCCAGCAAGATGCTTTAGCCATTGCCAAAGCAACTCAAAAACCTGGGCAAGCAAAAGAACAAACCAAGCTGATTGCGGCGGGGATTGAAAAAGGTATTGCGGAATACAAAAAACGTGAAAAAGCCAAAGCTCGCGATCGAGACAAAGCACGCAAACAACAGCAAAAAAACAAAAATATGTCAGTCAGCAATGATGACGATTCCGATACGTCTTATACAGAATCAGAAAGTAGATTCAACTCGCTAACGTGGTCACTAATGGGATTATTACTGTTAAGCTGGGCCTTATTTATCGCTTACTTTTTTTACCGCTAATCTGTCTTACAGCGAATCAGCTTTATCACTCGCGATAAAGAGTTTATTCAGTCGGTTGACTGGCCTCTACTGACTGTTTAAGTAAGCTAATGGCTCTAATGACTTGATAATTTTCACTGTCGTCATCTAAATAATGAGCGCTTTGTTGCCATTGCCACCCTTGAGTTAACGCATCGGCACCTTCGGTAATGGGATCAAACTGCAACTGCACTAATGCTGGGCGCTGATTTATTTCACCTTTACCTAAAAATGAATAACTGCCCGCTTGCTCATAGAGTGTCAACGCTTGGGATACGTCATCACTAACGCCATTGGCATACAGTAATAAAATATGATCGTGTTGTTGTCTAAACCACCATGTTTCGCTATTTGAAAAACGGCTACCACGACTAACACTAATGAATAAATTTTGTTTATCTGCCGAGCACATGACCGAAGTACTGACCTTTTTCGGCATCGCATTCGGATTGGCGGCGCTGCCTTGCCATTCACCATCTAATTGGCTACAAAACCTATCTAAAGTCACTTTCCCTGCATAAGCAGATGCTGAGTACATAAGTAACAAGCTGGTCGTGACCAATAATATTGAATAACTTTTTTGGCTAACCAAGCGTCTCCTCCTGCAAAAATCCTTATCTATAAAAATGGCCCACTAATGTGAGCCATTATACGATACCACCAAGCTACTAATCAGTTAACACTTACTGACCGAATCCTGTTGCCGTAATATCAACTTTAGTGACTTCACCATATTGCGCCGCAACTTCAGCAATTTTGTCCGCATTACCAATTAATACAAACTGTAAATTTTGTTGTGGGAAATATTGCTTAATCAAACGTTGAGTCTCTGCTAGCGTCAATCCGTCAACCTTGGCTTGAAATTGATTAATAAAATCATCATTAAAGCCATATAAATACATGTCTGACAACAAACCAGCTAACTGACCACTGGTTTCGTACTTAGGTGGGAACTGACCTTTAACATAGGCTTTAGCAGAATCTAAAGTGGCCTGATCAATACCTTTTTCCCATAAACGCGCGTAGGTTTTTAAGGCTAAATCAATCGCTTCTTTGGTTGTCGATAACTTAGTAAATGTACTGATTTTAAATACCCCAGATTGTGCATAAGGGTCAAAACCAGAACGAGCACCGTAAGTTAAGCCAGCATTAACGCGCAATTCATCATTTAACCATGAGGTAAAACGACCACCTAAAATAGTGTTAACAACGGTTAAACCAACATAATCAGGGTTGTCATAACGAATACCTAAACCACCAATTAAGAAGGTGGTTTCAATTGCATCAGGCTTGTCGACCAACAATACTCGCGGCTTGGTTAATGTTGGTAAGTTTTGGCTTAGATCTGGCTGAATCACTGTTTCTGTTGCCTGCCAATCACCAAAGGCTTTATTAAGCTTAACGGTCATGTCGGCAACATCAAAATCGCCCACTACGTTAATGGTCATATTGCTTGGTTGATAATAGCCTTTATGAAAAGCACGTAACTCGGCCACGGTAAGCTTAGCGATGGTATCGCTATTACCCGATACCGGATTAGCATAAGGATGCTCACCAAAAACTAACTTATTGAAGTAGCGGCCAATCACGGCTCGAGGGCTTTCTTTTTGTTGTGACAAACCGACAATTTCACGCTGCTTTAACTTATCAAACTCAGTGCTATCAAAGTCAGGTTGACGCAATACATGACTAAAAATATCGAGTACAGTATCAACATCTTTGCTCATCATATTGGCACGAATATAACTGCCTTCTAAATCAGCAGTGGTATCAATACTGGCACCGATAAAGTCTAACTGTTGCTCAATGTCGGCTTTAGCTTGACCCGCTGCACCTAACATTAAACTTTGTGAGGTGATATAAGCCATACCCGAAGTAACATCATTCACGGCTCCGGCTCTAACCACTGCATCAATGGTCACTAATGGCACTTCTTTTTGCACCATCAACTTAACGTTTAGACCATTGTCTAACGTAACCGATTGATAACTCGGCATCGCAAAGCTGGGGCTAGCAACAACATCATCAACTGAAGTTTTCTGCGTATTCGCACAACCACTTAAGCTTAAACTACATGCAAATGCGATAGCCGATAATGATATTTTAATACGTCTGTGAGTTATGGTTTTCATTTGTCAGACTCCTCAGTAGCAGCGAGCACACCGACAGTCCGATTCGCTTTTATTAAGTAGGTTTGTGCCACACGTTGAATGTCAGCCGGTGTGACTTGGTTATAGGCTTCAGGGGCATTGAAGAGTTTTGTATAGTCGCCAAAATACAGCTCATAAGTCCCTAAGGTATTGGCTTTACCGTTAATGGTTTCCATGGTTCTATAAAAATCCATTAGCTTAATATTTTTCACTTTTTCAAGTTCTTGCTGAGTGACTCCTTGAGTAGCAATAAGATTGATTTGTTCAATTAAGGCTTGTTCTAAGGTTTCTGCACTCACACCTGCATTCGCCACACCTAAAACATAAAACAAATTAGGGTCGAACGACATCGGCATGTAGGTTTCAGCCGCAACGGCTAATTGCTTGTCGACCAATGCCTGATAAAAACGCGAACTATTGCCTTCACTTAACATCGACGCCAATAAATCCAATGCATAGTAGTCAGCGTGACTCGTTGCAGGCACATGGTAAGCCAGCATAATGTTAGGTGTGCTCACCGACTCTTTTTTAACAAATACCCGGCGTTCACCTTTTTGCTCTGGTTCTATCGTACGTACCGCTTTTGGCGGAGCTTGAGCAGGAATAGGTGCAAAATACTGGTTAGCTAGCGCTTTCACTTCTGCTAACTTCACATCACCGGTAATCACCACTAGCGCATTGTTAGGGGCATAATAGGTTTTATGATATTGCTGTAAATCTTCTAAGGTCCAAGCCGCAATATCCGACTCATAACCAATCACAGACCAGCTGTATGGATGTGCTGCAAAGGCAACACTTTTAAGCGCTTCTTGAATAGTGCGCCAGTTAGAGTTTTCAAGCCCAGTGGTACGTTCTGACTGCACCACGCCACGTTCGCTTTCAACCATCACAGGATTGATGTCTAAATTGGCGATACGATCGGCTTCTAAATCGAAAATTGTTTTTAAGCCATTTGCTGGAAACCAATCGGTATACACTGTCATATCTTCAGTAGTATAAGCATTGTTGGCGCCACCAGCGGCTTCCATCGTCCGGTCAAACATTTTCGGACCAAACTTTTTAGAACCATTGAACATCATGTGTTCAAAAAAGTGTGAAATCCCCGTAATTCCAGGCACTTCATTTCGCGAACCGACTTTCCAAAAAATATACATATTGGCATTAGGAATAGAGCTATCCTCCAATACCATAATCTTCATGCCATTATCTAAGGTAAAACTATTAATGTCTTCAGCTTGTGTCGCTGACACCGTAGGCGCACTTAATAGGCCTATGGTCATCAACAACGCTATTATCTTGCGTGTCATATCTAGCTCCTTTGAGCTCTTGTACTATGGTTTATAAAAATGGTTTATAAAAAATGGGTTATTAAAATAGGGTTATTGTGCTGCACTTAATGCGGTTAAGGCAACTTGTGTCATGGTTTGCACACCCACTTTTAGCGCACTTTCGTCTACATAAAATGCCGGTGAATGATTACTGGCAACCTGACTTGGATCTTGGTCTGCTGGCGTCACGCCTAAGAAAAAGAACATACCTGGCGTTTCAAGTGCATAGTAAGAGAAGTCTTCTGCGCCAGTGATAAGTCCAGGCTCAATTAACATGTTATCACCCACCACAGAAGCAATAACAGGACGCATTTTACTGACTAACTCAGGATTATTAACCGTGACAGGATAACCAGGTTGGATCTCAGTTGTCGCTGTGGCACCAAGCGTTTTAGCCGCATTGGTGGCAATTTCAGCCAATTTGACTTTAATTTCTGCGCGCATATCTTGATCAAATGTACGGATAGTACCGATTAACTCCACTTCGTCAGGAATAATGTTCGAACGAATACCGCCATTAATGGCCCCAAAGCTGACCACTGCAGGCGCTTTAGTAATATCTACCTGGCGACTAATAATAGTTTGTACACTGTTAATAATTTGCGCTGATGCCACAATAGGATCAACTCCGCCCCAAGGACGTGAGCCATGGGTTTGTCTGCCTAGCACTTTAATGGTAAATGAATCTTCACTCGCCATAGCGGGGCCTGAACGTAAACCAATCATACCCGATGGCATGCTTGATGTAACATGCATACCAAACACTTGATCAGGCTTACGCTTAGCAAACAAGCCCTGCTTAAGCATTAACTCTGCGCCGCCTTCTTCGCCTTCTGGAGCTCCTTCTTCAGCAGGTTGGAAAATAAACATCACATCACCTGCCAAGCTGTCTTTTACTTTTACTAAGTTTTCAGCAACCCCCATCAACATGGCCACATGAGTGTCATGACCGCAGGCATGCATGACTCCTACAGTTTGATTTCGATAAGTATCAGTGGCTTTAGAGGCAAAAGGTAAATCAACCACTTCCGTGACTGGTAGTGCATCCATGTCGGCACGTAAACCAATTAATGGTCCAGGCTTACCACCTTTAAGTATTGCCACTACACCTGTATGGGCAATACCAGTTTGCACTTCGAGCCCTAGTGATTTGAGGTGTTTTTCAATCACTTTACTGGTGCGAAACTCTCGATTAGATAACTCGGGATGCTGATGTAAATCTCGACGCCATGTAATCACTTTACTTTCGACTTGAGCGGTTAACTCTGCAGCATTGGGCACACTAGCCACGGTGGATGTACTGTAAACGCTAGAAGCAAAGACGCTTGTAAGCAGCAAAGCAAGAGATGTTAGACGCATATTGATTCCGGTTTTATTGTTATCAGTACAACAAAACTACCTTGAAATGATGCGATTGTTAAATATTTTAATGATTTGATAACAAGTCAATTGTATCTATTTATTAACACACGACATGTAGATTGAACTAGCAGCTAATTGATCAAGCATTAACTCAACTTTTCACTTGGCTATTTACACCGTTATTTACTCAGTTATTTACTCGGCGATTCACTCAGCTGTTCACTCGAGAACGGGACATGAAAAAACACCACGTCACTGTCGATAACCTCAAGCTGCCAACCTTGTTGTAATGCAATCCATTCAAAGGTTTCTATCGCATAAAAATTGATGTGAGTGGGGTCAATTTTATAAGACCAATTTGCAAATGTATCTACGCAAGGTACTCTTTTGGTCATCACCGCCAATATGCCACCAGGTAACAATAATTGGCTTAATTGCTCCACTAACGACTGCGCATCGGCAATATGCTCTATCACCTCGGTTAAACAGACAAAATCATATTGTTGGGTGAGTACCTGAGGAGTTAAGTGATAAAACAAATCATAATTGGCTACGCTAATCCCTTGCTTAGCCGCCATTTTGCTTAGCACTGCACCTTCGCCACAACCAAAATCTAATCCTTTTGCGTTAGGGGTAAGCTGAGCTAATAACGGGGTTAACGTGCGAGATAAAAAATGTTGATAACCAGCATCGGCAACATCATTATTGTGGCAATCATAATGGGCTTTTTCAGCTATTTTATCTAAATAAAATGCTGATGGGACTGACACTAGCAAACACTGCGGACAGCGAACATAAGGACGTTTTTTATCTTGATGAAAAGCAACTGTTTCATAATGACATAAAGGACAAGATGACAAATGAGACTCCGACATAGGCGAGTTAAAAAGTGATATAAATACTGAGTCTATTCTGATAAAACGGGTTCTATCGTTTTGGGGTCTTTGGGGATTTTGTGGGTTTGCTTAGCCGCATCTTGCGCCTGTTGTAAATACTTTTGCTGACGAGTTAAGCGCTCATCAGATTGGGATCGGGCTTTTTCGAGTTGCTTCGCTTCCCAGTCATTACCTTGATGCTTTGCTAACACCTCTTGCTCACGCACCTTGGTCGCTTTGGCTGCATCACGGGCTTTTTGTAACTGTGTTTGTTCAAGTTCAATTGACTCAATTCGCGCTTGCTCACCTTTTTCAGCCAAGGTCATTTTTTTATGTGGTTTGTCAGCCGCAGTGGTAACAAATGCGAATGAACTTGCGGTTACCAGTATAACTAATAAGCTTATCAGCCGATTTTTCATGCTATCTATCCTTTGATGTTATCGACGTTATACCGCCCACGTACCAGAGCAGGCATAGCCGTTAACTTATGTTGCACCATTGCGTTAAACACTGCAAATATTGGCGTAACATCCACATTTGGATTTAATGCAACCAGCGTGTGAGCAGCCGCTTCCAAAGTTGATAAACTGTCACTACGTTTCGCTTTACGAATGATATATTGCGACTCATCCTCTACCTCAAGGTGAAGCGACGGATAATCACCTAACCACGGATTAAGCTGTAACATTCGGTACGCCTTACGCCAAGTACCATCGACTAAAATAATAATAGCAGCCTCACTCGCGCCCGCCTCGGCCACTGTTTGGCTGTGCTCATTTGGATAAACCACATAAACTGGCTTGGTTTGCTCTTCTAGATAGCGTCGTAAATCAACAAAATCGGCTGGACTTTCACCAACAACAATACGAATTTGAGGCAAGGCCAATGCAAGCAAACGAACGGTATTTTTAGCATGCTTCACTTCAGAGGGATGCTGTAATACTACAACTTCAGTGACCACGGACATAGGTTTAATTACCTTACAAAGGCAGGAGTTTTTGGGATATAAACAGCGTTGACAGTATTCGCGTTTCAAAAAATAGCTCGTTTGATGTAAGTCGCTAGATTATAGCAATCTTCCGTCGATTTTAAATAAAAAAGACCCGCTGAATGTGGTTAGCACTCAGCGGGTTAAAGGTGACATAAATCAATGTCGTTTAATTAGTCATGTTGCAGTTGTTCATGATGTAGGTGACTTAAACGCTTCATTGCCATAATAATCAAAAATATCGCACTAAAGCCCCCCATAACAACCGCTATCGCATAAGGTGCTGGTATATCAGTTAGTTGGATCAATGCCGTCAGTATTGACGCGCCACTCATCTGAATACACCCTAACATTGCCGTCGCAGTTCCTGCTCGCTCACCGAAAGCCGACAACGCCATACTGGTTGCTGGGCCGAGTAAAATGGCAAAACCAACACACAAAATCATCATGGGAGCCATAAATGCCACCGCGCCAGCTAATCCTTCATGGGGGCCAACAAAATACATCGCAGCTTCGACAATGGCGGCAATCAACATTAACGATAACGCCATCAGCACACCAGGTCGATTCCCAATACGCTTAATCAACACTGGAGCGGCAAAACAAGCCACAATATTTACCGCTGCATTAAGGCCAAATAAGCCACTAAAGGTCAGTTCTGAAACACCTAAATGTCCAATTATCCACACTGGAGCATAAGACACGTAACATAAAATCGATGCCATCGCGATCATGCAACAACTGGCGTAGAACATAAAATGAGGATCGCCAATAACTGGTTTATAGCGGTTCCAACGGTATAGAGGCCCTGAACTGTCAGTATTTAAGGGGCGGGTTTCAGGAAAGCGAAATCCTACAATAAACAATACTAAAACGGCATATAAAGCCATAAAAATAAATGTTGAGCGCCAGCCAAATTGCAGGGCTAACAATCCACCTAAGGTTGGTGCGAGGGCAGGAACAACACAAATGGCACCATTAAGATAACTGTACATCGATACACTTTGTTTACGATCATAACAATCACGAATAGCACTAAATACTACAATAGAAGTGGAACAAGCTGCCAACCCTTGAAAAACACGGGCAATCTGCAACCATTCAAATTCAACCGCATAAGCACCTAATAAACTACTTATGCCATAGAATACAATCCCAAATAATGCGACAGGCCTACGACCAAAACGATCCGCTAATGGGCCAATTAGAATTTGCCCTACACCCATAGCAAACAAAAACAACACTAAAGTAGACTGTACTTCACCGTTAGAAACACCATATTCCAATGCCATTGCAGGCATAGATGGGAGATAAATATCAATGGCTAATGGGCTTAACAGCACCATAAACATTAATAGTGGTAATAAATTACGACGCATGTATTTCTATCTCTCAAATGTTAAATGCACAAAGGTCACCCTTAATAGGGCGCTATAATAAGTCAAATGGAGGTATGAACAGAAATGATATAAAATCAGAAGTGAATTTCCATTTGAGAATATCACATGAATTTAGATAATCTTGCTAGAGTCGATCTTAATCTGCTAGTAATTCTTCAAGTTTTACTTGAAGAGCAAAGCGTTACTCGAGCAGCACATCGGTTACATGTTAGCCAATCAGCTGTCAGTAAAAGCCTTCATCGTTTACGACAAACATTAGACGACCCGCTCTTTCAACGTACAGCACATGGATTAAAACCAACCGCTCATGCAGATGCGTTAAGACAAAAATTACCGCAAATATTACAAAATCTATATCAACTCACTCAACCTCCCATTTTCTATCCAGAAAACAGTAACCGCCATTTTTCTTTCTCAATGGTCGAGAGTGCCTATGAAACACTAATACCCTATTTTATCGGTCCCTTGTTACAGCAAGCCCCGCAAATTAAACTAGACTCTTATGTCTGGACAGAAAAATCGATGCAAGATTTACAACAGGGACAAATCGATTTTGGCATTGCAGGTCGGGACATCCACCCACAAACTGATAGCAACATTGACCAAGTACCAGAAGGTATTGAATCTCAAGTCCTATTTAACGATCATCAAGTTTGCTTGGTGCGTAAAAACCACCCTATTTTACAAAAAGTAAAAGCTGGGCATTGGGATCAAACTCACTATCTTAATATGTCCCATGTACAAGTAAGATGTGAAGGTAATGATTGGTGGGCATTAGACTATCACCTCGCAAACTTAGGATTACATCGTAATTTAGCGACTACAGTGCCAGACTTTTATGGTGCTGCAAGTGTTTGCGCCCATACAAATTTAATCTTTACCTTACCATCGAGCTTTGCACATCATGCTCAAAAACTGTATTCGCTGGTTTCTATTCCTTTGCCTTTTGAGTTTATGCCCATGGCTTATGTATTTTTATGGCATGAGAGAAATAATCAAGAACCAGGACATAAATGGTTTCGCAATATGATTTTCAGTAGTGTCGAAAAAGCCATTGCCAATAATCGTATTACTAAAAATGATCGTTAAAATTTTTAGAGGATAAATAGTGATTAATTTCACTATTTATGAACTTTTAGCCAACTAATTACTCAAAACTGTTTAATAATAATGCTGAAAGGCAATTAAGCAACCACATAAGACAATGTGTAAGCTTAGCCACATTTAAGGGGAGAGGATGTTGAGGTTAATTAGCACCCATAAACTCATTCAACGACTGCGAAAGATGCGCCCACTCGCTGCATTTACCACAGCGGTCACAATCCTATTAGCTTTTCTGTTGTTGTTACCGTTAATACTCTTGTTTATTTTGGTTGGTTTCATTGGCATGACCCTCTTAAGTCGCCAATACATGAAGTCCCATCGTTCGGCACCTACTGAGCCCTATTTATCAGCTAACTCAAATAAAGATAGGTATCACACTCACCCCTACATTGAACAAGATAAACCAGTTACTTCATGCCAAGCCAGCAGAATAATTAATCATTAAAAATGCTGTTATTGGTTTATATTGATTAGTTATCCTTACTGCCGCTTGCCGTGATAGAAAGATGTTCATAAAGGCGAATAACCGTTTAAAGCAAAGGATGAGAAGTAATACCTCAAAGCGTAAAGATGACATTTACCTTTTTACCGTATCTATGGCTAACCCACAAAAATCACTTAGTCTCGGTATATAAACCTCTTAAAAATAAAACTTTAGCCAACATCAGCAAGGTATTGACGGGTGAAAGTTAAGACTCAACAAAATAAATTGTTATCCCCCCCAGCTTAAACATTAACCAGGTTTAACATGACATATTATGTCTAATCATTGCAAACTGTTCTTTAAATCATCGTTACTGATGTATAGGTAACGTTTTTCAGGCACTCATTTTCAAGCTAAGTGCATTCAGGAGTTACTATGAAATTTAATCAATCATTCCACACTGCCAATTTAAAAAATCGGTTCTCGACTATGAACCCAATTTTGGCATCACTTATGCTCTTTAGCATCGCATTCACCAGCATTGTGCTACTACCCTTTTTATTGATGTTGGGCTTATTAAGTTTTATTACCTTCCAACTTTTCGGCAACAAAATCTTGAGAAGTAAAGCCTTTGCCCAATCTGGTAATAACCATTCAACTCATCGAGAATCACAGACTCAACAAGGTCACTTTTCCCAAAGTAACGCCAATGTGCAACGCGAAACAACAGCGCCTTACGCAGAGATGTTTACTCGAGCTAAAACCAATCAGTCTCAACACACCGGCCGTACTTTTGAACACCAAGCGGATTAACAATGAAACTAAGCGCTGGATACACTTAGTGTAAGATGAATGAGTAATTCACATTAACCAAATAGGCGACACTTGCAACCAAGTGCCGCTCTTTGTTTTTATACAGTTTTGACCACATAATAT